>DATNBS010000261.1:0-3201 GCA_035571895.1 Arthrobacter sp. | reverse complement strand
GTACAACCCCGCCTGGGATCTCAGCCCGTTCGAAGAGGTCCAGGTGGCGGACGCCGGTGATATGGCCGTCAACCCGTTCAACATCAACGAGGCCATCGAGACCATCCAGCAGAACGCCCTGGACCTGACCGCGGACGGCTCCTCGCTGATGACCATCGGCGGGGACCACACCATCGCGCTGCCGCTGCTGCGTGCCGCCGCCGAACGCGCCGGCGAGCCGGTGGCCATGCTGCACTTCGATGCGCACCTGGACACCTGGGACACCTACTTCGGCGCCGAATACACGCACGGCACCCCATTCCGCCGGGCCGTGGAGGAGGGCATCCTCGACACCGAGGCCATCTCTCACGTCGGCACCCGCGGCCCGCTCTACGGCAAGAAGGACCTCGAGGACGACAGGCGCTTCGGGTTCGGCATCGTCACCTCCTCCGACGTCTACTACCAGGGCGTGGCCGAGGTCGTCGCCAAGCTGCGCGACCGCATCGGCAACCGCCCCCTGTACATCTCGGTGGACATCGACGTCCTCGATCCGGCCCATGCGCCGGGCACCGGCACCCCCGAGGCCGGCGGCATCACCAGCCGTGAACTGCTGGAGATCCTGCGCGGCATGCGCGGGATGAACCTCGTCGGCGCTGACCTGGTCGAGGTCGCCCCGGCCTACGACCACGCCGAGATGACCGGAGTCGCCGGCTCTCACGTCGCCTACGACCTGGTCTCGCTGATGGCGGACCGGCGTGCCGGAACGGCAGGCGCCGGGCAGGAGGGCTCCTAGATGTCCATCGAACCGGCGACCACACCCGGGGCTTCCGCGGCCCCGCGCAACGGCGGCGACCTGGTCATCGAGACCCTCTCCGCGCTCGGGGCGCGCACCGTGTTCGGGATCCCGGGCCAGCACGCCCTGGGCCTGTTCGACGCGCTCTCGCGCTCGGATCTGCACTTCGTCTCCTCCCGCGTGGAGAACAACTCGGCCTTCGCCGCCGACGGCTACTCCCGCGCCACCGGCGAGGTCGGAGTGCTGTTCCTCTCCACCGGGCCCGGGGCGCTGACCTCGCTGGCCGGCCTCCAGGAGGCCTATGCCACCGGCGTGCCGATGGTCGTGGTCGCCAGCCAGATCCCGCTGTCCGGGCTGGGCGCCCGGCGCAAGGGCATGCTGCACCAGCTCGATGACCAGAAGGCCTCCGCGGCCAACGTCACCAAGTCCCAGCGCACCGTCCACCACGCGTCCGGCATCCCCTCGGCGATCCAGGACGCGTGGGCCGACGCGATCACCGTGCCGCAGGGGCCGGTCTGGGTGGAGGTGCCCCAGGACATCCTGCTCGCCGAGGTCTTCGTCCCGCCCGTGGTCGACGCCCTCGCCGAAGCGTACGAGCACCCGCCGCGCGTCGAACTCATCGAGGAGGCCGTGCGCTGGCTGGGCCAGGCCCGCCGCCCCGCGATCGTGGCCGGCGGCGGTGTCCGCCGCGCCGGCGCCGAGGCCGAACTGCTGCGCGTGGCCGAACAGCTGCGTGCCCCGGTGATCTGCTCGCCCGGTGGCAACGGGGCCTTCCCGTGGGAGCACCCGTTGAGCCTGCAGTCGTGGGTCGAGGACCGGCACACCACCGAGGTGCTCGAGGACGCCGACGTGCTGATCGTCATCGGCTCCGCCCTGGGCGAGGTCACCTCGAACTACTTCACGCTCGCCCCGCGGGGACGCCTGATCCAGATCGACGCCGAACCCCGGGTCCTCGAATCGAACCAGCCGGCCCTGGGCATCCGCGCCGATGCCCGCGCCGCCCTGGAATTCCTCTCCGGTGCCCTCGACGCCCACCGGGCCGACGGCGGAACGGAGACCAGCAGCCCCGACTGGCACGGGAACCCACCGGAGCAGGTGGTCGCCGAGACGCTGGCGAAGGTCGCCGCACGGCTCGATGCCCAGGACCTGGCCCTGGAGCGGCGCTTCATGGACGACATCCGCGCGGCCGTCCCGGATACCATGCAGACCTACTGGGATATGACCATCGCCGCCTACTGGGGCTGGAGCTGCTGGGACGCCCGCGACGGGGCCTTCCATTCCGCCCAGGGCGCCGGCGGGCTGGGCTACGGCTTCCCGGCGGCCATCGGCGGGGCCGTGGGGCTGGCCGTGGCCGGCAAGACCGGGGCCGAGGGACGCGTCCTCGCCGTCTCCGGGGACGGGTCCTCGATGTACTCGATCGCCGAGCTCGCCACCGCCAAGCAGCACCAGGCGCCGGTGACGTGGCTGATCGTCGACGACGGCGGCTACGGGATCCTGCGCGAGTACATGGAAGGGGCGTTCGGCAAGGCCACCGCCACCGAGCTCGCCCGGCCGGACTTCGTGGCGTTGGCCGAATCGTTCGGCATCCCGGCCCGCGCGGTCGAACCGCAGGACATCGGCTCCGCCCTCGAGGAGGCCTTTACCGCCGAGGGGCCGAACGTGGTGGTCGTGCAGACGCTGCTGAAGATGTTCGCCCCCACCCACCTGGACTGACATGGCATGAGGCCCCGGGACCCCGCACCAGCTGGTGTAGGACCCGGGGCCTTCCCTGTCCCGGACGTCGTCCGGGTCGTTGCGGGACGCCCGGCCTAGCGCAGGACGACGGTGCGGTTCTCTAGCAGGAACACGCGGCCCTCGCAATGCCACTTCACCGCATTGGAGAGCGCCTTGCACTCGGTGTCGCGGCCGGCGGCGACCAAGTCGCCGGGGGAGTAGGTGTGGTCGACATCCTGGACCTGCTGCGAGATGATCGGCCCCTCGTCCAACTCGCTGTTGACGTAGTGCGCGGTGGCTCCGACCGTCTTCACGCCGCGGGCGAATGCCTGGTGGTATGGCTTGGCGCCCTTGAAGGAGGGCAGGAACGAGTGGTGGATGTTGATTGTCTTGCCGGTGAGCTTGCGGCTGAGCTCGTCGGAGAGGATCTGCATGTAGCGCGCCAGGACCACCAACTCGACGTCGTAGTCGTCGATGAGTTCCAGCAGCCGGGCCTCGGCGGCCGGCTTGGTGTCCTGGGTGACCGGGACGTGGTGGAAGTCGATGCCGTGCCATTCCACGAGCGACTGGTGGTCGGTGTGGTTGGAAACGACGGCGACGATGTCGATGGGCAGCTCGCCCATCCGGGGGCGGTAGAGCAGGTCGTTGAGGCAGTGGCCGAACTTGGAGACCATGACCAGCACGCGACGCTTCTCGCTGAGCGGGCGCAGGCCCCA
>DATNBS010000260.1:0-4907 GCA_035571895.1 Arthrobacter sp. | reverse complement strand
ACAGCTGGTCTCCCTGGTCCCCTTCGCGGAACACGGATGCCCCGCGGGACAGATCGACCTCGGTCAGTTCTTCGGTCAGGGCCGAGAACACCTCGTCGCTGAGCGTCGTAAACAATGGTGCCCGGCGCAGTACCTCGATGTCCATGAATTCTCCTGTCAAGTGTGTTGGCGCTTGTCCCATTGTGCCGTAGTCGGAGACGATGTGACACCTTCCACAACGATAGTGGCACGATTTCAGCCGTCAGCACCAATGGGTGCACCACCTGTGCCCGTAGACTGGGAGGGCCGCGCGGGCGATGGCCGACCACCGAGCCCGTGCCGGTATCACGCGACGGGTTGGAGTTTTTGGTGTTCTTCGGATTCAGCTGGCTCGACATCGTCCTGCTGCTGTCGTTCGTCGCCTTCCTGGTCTCGGGCCTGCGCAAGGGGTTCTTCGTCACACTGGGCGGAGTCGCCGGCCTGATCGCCGGCGGGGTGGCCAGCTTCTACGCGATCCCGATCGTCTCCGGCTGGGTCTCCAGCTCCAATTGGCGCGTTTTCTGGGTCATCGCCACCGTCGTCGTGCTGGTGATCCTGGGCCACGCCATCGGGGTGGCCATCGGCAACAGGGTCCGACTGGCCCTGAACTTCCCGGTCATCAAGACCTTCGACCGGCTGCTGGGCGGCATCGTCAACGTGGTGGTCGCCGCCCTGGTGATATCGGCGATCGCCTTCTCCGCCGCAACCATGGGCCTGCCGTTCCTGTCCCAGCAGATCGCCTCCTCGAAGGTCATCAGCACCATCCGGGAGGCCACGCCGGATCCGGTGTCCGCAGCGTTGGCCAAGGCCCGCTCTGCCGTGATGGGGCAGAGCATCCCCGAACTCGTCGAGCCCTTCGGGCCGGTCCCCGACACCGCCCCCGCGCAGAAGGCACCGGATTCCGAGGCCGTGCGCGCCGTCGCCGACTCGGTGGCCAAGATCACCGGGACGGCCTTCGCCTGCGGGGTCAACCAGACCGGCAGCGGCTTCGCCGTGGCCCCCGACCGAATCCTGACCAATGCCCACGTCGTGGCGGGGATCTCCGAACCAGTGGTGAACACCCCCGACGGCCGGGCCCTCCCGGCACGGGTCGTGCACTTCGACCCGCGGCACGACCTGGCGGTGCTGGCGGTCTCCGGCCTCGGCCTGGAGCCCGTCCCCGTGGGCTCGGACCTGTCGACCGGTGACCGGGCGACGTTCATGGGCTATCCGGCCGGCGGGCCGTTCCAGGCCAAGGCCGCCGCGGTGCAATCGCTGCGGACCGTCGCCGTGCAGAACATCTATGGTGCCGACCCCTCGCCGCTGCAGATCTACCAGCTGGGCGCCGATGTCCGGCAGGGGAACTCCGGCGGTCCGCTGCTGGATGACTCCGGCCGGCTCGTCGGCGTGGTGTTCGCCAAGGCCAAGGGCGACGCCCCGGTCGGCTACGCGCTCTCGCTCAAGGTCGTCGAACCGGTGGTCAACCGCGCCTCCGGCTACACGGACACGGTGTCCACCGGCGCCTGCTCGGCACACTGAGCGGCGCTCAGCCGATCCACTCCAGCGTGGCCCCGTGCTGGCCCGTGTAGGCCAACGGCACCCCGTCGAGGGCGAGGGTGAACCGGTCGCCGTGCTCCGAAGCGACGGTGGCGCCGTCGTCGTCGAGCAGGAAGTTCTCGTTGGAGAGCCACCGGCAGCCCAGCGACCGGACGGTTGCCGCGAAGCGCGCCCGTTCCCCCGGGGACAGGTAGGCCAGGACCGCCGTGTGGAAGACGACGGGGGTCTGCCCGGCCGGCACGGCGGCCACGAGCCCGGCGATGCGCTTGTTGAGGTCGCCGGTCACCAGGCGCGGCCGGTCCTGCCCCAGGGCCGCAAGCGTGCCCAGGGCAGAGCGCAGCGTCGCCAGCCGGTCGTCCTGTCCGGGCCAGACGAGCGCCTCGAGCCAGCGGATGGTCCGGGGGTCCGTTCCGTCCAGGGGGTTCAGGTCGACCCCCGCGCGGGAGGCGACCCGGGGCGGTGCGGCGGGCAGGGGAGGGGCGCCGGTCACCGCACAGCGGAGCAGGGGCGTCCCGGCACCTAGCCGGGTGACGCCGTCGTTCCCGGTGCCCTTGCCGGTGCCCGTGCCGGGGTAGTACTCATAGGCATAGAGGTCCGGCAGGAGGCAGAGCCCTGCCGAGGGGCCGGCCTCGATGAGGGCCAGCGGCTGGCCGGCATCGGCGGCGATGAGCCCGAGGGCCGGCAGCAGGGTGGCGCAGCGGCCGGCCTCGTTGGTCTGCGTGCGGTGGGTGAGCACGATGTCGCGCACACGGGACCAGTGGGCCTGCAGAAAGGCCGCCCAAGTGGCTGCGTCGCCGTCGGGGCAGCCGGCGAAGCGGCTGGCGGCGAACACGAGGTTGGGTTGGCGCTTGGCTGGTGGCAGGGTGGCGATCAACGCTGCCAGTGCGGGGGTGGCCGCCACATGGGAGGCCCAATCGGCGTAGACCTCCGAATGGCCGGCGAACCAGGTCTGCGCGGACCGGCGGTAGCTGGTGGCCGTGGCCACCGCGGCCGTCTGCTCGGCGGCCTGCCGGGCGTCCTGGGTGGCGTCGGTCATCGTGCCCCTGTCTTCCCGGTCCCCCGGTGGTGGTGCAGGGATCCCGTGTTGGTCCCGCGGGGTGGCCTGGTGGTCCTCCCCGCCTGTGATGGTGCTATTCGAGGGTGGCGAGCTGGTCGATGGCGTAGCCGTATCCGTGGAGGCCGGCGCCGATGAACACCGCGGCGGCGACGGGGGAGATGTAGGAGTGGTGGCGGAAGGCCTCGCGGGCATGGACGTTGGAGAGGTGGACCTCCATCACGGGCAGCTCGACGGCGGAGATGGCATCGGCGATCGCGATCGAGGTGTGCGTGAACGCCCCCGGGTTGATGACGACACCGACCGCGCTCCCGCGGGCGGCGTGGAGGGCGTCGATGAGCACGCCCTCGTGGTTGGACTGGGCGAAGTCGACCTCCAGGCCATGGGCGGCGGCCCGGTCCCGGCACAGGGCCTCGACGTCGGCTAGGGTCGCGGTGCCGTAGATCGCCGGTTCGCGGGTCCCCAGCAGGTTCAGGTTGGGGCCGTTGAGGACGAGGATGCGGCGGGATGCGGAGGCGGCGGCCGAAGCGGTGTCAGCGGTGTCAGTCATGGCCCCATTAAACCCCCGCGCCCCGTCCACGGCCGGCGTGTGACGGGGCGCGGTGCTTTCCGGCGGCCGGTTCCGGTGCCGGCGGGGGCGTGATCAGCGGCGGACGGAATCTGCGATCTGCTGCATCACGGAGGCGTCGGCCAGGGTGGTGGAGTCACCGACCTCGCGGCCCTCGGCGACGTCCTTGAGCAGGCGGCGCATGATCTTTCCTGAGCGGGTCTTGGGCAGTTCGGGGACCACGAAGATGCCGCGCGGCTTGGCGATGGGCCCGATCTGCCGGCCCACGTGGGCGCGCAGCACCTCCACGACGTCCTCGCCCTCGCCCGGTTCCTTCCGCAGGATGACGAACGCGTAGACCGCCTCGCCGGTCGTCTCGTCCTTCGCCCCGACGACCGCTGCCTCGGCGACCAGCTCGTTGGCCACCAGCGAGGACTCGATCTCGGTGGTGGACAGCCGGTGGCCGGAGACGTTCATGACGTCGTCGACCCGGCCCAGCAGCCAGATGTCGCCGTCGTCGTCCTTCTTGGCCCCGTCCCCGGCGAAGTACATGTCCTCGAACCGCGACCAGTAGGTGTCCTTGTAGCGGTCCATGTCGCCCCAGATCCCGCGCAGCATCGCGGGCCACGGATCCCGGATGACCAGGTAGCCGCCCTCCCCGTTGGCCACCGAGGCACCGTTCTCGTCCACGACGTCCACGGTGATGCCGGGCACCGGGACCTGCGCCGAACCGGGCTTGGTCGCGGTGACCCCGGGCAGCGGGGCGATCATGTGAGCCCCGGTCTCGGTCTGCCACCAGGTGTCCACGATCGGGGTGGGGTGCTCCTTGCGCTCGCCGTTGGCCCCGGCGTTGGTGCCGATGACGTCGCGGTACCACATCCACGCCTCGGGGTTGATGGGTTCGCCCACCGAGCCGAGCACGCGCAGCGAGGAGAGGTCGTAGCCGTCGGGGATCTCGCGGCCCCACTTCATCATGGTGCGGATCGCCGTCGGCGCCGTGTAGAGGATCGTGACGCCGTACTTCTGCACGATCTCCCACCAGCGGCCCTGGTGCGGCGAATCCGGGGTGCCCTCGTAGATGACCTGGGTGGCGCCGTTGACCAGCGGGCCGTAGGTGACGTAGCTGTGCCCGGTCACCCAGCCGATGTCGGCGGTGCACCAGAAGACATCCGACTCGGGGTGCAGGTCGAACGTGTCGCGGTGGGTGACCGCGTTCTGCACGAGGTAGCCGCCGGTGGTGTGGACGATGCCCTTCGGCTTGCCGGTGGTGCCGGAGGTGTAGAGGACGAAGAGCGGGTGCTCGGAATCGTGGGCCACCGCCGTGTGCTCGGCCGGGGCGGCGGTCACGACGTCGTCCCACCACAGGTCCAGCCCGTCGGTCCAGGCCGTGGGCTCGCCGTTGCGCTTGACGACCAGCACGTTCTGCACCGAGCCGGCGCACGCCGCGACGGCCTCGTCAACGGCGGGCTTGAGCGGGCTGGGCTTGCCGCGGCGCCAGGTCCCGTCGGCGGTGACGACGAGCTTGGCCTCGGCGTCGTCGATGCGGCTGCGCAGCGCGTCGGCGGAGAACCCGCCGAAGACCACCGAGTGGATGGCCCCGATGCGGGCGCAGGCCAGCATGGTGATGACGGCTTCGGGGATCATCGGCAGGTAGACCGCCACGCGGTCTCCCTTGGCCACCCCCAGGGACTCGAAGGCGTTGGCGGCCCGCTTGACCTCCTCGGTCAGTTGCGCATACGTGTAGGTGCGGGT
>DATNBS010000259.1:0-17686 GCA_035571895.1 Arthrobacter sp. | reverse complement strand
ACCGGTGCGGTCCCGGCGTTCGGGAGAATGCTCACGGCCATCCCTGCACCGCTGGCCCAGGCGATGCTGGCCGGGGTGCTGTTCGAGCTGTGCCTGGCGCCCGTCCGTGCCGTGGCGTCGGTCCCCTGGCTCGTGGCGCCGATCCTGCTGGCGTGGCTGGCCTGCATGCGCTGGGCGGCCCGCTGGGCCGTGCCCGCCGCGATGGCCGTGACGCTGGCCGTCGTCGTGGTGCATGCGCTGGGATCCGGAACCACCCTGCCGGCCGGCCTCTGGCCGCGCCTGGAGTTCACGGAACCCCGCTTTACACTCGCCGGCCTGTCCGGAGTCGCCATTCCGCTGTTCATCGTCACCATGGCTTCGCAGAACGTGCCGGGAGTTGCCGTCCTCTCCGGATTCGGGTACCGGACGCCCTGGACGGCATCCATGCTCGGCAGTGGCGTCGGAAGCCTCGCGGCCGCGTTCTTTGGGGGCCATGCCATCAACCTGGCCGCCATCTCGGCCGCGTTGGCCGCCGGTGAGGAGGCGGGTCCGGACCGTTCCCGGCGCTGGATCGCCGCCGTCGCCGCCAGCGGGTTCTACCTCGTGCTGGGACTCGGCGCGACGCTGGTGGGTGCCGTCGCCGTCAACGCACCGGAGGGCCTCCTCGCGGCCGCTGCAGGGCTGGCCCTGCTCGGCACCCTGGGCGCTGCCGCGTCGTCGGCCTTGTCCGATCCGCGGGCCCGTCTGGGCGCGCTGACGACGTTCCTGGTGACTGCCTCGGGCATTTCGGCTGCCGGCATCGGTGCCGCGTTCTGGGGGTTGGCCAGCGGGCTCGCCGTGCGGCTGCTGGTCGAACGTCCTGGTCCTACAGTGCGGCTTCCTCGACCTGCTGGCCCTCGCGGGCCAGGGCGGTCAGGCGCGAGACGGCACGGAAATACTTCTTCTGGTAGCCGCCGGCCATCATCTCCTGCGTGAAGAGCGCACTGAAGGGCTCGCCGCTGGCGACGATCGGGACGTCCTTGTCGTACAGCCGGTCGGCAAGGACCACGAAACGCAGGGCCAGGGCCTGTTCGGTGATCGTGTGCACGTTGTGCAGAACCAGTACGTCGATGTCCGCGACGAGTTGGCGGTAGCGGCTCGGGTGCACGGCCGCCAGGTGCTTGACCAGGGTGCCGAAGTCGTCGACCGCCAGGACCTTGTCCGGGTAGCGGTCGGTGGCGGTGGCTTCAAGGGACTCATCGTCCTCGGGCTCGGGCGCCTCTGCCAGTCCGCGGTGGCGGAAGTCCTCGCCGTCGATCCGCAGGACATCGAACTGGTCGGCGAGGACCTGGATCTCGCGCTGGAAGTCCACCGCGGCGAAGCGGCCTTCGCCCAGCGAGCCGGGCAATGTGTTGGAGGTGGCGGCCAGCTTCACCCCGGCGTCGGACAATTCACGCATGAGCCGGGACATCAGCACCGTGTCCCCCGGGTCATCGAGCTCGAATTCGTCGATGCAGACCAGCTTGTAGCCGCTGAGGACCTCCACCGTCTTGCGGAACGACAGGGCACCGACCAGGTTCGTGTACTCCACGAACGTGCCGAAGGCCTTGGGTCCGGGCGCGGCGTGCCACAGCGAGGCCAACAGGTGGGTCTTGCCGACGCCGAATCCCCCGTCGAGGTAGATCCCTGCCTTGGTCTGCGGCGTCTTGCCGCCGAAGATGCGGCCCATGAGGGATTTCTTCCCCATGCCGATGCCGGCGGCGAACTGTTGCAGGGCCGTCACCGCCTCGGCCTGGGAAGGCTGGGCCGGATCCGGGCGGTATGTATCGAAGGAAACCACGCCGAACCGGTACGACGGGTGGAACCCGGCGAGCAGTTCGTCCGGGGAGACCTGAGGCGTGCGTTCGGTCAGGTGTTCGATGTGTGCCACGGGCGGCGTCGGTTCCTTCGTGTCGGTGCAGGGCGTTGTCGGTGCGGGGGTGCGCAAGGGCGCACGGGGTCCAAGTTTACGCCCCGCGCGCAATATCGCGTGGCAGATGACCGCCCGCAAGCACCCCTGCGCCCCGGAGGACTACGCTGGATGGCAGAGCCCTACCGTCGTGTGAAGTGAGGAACCGTCATGAGCATTGCCCCCGATACCACCGCGAAGTTCACCGCCTACGCCCACCCGGAGCGCCTGGTCTCCACCGACTGGCTGGCCGCGCACCTGGGCGACGAGGGGATCGCCGTCGTGGAGTCGAACGAGGACATCCTGCTCTACTCCACCGGGCACATCCCCGGTGCGGTGAACATCGACTGGCACACCGACCTGAACGACGAGGTCACCCGCGACTACATCGACGGGGAGGCCTTCGCCCGGCTCATGTCCGCCAAGGGCATCTCGCGCGATACCACGATCGTCGTCTACGGCGACAAGAGCAACTGGTGGGCCGCCTACGCCCTGTGGGTGTTCACCCTGTTCGGCCACGAGGACGTGCGGCTCCTGGATGGAGGCCGGGACAAGTGGCTGGCCGAGAAACGCGAGACCACCCGCGAGGTCCCGTCACCGGAACCGGCCGACTACCCGGTGGTCCCCCGCAACGACGACGCCATCCGCGCCTTCCGCGAGGACGTCACCGCCCACTTCGGCAAGCCGCTGATCGACGTGCGCTCCCCCGAGGAGTACAGCGGCGAGCGCACCCACATGCCCGCCTACCCGCAGGAGGGAACGCTGCGCGGCGGCCACATCCCCACCGCGGCCTCCGTCCCCTGGGGCAAGGCGGCCAATGCGGACGGGACCTTCCGGGACCGGGCCGAGCTGGAGGCCCTGTACCTGGACGAGGCCGGCCTGCAGCCCGGCGACGACGTCATCGCCTACTGCCGCATCGGCGAACGCTCCAGCCACACCTGGTTCGTGCTCAAGCACCTGCTCGGCTTCGAGTCGGTGCGCAACTACGACGGGTCGTGGACCGAATGGGGCAATGCCGTGCGCGCACCCATCTCCATCGGGTCCGAGCGCGGCGAGGCCCCCGCGCCGGCCCGCGACTAACCCGTCGATTCCCACCCACCGAGGAGTATCCACCATGAGCGATGCCGCTGTCCCCGCAGCGTTGGCGGAGATCATCGACGACTTCAACGCCGTCACCGAACGTGAACGTCTGGAACTGCTGCTGGAGTTCTCCGACGAGCTGCCGGCGTTGCCCGAGCGCTTTTCCGACCACCCGGAGCTGCTCGAGCAGGTCGTGGAGTGCCAGTCGCCGCTGTTCCTGACCCTCGAGGTCGCCGACACCGCGGCCCATGAAGTCAGCCTGTACTTCTCGGCACCTCCGGAGGCACCGACGTCGCGCGGGTTCGCCGGGGTCCTGCAGGAGGGCCTGGATGGACTGCCGGCAGCGGAGATCCTGGCCGTCCCCGACGACATGCCCGACCGCCTCGGGCTCACGCGCGCCATCACCCCGTTGCGCATGCGCGGGATGACCTCGATGCTGGCCCGCATCAAGCGCAAGATCACCGAATCGCTGGCCGGTTAGCGCTCCGGGGACCATGTCCAGGCCACGGCGCCGCCACGACGTCTCCGGGACCCCGGCCACCCTGGCCCTGGATGCCGCAACGGTGGCGTACTCGACGCACGCCTACGACCACGATCCGGTCGCTGCCTCCTACGGCACCGAGGCCGCCGGGGCCCTGGGCGTGGACCCCGCCCGGGTGTTCAAGACCCTGCTCGTGGATACCGGCCGGGGTGGCAGCGACTCCCTGGCGGTGGCCATCGTGCCGGTGGCGGGCCCCTTGGATCTGAAGGCGGCGGCCACCGCGCTGGGGGCCAAGAAGCTGCGCATGGCCGATCCCGCCGATGCCCAGCGCCGGACCGGCTACGTGCTCGGGGGCATCTCGCCGCTGGGGCAGCGCCACCGCTCCCCCACGCTGCTCGACGCCTCCGCCTCCGCATGGGCGACCGTGTTCGTCTCCGGCGGGCGGCGCGGGCTGGAAATCGAACTCGCCCCGGCCGATCTGGCCCGGATGACCGGTGCGGTCACGGCACCGATCGCCGGTTCCCCGCGGAGGGGTTCCTAGGCCACGGATCCACCGGTCCGGCCCGCTCCGGGCTGCGGGGCGCGCATCATCCGGGCCAACCAGTCCGAGACGGTGTGGTCCCAGCGCTGCGGGTCGACGTTCCATTCGAGGGTGTGGCCGGCCACCGTGAAGCGTTCGAAGGTGACCATGCCGGGGTTGAGTTCGGCCAGTTGCGCGGAGGGACCCACCGGGACGAATTCGTCGTCCTCGCTGTGCAGGATCAGCGTGGGGACCCGCAGCTGGTCCGCCTTGGCGATCCAGTTCAGCGCGCGCAGGTCCAGCGGGGTCGCCAGCCCGGTGATGGCCCGGCCCGCCCGGTTGGAGAGCATCCACTGCCCCATCCGCCCGACGGCCTCCGGGATCCGGTTCAGTTTCGCCTGGTGCAGCAGCACGTCGATCCAGTTCACCACCGGCCCGTCGAGCACCAGCGCCTGGAGGTGGCGCTTGAACCGGGAGCGGTCCGCGACCTGCAGGCAGATGGCCCCGCCCATGGACCAGCCCATGAGGATGATGTCACGGGCCCCCTGGGACAGCGCGAACTCGATCGCCGCCTCCACGTCCTCCCATTCGGTGCTGCCCAGCCCGTAGCGCTGGTCGGCCGCCGCGGGGGCCACGCCGTCGTTCCGGTAGGAGATGAGCAGCGAGGTGATGCCGAGGCCGCCGGTGGTCGCGAGCGCCCGCAGCCCCTCGGTGCGGGAGGCGCCGCGCCCATGCACCATGATGGCCCACGTGCCGGGGTGCTCCGTCCCGCGGACCAGCCAGGCCGGTGCCTCGCCGACGGGGGTGGGGATCCCCACGCGTTCGGCCGGGGTCCCGGCGTCCTCGGGGGTGTCGTAGACGACGCCGGACCACCAGCCGCGCACCGCGCTGGCCAGGTCCCCGGCGTAGACGTGTTCGATCCGTCGGGCGACGGTGCCCTCGGCGGGTGCAAAGGAGAGGACCTCGCCGATCCGGGCATGGCCGCGGCCGGAGCGGAAGTAGAGCGAGTAGGTCCCGGGGGCCGTGGTCTCGGCGGTGGCCGGCAGGATGACCTCCAGCCCGTCGGTTCCCTGCACGACGGCGAGGATCGCCAGGTCCTCCGCCTTGCGCACCGGGGTGACCACCTGCCGCGCGAAATACCCGGCCAGGGCCGAGGCACTCGCAGCCAGCAGGGATCCGGCTGCGACGCCGACACCCGCGCCCAGCACGGCCCAGCGCAGCAGGGGGGTCCGGGGGCTTGCCGGGGCGGCGGTCGACGGGTACTCGCGCATACCCCCCATCATTGCAAGCCATCAGTGCATGGCCAAGTCACGGCACGGACCGCCCGCCCGCGGCATGCTGGCAGTCATGGGACAACGACCCGACGGATTCGCCTACCGGCACGTCGGCGACGAGGTCGTGATCAGCCACCGTGGCCACCGGGCCACGACGCTGCGCGGAACGTCACGGCCCGCAGGAGCTCATGGCGCGGCTGACCGGCAACCACAAGCGCGGCAATGAGCGCACCGCCAGGGACCACCCACGCAACCGGCGCCGCTGAAAGGAGCCGCTGAAAGGAATTGGCCGGGCGCGAACGGCCAGCGGGAATGGCCGGGCGGGAATGGCGAGACGGCGCCGGACGTTGAGGCCGGTGTGAGTACATTTTCTGATTCAAACGCACCGTCCTTTCCCGTGGTCAAGTCGGACGAGGAGTGGAAGCGCGAGCTGACGCCAGAGGAGTACCAGGTGCTGCGGCAGGCCGGGACCGAGCGGCCGTTCACCGGGGAGTACTGGGACAGCACGACCGAGGGCGTCTACGCCTGCCGCGCCTGCGGGGCCGAGCTGTTCACCAGCAAGGAGAAGTTCGGGTCGCATTGCGGCTGGCCGTCGTTCTTCGCCCCGCTGGCCGAGGGAACCGTGCGGTACCTGCACGACTCGTCGCTGGGCATGGAGCGGATCGAGGTGCGGTGCGCGTCCTGCGATTCGCACCTGGGCCACCTGTTCGAGGGCGAGGGCTACGACACCCCCACGGACCAGCGGTACTGCATCAACTCCGTGTCACTGAGGCTGCAGCCCGCCCAGCCGTAGCGCAGCAGCAGGCGCACCGTCGGTGTGGCTGTCTCGGTGGTGGGCGCCCCTGAGGGCGAGAAATTCTTATGCTCGTGGCGCTGGCGCACCAGTGCACCTTGATCTTTCCTACGCTGGAGACACCACACGGCAGCAGGCCGCCGCATCCGGCGCGGCCCCGGAGACGATTCGAGGTGCAGGACGATGTCCCAGGCAACCATCACGCACGAGACCCACCACGGGCACGACGGCGACCCCGCCCTCGAACCGGCCTGGCTGCAGTTGAAGGCCGCGGCAACCGCCCTCCAGGAACTGCAGGTCAAGGACGGGTCGGTCCCGGAACCGGCCGACCACGCCCGCGCCGCCGAACTCACCGCCACGATCACCGGGTCCATTGCCGGGCTGCGCCACCTCTTCGAGCACGACGGCGCCTACCTGGACCGCCTCGTGGATGACTTCCGTGCCTGGTCCGAGGGCGGGTTCGGCGTCCCGGACTTCCTGGACTCCCTGCAGGCCTTCCAGCCGCAACTGGACCGCGTGGACGGGCTGCGCCACCTTGTCGTGTTCCCGATGTACACGCAGAACGGCTCGGCCAACCGCTTCGTCGAGGCCGTCCTGGTCGAGGTCATCTGGCCCGACTTCATCGCCGAGCTCGAGGCCGAGGCCTACTCGAACCGGTTGTTCGTGCCGCTGCGCTTCCTGGATTTCACCCCGGGCTACGACACCAACTCCGCGGTGCTCTTTCCCGAATCCGTCGCCATGCGCGAGACCCCGGCGTTCACCTGGGGCGCGATCTTCCAGGACCGCGAGGCCGCCCGCTACCGCCGCGTCGTCGCCGCCGCCGCCGAGATCACCAACCTCGAGTTGCCCGCCGAGGCCGCCGAGCTGGTCGCCAACCAGCACCTGGCCGAGGAGACGTTCCTCATGTGGGACATGATCCACGACCGCACCCACATGCGTGGGGACCTGCCCTTCGATCCGTTCATGATCAAGCAGCGCATGCCCTTCTTCCTCTACTCGCTCGAGGAGCTGCGCTGCGACCTGACGGCGTTCCGCGAATGCGTCAAGATCGCCGCCAACCCCGACTCCGCGCCCGAAGCGGCCCGACATGCCCGCCTGGTGCAATACGCGGTGATCTTCGACCGCATCTTCCGCTTCGCCATCACCGGCAACCGGGTGCGCAACTACGACGGACTGGGCGGGCAGCTGCTCTTCGCCTGGATGCACCAGCACCACGTCCTGCACTGGACCGACACCAAGCTCACCATCGACTGGGACGCCGTCCCCGAGGTCGTCAGCGCCCTGGGCGACGCCATCGACGAGCTCTACTGGCGCTCGATCGACCGCCCGAAGCTGGCGCACTGGCTCGCTGCCTACGAGCTCGTCTCCGCCACCGTCACCCCGCACCCGGCCTCGGTCTGGGCCCGGGGAAAGGAAGCGCTGCCGCTGACGGAGCCGCTGAAGGAGATGACCAACCAGGTCCTCGACGACGAGTTCCCGCTCTCGATGTTCTACGAGGCGCTGGACAAGAAGATGAAGCCGGTGATCGAATCCACCGCCGGCATCACCGCAGCCGATGAACCGGCCGCGGCCTAGACTGCACGCATGAGCACCGCACAGTCCCCCACCGTCCTCATCGCCGGAGCCACCTCCGCCTCGGGCGTCGCCGCCGCACAGGCCCTGCACGACGCCGGTGCCCGGGTCCTCGTCGCCGGCACCAGTGCCGGGCGCCTCGCCGAACGCCTGCCGTTCGCCGCGGCGCGCTACGTGGCCGACCTGGCCGATCCGGGGGCGACGACCTCGCTGGCCGAGCGGATCCACGCGGAGGTCGGGCCACTGGATGGCCTCATCCACCTGGTGGGCGGCTGGCGCGGCGGCAAGGGGCTGGCGGGGCAGTCGGACGAGGACTACGAGTTCCTGCACCGCAACGTGGTCACCACCCTGCGCAACACCTCCCGGGCCTTCTACGCCGACATCGCCGCCTCGCCGGTGGGGCGGCTGGCGGTGGTCTCCTCGACCGCCGTGCAACGCCCCACCGGCTCCGGGGCGAACTACGTGGCCGCCAAGGCCGCGGCGGAAGCGTGGACCATGGCCACCGCTGCCGGGCTGCGCGCGGCCCAATCCGGCAACCGGCAGGACCCGGTCCGCCAGCATTCCGCCGCCGTCGTGCTGGTCATCAAGGCGTTCGTCGACGACGCTGCCCGGACGCGGGAACCGGAGCGCGGCTTCGATGGCTTCACCGACGTGGACGACTTCGGCCGGGCCGTGGCCGGGCTGTTCGATGCCGACGCGGCGGCACTGAACGGGACCCGCATGTCCCTGGTGCCGCGGGCATAGACTGGCAGCATTTCCCGACCGGCAACCCCTGAGGATAAACGTGAGCACTTCCCTGCACGACACCATGGTCCGCGGCTTCGCATCGGATAACTACTCCGGCGTCCACCCCGAGGTCCTCGAGGCCCTGGTCGCCGCCAACGGCGGCCACCAGATCGCCTACGGCGAAGACGAATACACCGAGCGCCTCGGCCATGTGATCCTGAAGCACTTCGGACCGGCCACGGAGGCCTTCCCCGTCTTCAACGGCACCGGGGCCAACGTGACCTCGCTGCAGTCCCTGCTCCCGCGCTGGGGCGCCGTCATCTGCGCCGACACCGCCCACATCAACGTCGACGAGAACGGGGCCCCCGAGCGGATCGGCGGAATGAAGCTGCTGGGCGTTCCGACCCCCGACGGCAAGCTGACCCCGGAACTGATCGACCGCGAGGCCTGGGGCTGGGGCGACGAGCACCGGGCCCAGCCGCTGGCCGTGTCGCTGACGCAATCCACCGAGCTGGGCACGCTGTACACGGTGGACGAGCTCAAGGCCATCACCTCGCACGCCCACGCGCTCGGCATGAAGGTGCACATGGACGGAGCCCGGCTCTCCAACGCCGCCGCCGCCCTGGGCGTCCCCTTCCGCGCGTTCACCCGTGACGCCGGCATCGACATCCTGAGCATGGGCGGGACAAAGAACGGGCTGATGTACGGCGAGGCCATCGTCGTCCTGGATCCCGAGGCCGCCAGCGGGCTGAAGTACCTGCGCAAGATGAACATGCAGCTCGGCTCGAAGATGCGCTTCATCTCCGCCCAGCTCATCGCCCTCTACGAAGACGACCTCTGGCTCCGCTCGGCGTCCCACGCCAACGCCATGGCCCAGCGCCTGCGGGCCGCCGTCGAGGACATCGAGGGTCTGGAGGTCACCCAGCCGACAGAGTCGAACGCCGTGTTCGCGAAACTGCCGCCGGCGGCGGCCAACCGCGTCCGCGAGGATTTCCGCTTCTACGACTGGGACGAAGCCGCCGGGGAGGTCCGCTGGATGTGCGGGTTCGACACCACCGAGGACGACGTCGACCGGTTCGCCGCCGCGATCCGCGAACAGGTCGCGGCCGGCTAGCACCCGACGACGCCGTGGGGCCGGCTACCCCGGTGGCCGGCCCGGTGTCTCAGCCCCCGCCCAGGCGGGCCTCCGGCAGGGCCGGTTCGAAGAGCTCGACGGGGTTGCCCGAGGGGTCCTCGATCAGCACCTGCCGGCCCCCGACCCCGGCGACGACCTCGTTGCGGAATCGGACCCCGTGGGCGCGCAGCGTCGCCACGGCGGCGTCCAGGTCGGGGGTTTCCAGCGAAAACCTGTTCCAGCCGCCTGGCGTCGGTGTGCGCCCGTCGGCCGCCCCCTGGCCTCCACCGCCATCCGGGCCCGGGGCGCTGAGCACCAGCTGCAGGTCGCCCCGGGTGAGCATGGCGAAGGTGGGCGCCGGGTGCATGACCTCGGAGAAGTCCAATTCGGTGCGGTAGAACGCCAGCGCGGCGTCCACGTCGTCGACGATGTATCTGACCCTGACGGTGGCCATGGCGGTCCCTCCCCTGCAGATTCCGCCTCAAGGGTAGCCCCGGACACCCCGCCGCGACAGATATGATCGCTTCTTCCCCGCCGGGCCTTTCCGGCCAGACACCTCGTGAAGGAGCCCCCGTGAACGAGCGCTCCACCACCCCGCTCGAACAGCGCATCGATGCGGCAGCCCACCGGCTGATCGCCCGGTTCCCCGACAGCACGGCGGCGAAGGTCCTGGTCGAGTTCGCGGTCTTCGTCCTCAAGCAGGCGTGGGCCTGCGTGTTCGGCGCGGCGATGCTGGCCGTGCTGTTCGCCACGCGCCTCTGGTACCCCGACGGGGCCGCGCTGGCCCGCAACGACGCGGTCACCCTGGCCTCGGTGGCCATCCAGGTCCTCATGGTGGCCTGCCGGCTGGAAACGCTGCGCGAGTTGCGGGTCATCATCCTGTTCCACCTGGTCGGCACCGGCATGGAACTGTTCAAGACCAGCGTCGGCTCGTGGATCTACCAGGGCGAGGGCGTGCTGCATCTGGGCAACGTCCCCTTGTACAGCGGGTTCATGTACGCGGCCGTCGGTTCCTACATGGTCCGGGTCTTCCGCCTCTTCGACCTGCGGTTCGGCCGTTACCCGCGCCGGTGGGTGACCGCCCTGCTGGCGGGCGCCATCTATCTGAATTTCTTCACGCACCATTTCATCTGGGATCTGCGCTGGGTGCTGCTGGCTGCAGTGCTGGTGGTCTTCGGCCGCTGTGTGATGCACTTCCGGGTCTTCAGGCTCCGGCTGCGCATGCCGCTGGTCCTCGCCTTCGTGCTGGTGGCGGTGTTCATCTGGTTGGCCGAGAACATCGCGACGTGGTCGAACGCCTGGGCCTATCCCGACCAGCTCGAAGGCTGGCATCCCGTGTCGATCGCCAAGCTGGGATCGTGGCTGTTGCTGATGATCATCTCGGTGGTGCTGGTGACCTGGGTCTACCCGCCGGAAGAACCCGGACGGGAACTGGTCGACCCCGGCCACGGCGCATCGCGGTCTACGAAACCCACGCCGTGACGGCCCCCAGGACAAGCGACACCGCCAGGACCAGGGCGAAGATCCGGGGCAGGACCCAGCGGTTGACCCGTGACTCGGCATCGGCCTCCGCCGCCGCCACGTCTGCGCTGGGCAACGCCTCCCGGCCCGGCCCCGGTCCCGACGACCTGGCCGGGCCGGTGGGCTGGCCCGCGGGGGTCGCCACCGCCAGCTCGTAGGCCAGCAGGAGCCGGGAGGGCGCTGCCATCGTCGCCAGGGATGCCGCGACGTTGGTGGCCGCGACCATCTGCAGCACAGAGCTGCCCAGCGCGGTGGCCACCTGCGACTGCGTGGCGGTGAGCATCGCGTTGGCGGCCGTGTTCGATCCGGTGATGAAGCCGGCCAGGGCATTGATGGCCGGTGCGGCCAGTAGGTAGCCCTCACCGGCCCCCGCCAACGCCGCGCCGAGGGCGGCACTCATCCCGGTCGCGGCCAGCAGTGACCCCAACACGGTGAAGCACAGGGTCACGACGCCCACGGGCCGCCACGTCCTGTAGGCCAAGCCGGCCCGGTGCAGCAGGCCCTTCTCGTACCCGCCGCCTTGCCCGCCACGGCCCGCGGCGTACTGCGCCGTCACGCACGCCACGATGAGCCAGATGGCCGGACTGCTGACGGCGCGGACGGCCAGGTTCGCCTCCAGCGGTGCCGTCGCCGCCCGGGCCGCCAACAACCCCGCGGCCATGACGGCGTAGGGTGCCGCCGACCGCACCACCGTCGGTCCGGCCGGGACCAGGCTGCCCTGCAACCGGTAGGCCGCCAGGTGGACGCCGATGACCAGCAGCGATCCGAGCACCCCTGCCAGCGGAGTGCCCGCGACGGTGTTGGCCCCGAGGATGCCCGCCCAGAGCAGGACCGCACTGCCGGTCGAGGCCAGGAACAGGCGGCCGATCCGCTCGTCGCGGCGCAGCAGGACCGTGAGCAGCAGCGCGGCTCCGAGCATCACCGGCCCGGACAGCAGGGCGGAGCGGACGCCCACGTCCTGCAATGTCGTGCCCGACAGTTCTGCGGCCAGCAGGGTCCCGGGGCCGAGCGCACCCCAGGGGACGGCCAGCAGACCCAGCAACGCGAAGATCGTCGACCGCGGCACCGAGTGCCCCAGCAGCCGCAGGATCGGAACGCCGACCGTCACGCCGATGCCGAATCCGGTCACCGATTCGGCGAAGGGGACCAGCCCGAAAACCACCAGCACGGTCCCTGCATGCGTGGACGGAGCACTGGAGTGCAGCCAGCTGGAGATCGACGACATGGCCCCGGTGCTGGACATGATCCGGCTGAGCAGGACGCCGGCATAGAGGATCAGCAGGATCTCCACGATGGTCGGGGCGAAGGCGGACAGCGAGCCCAGGACCACCGACCAGGGTGTCGGGAAGAACGCCAGGGCCATGGCGATCCCGGTGCCGAGCGAGTACAGGGAGACACGGGTGGCGCGCACGCCCAGGAAGAACAAGAGCACGGCGAGCACTATCGGGACCGCCGCGGCCGCAGCCTGCACCATGCTCCCTCCCCGTGTCCTCGTCGTGTCGCAGTGCCTGCGGGCCGGGATTCCGGTCCGACCCGAAGTCCACCGTAGACCACGTCTGGTCCCCGGGCTCCCGGCGAGGGCCTCCCCGCGGGCCCGCGCCGGCCGGTGCTGCCGGGTGCGGCAATGCGGCGTGCCTTCCGGGTCCATCGCACGAGCCGCCCTAGACTCGGGAACGTGACCGCTCTTGGCAACCTGGCACAGGTTCCCCCAGACTTCATGACGGCGCTCTCGGCGCTCCGTCAGGCCGATTGCCGTGCCGAAATGCACCTGGCGGAGATCCCCGCACCGGCCCGGCTCGCACCGTTCGCGGTGGCCCTGTCCGCCGAGGTCTACGAACCGCCGGCGGCCGGCCGCGGCTCCCTCCACGGTCCCGCGGCCGCTGCGCTGGCCGAAGCACGCACCCTGGGCCACAACGAGGATGAGCTGGCCACGGGCCGGTTCATCCTGCTCCACGATCCCCAGGGGTCCGATCTCTGGAAGGGCACCTTCAGGATCGTCACCTACATCAGGGCACAACTCGACGCTGCGATGGGCAATGACCAGATGCTCGGTTCGGTCGCCTGGACCTGGCTGCTCGACGCGCTGCGGGAAAACGATGCCCGGTACAGCGAGGCTGGGGGCACCGCGACGCGCATGCTTTCCCAGAGCTTCGGCAGCCTCCAGAAACGGGCGGAGACTATCGACATCGAACTGCGTGCGTCCTGGACCCCCGACGGCCCCGACGTGCGCACCCACCTGGAGGCGTGGAGCGACATGGTGTGCACGTTCGCGGGCCTGCCGCCCCTGCCGGAAGGCGTGACGGCCCTGCCCCTCCGCCGGAGGAACTAAATCAACTAGAATTGGTCCCATCATGACCATTTCGCGCACCGACAGCACCCCTGAAAACACCGACGAAGGGGACCAGTCGCCGCCGGCACCGGAACCGATCCCGCTGACGGAACCGCGCGATGGCATCCCGCCGGTCGTGAACACCGACGCCGGCCTCCGGCGGGCGGCGCGTGCCCTCGCAGCGGGCCGCGGCCCGGTCGCCGTGGACGCGGAGCGGGCTTCCGGCTTCCGCTACGGCCAACGGGCCTTCCTGGTCCAGCTCCGGCGCGCAGGCGCAGGCACCTGGCTCATCGACCCGGTGCCCTTCACGGACCTGCTGCCGCTGAACGAGGCCCTGTCAGGGGTCGAGTGGATCCTGCACGCCGCCACCCAGGACCTGCCCTGCCTGAAGGAGTTGGGGATGACCCCCGACGCGCTCTTCGACACGGAACTGGCCGGCCGCATCGCGGGGATGCCCCGCGTCGGGCTGGGCCACATCGTCGAGGCCCTGCTCGGCCTGCGCTTGGCCAAGGAGCACTCTGCGGCCGACTGGTCCACCCGCCCGCTACCCGAGCCCTGGCTGCGCTATGCTGCCCTGGACGTGGAGGTCCTCGACGACCTGCGCCTGGCCCTGATCTTGCTGCTGGAGGAATCGGGCAAGCTGGAGTTCGCCCTGGAGGAATTCGAGGCCATCCGCACCGCACCCGCGCCGGCTCCGCGCGTGGACCCCTGGCGGCGCACCTCGGGGCTGCACCAACTGCGCGACCGCCGTCAGCTGGCCGCCGTGCGGGCGCTGTGGACCGAACGCGAGGCCCTGGCTGCGAACCGTGACGTGGCCCCGGGACGCCTGATCCCCGACGCGGCGCTCATCGCCGCCGCCAAGGCCATGCCGGCCACCGTCCCCCAGCTGCTGAAGACCCCCGGCTTCCACGGGCGCGCCGCTGCCAAGGAGGCACCTCGCTGGCTGCGCTGCCTGCAGGAGGCACGGAACGACGACGATCTGCCCCCCATGCACATTCCCACCTCAGCCCCGCCGCCGGCCAGGACATGGGCCGACAAGGACGAGGACGCGGCACGCCGCCTGAACACCGCCAAACCCCGCATCGCCCGGCGGGCCGAGGAGCTGGACATGCCGGTCGAGAACCTCCTGACCCCCGACACCCTCCGTCGCGTGGCCTGGCGTCCCCCCGCGGACCTCGGACCGGAGACCATCGCCGAGGCCCTGGCCTCCCTGGGAGCCCGGCCCTGGCAGGTACGCCAGACGGCTCCGATCATCACCGTGGCGTTCCTGGATCCAGACCCGCTGCCAGCCAAGCGCTCCGCTTCCAGGTCCTGAGCGGCCAAGGCGCCGCCACTGCCGGCCGGGCAGTCGACCCGGCCGGTTGCTCTTGCAGCCATGGTTACTCGTGAGTAACATTTGGGTTGGATCACATTCATCCCACGCAAGGAGCACATTCCGTGAGCCCCACCTCCACACCCCCGCTGCCCCGCCAGCGCCCGGTCCGCGACGTCGTCTTCGTCGACGGCGTGCGCACGCCCTTCGGCAAGGCCGGGGACAAGGGCATCTACCACGGCACGCGGGCCGACGACCTGGTGGTCAAGTGCATCCGCGAACTCCTCCGACGCAACCCCTCACTGCCCCCCGAACGCGTCGATGAAGTCGCCATTGCCGCCACCACGCAAACCGGCGACCAGGGGTTGACGCTCGGCCGCACCGCCGCCCTGCTGGCCGGGCTGCCCCGATCGGTACCCGGCTACGCCATCGACCGCATGTGCGCCGGGGCGATGACCGCCGTGACCACGACCGCCGGCTCGATCGCCTTCGGCGCCTACGACGTCGTCATCGCCGGCGGTGTCGAGCACATGGGGAACCACCCCATGGGTTCCGGCGTCGACCCCAACCCGCGTTTCCTCTCCGAGCGCCTCGTCGACCCCGCTGCCCTGAACATGGGCAACACCGCCGAAAACCTGCATGACCGGTTCCCGGCCATTACCAAGGAGCGGGCCGACCGGTACGCCGTCGCCAGCCAGGCCAAGCTCGCTGCCGCCTATGCGGACGGGAACATCCAGCCGGACCTCGTCCCCGTGGCCGCACGGCGCCCCGGCGAGGGCTGGGCCCTGAACTCCGTGGACGAACCACCGCGCCCCGGCACCACGATGGAGGACCTGGACTCCCTGCGCACCCCCTTCCGCGCCCACGGCCACGTCACCGCGGGCAACGCCGCCGGTCTGAACGACGGGGCCACCGCCGCGTTGCTGGCCTCCGCTGGGACCGCCGCCGAATTGGGCCTGGTGCCGAAGATGCGGCTGGTGGCCTACGCCTTCGCCGGGGTGGAGCCCGAGGTGATGGGCATCGGCCCCGTGCCGGCCACGGAAAAGGCCTTGAGCCAGGCCGGGTTGTCCATCGAGGACATCGGCCTGATCGAGGTCAACGAGGCCTTTGCCGTCCAGGTGCTCTCCTTCCTGGACCACTACGGCATCGCCGACGACGACCCGCGGGTGAACCGCTATGGTGGGGCCATCGCCGTCGGGCATCCGCTGGCCTCCTCGGGCGTGCGCCTGATGAACCAGCTGGCACGGCAGTTCGAGGCCGACCCGTCCGTGCGCTACGGCCTGACCACCATGTGCGTCGGGCTGGGCATGGGCGGCACCGTCATCTGGGAAAACCCCCACCACGCCGACTACGGGAAGGACGCCTGAGACATGGCTGCACAGGATTTTGACCGCTTCGGGGTGCTCGCCGAACAGGTGCCCGACGAGATCGTCACCCACACGCTGGTCGCCGACGTCCAGCTGCCCTCCGGCAAGACGCTGGCGCTGCTGACCCTGGACAACGGCCTGGACCACTCCAAGCCGACCACCCTGGGCCCGGCGACGCTCATCGGGCTCGGCCGCGAGCTCAGCCGCCAACGCGACCGCGCCGCCGCGGGCGAGATCGATGCGCTGGCAGTCACCGGCAAACCGCACTTCCTGGTGGCCGGGGCCGACCTCACCACCGTGAAGACGCTGAAGAACTCCAACAGCGGCGCGCTGATGGCCCAGTTGGGGCACGCCGCCTACGACCTGCTGGCCGGCCTCGGGGTGCCGACGTTCGCCTTCATCAACGGCGTCGCCCTCGGCGGCGGGCTCGAGATCGCCCTGGCCTGCACCTACCGGACCGTCTCCTCCGGCGCCAACGGCATCGGGTTGCCGGAGGCCTTCATCGGGCTAGTCCCCGGGTGGGGTGGCGTCTACCGCCTGCCGCGCCTGATTGGTCCCGAAGCGGCGATGAACGTGATGATCGAGAACCCGCTGAACAACAACCGCTCGCTCAACGGCCAGGCCGCCCGCCAGCTGGGGATCGCCGATGCCCTGTTCGAGCCCGCGGACTTCGTCGAGCAGTCGCTGTCCTGGGCCGATTCCGTCCTCGGCGGTGCCACGGTCGAGCGCCCCCACGCGGTCGACCCCTCCGTCGACGACGCGGCCGCCGCCCGCTGGGACGCCGCAGCTGCCGCAGCGCGGGCCTTCGTGGAGGCCAAGACCGCCAACGCGGCGCCGGCGCCGGGCAAGGTCCTTGACCTCTTCGAAGCCGGCAAGACGATCGGCCAGGCCGAGTCTGCCCGCCTCGAATGCGCGGCCCTGACCGAGCTGATGCAGACGCCCCAGTTCCACGACACGGTCTACGCGTTCCTGGACCTGGTGCAGAAGCGCGCCAAGCGCCCGGCCGGCGCACCTGATCCCCGGCTCGCGCGCCCCGTCACCAAGATCGGCGTCGTCGGCGCCGGGTTGATGGCCGGGCAGTTCGCCCTGCTGTTCGCCAAGGCCCTCAAGGTCCCGGTGGTCATCACCGACGTCGACCAGGAACGCGTGGACAAGGGCGTGGCCCATATCCACGGCGAGGTCGACAAGCTGCTGGCCAAGAAGCGCATCTCAACCGATGCCGCCAACCGGACCAAGGGCCTCGTCACCGGCTCCGTCACCAAGGATGCCTTCGCCGACGCCGACCTGGTCATCGAGGCGGTCTTCGAGGAACTGCAGGTCAAGAAGCAGGTCTTCGCCGAGGTGGAGGCCGTGGTCTCCCCCGAGTGCATCCTGGCGACCAACACCTCGTCGTTGTCGGTGACCGCGATGGCCGCGGACCTGCAGCACCCCGAACGCGTCGTCGGGTTCCACTTCTTCAACCCGGTGGCCGTGATGCCGCTGATCGAGATCGTGCGCGCCCCGAAGACCGATGACGCCGTGGTGGCCACCGCCTTCGCCCTGGCCAAGCAGCTGCGCAAGACCGCCGTGCTGGTCAAGGACTCCCCCGCCTTCGTCGTCAACAGGCTGCTGGGCCGCTGGATGGGCGAGGTCAGTCGGATCGTCGACGAGGGCACTCCACTGCCGGTCGCCGACAGCGCGTTCGCTGGGCT
>DATNBS010000258.1:0-2137 GCA_035571895.1 Arthrobacter sp. | reverse complement strand
TCCCCCCAGACCCCCCGTGGGAAATGATTACCTCCCCGCGCCCCCCCGTGACACGAGGCGGCGTCCAGGGCCGCGGTCGGGAACGGGTCCTTACAACTTCTCCAGCGGGGCGTAGCGAAGTACCAGGTGCTTGACGCCGTAGTCGGCACCGAAATCGATCTTGGCCTCGGCCTGGTCGCCGTAGCCGTCCGTCGACACCACCGTGCCCAGGCCGAACTTGTCGTGGGTCACCATGTCCCCCGGCGACAGCGCGGGCACCTGGCGGTTCCCCGGTGACCGGGCCCCCGGCCGCTGCGCCATCCGCTCCTGGGCGGGCATGATGGACGACTGGGCGGCCGACGCGTCACGGCGCCACTCGATCAGGCCGGCCGGGATCTCGGTGAGGAACCTGGACTGCTTGTGGAAGGACGGCCGGCCCCACCAGTTCCTCGCCAGCGCCCGGGTCAGGTAGAGGCGCTGCTCGGCGCGGGTGATCCCGACGTAGGCCAGCCGGCGCTCCTCTTCTAGTTCCTTCGCGTTGGTCAGCGAGCGCTGGTGCGGGAACACCTCTTCTTCCATCCCGGTCAGGAACACCACGGGGAACTCCAGGCCCTTGGCGGTGTGCAGCGTCATCATCGTCACCAGGCCGCCGTGGTCCGCTCCCTCGGGGATCTGGTCCGCGTCGGCGACCAGGGACACCTGCTCGAGGAAGTCGGCCAGGGTGCCGTCCTCGTGGATCCCGTCGTACTCGCGGGCCACGGACACCAGCTCTTCGAGGTTCTCGATCCGGCTGGCGTCCTGCAGGTCCGACGACTGCTCCAGCGCCTCGATGTACCCGGTGCGGTCGAGCACGGCCTCGGTGAGGTCGGCGACGGGCACGGTCTCCGATAGTTCCCGCAGTTCGGTGATGAGCGCGTTGAACCCGGCGATCGCGCTGACCGAGCGGGCCGCGAGCCCCGGCACGTCGGCCGGGCGCGCCAGCGCCCCGGCGAACGTGCCCCCCCGCTCCCGCTGGGCGAACGCGGCCACGTACTCCTCGGCCCGGTCGCCGATGCCGCGCTTGGGGACGTTCAGCACCCGGCGCAGCGACACCTCGTCCGCCGGGTTGGCGATCAGCCGCAGGTAGGCGAGCAGGTCACGGACCTCGCGGCGCTCGTAGAACCGCACCCCGCCGACCACCCGGTAAGGCAGCCCGACCCGGATGAACACTTCCTCGAAGACGCGGGACTGCGCGTTGGTCCGGTAGAACACCGCCACCTGGCCCGGCGTGGCCTGGCCCGCGTCGGTGAGCCGGTCGACCTCCTCGGCCACGAACGCGGCCTCGTCGTGCTCGTTGTCGGCCACGTAGCCGGTGATGGGCGGGCCCGCGCCCTGGGCGGACCACAGGTTCTTGGGCTTGCGGCCCCGGTTCAGCGAGACCACCGCGTTGGCCGCGGCCAGGATGTTCTGGGTGGAGCGGTAGTTCTGCTCCAGCAGGATCACCTTGGCGTCGGGGTAGTCCTGCTCGAACTCCACGATGTTGCGGATGGTGGCCCCGCGGAAGGCGTAGATCGACTGGTCGGCGTCGCCCACCACGCATAGCTCGGAGGGCTCGATGGGGTCAGGGCCCGCTTCAGCCTGCCCCGTTTGGCCGGAAAAAAGTGGTGCACCACCCGAGACAAGCTCCCTGACCAGGACGTACTGGGCATGGTTGGTGTCCTGGTACTCGTCCACCAGCACGTGGCGGAACCGGCGGCGGTACTCCGCGGCCACGTCCGGCAGGGCCTGGAAGAGGTTGACCGTGACCATGATCAGGTCGTCGAAGTCCATCGCGCCGGCCGCGAGCAGCCGACGCTGGTACTCGCGGTAGGCCTCGGCCAGGGCCTTGTCCCGCGCGGTCTGCGCCTCGGAGGCGAAGGTCTCGTGGTCGATCAGCTCGTTCTTCAGGTTCGACACCGCCGCGGCCATCGCCTTCGGCGGGAACTGCTTGGCGTTGAGCTCGAGCTCCCGGCAGGTAAGCGCCATCAGGCGCTGGGAGTCGGCCTGGTCGTAGATGGAGAACGACGAGGGGTAGCCGAACCGCCTGGCCTCCCGGCGCAGGATGCGCACGCAGGCCGAGTGGAACGTCATCACCCACATGGACCGGGCCTTCGGGCCGACCAGCGCGGCGACCCTGGCC
>DATNBS010000257.1:0-18409 GCA_035571895.1 Arthrobacter sp. | reverse complement strand
ACCCCCCAGGACACCGCCGACATCAGCACCCACAGCGCACCGGGCCGCCGCACGATCAACCCGGAATCGCTGCCCAAGCCCTCGGGGTACGCCCACGGCATCCTGGCCGGGAACACCGTCCACCTCGGAGGCCAGACGGCGCTGGACCAGGACATGAACATCGTCCCGGGCGGCATCGTCGAGCAGTTCCGGCAGGCCTTCTCCAACGTGCTCACCACGCTCGAGGCAGCCGGCGGGAAGCCCCGCGACCTGGTCAGCGTGACCATCTACCTCACGGACGTGGACGACTACATGGCCCATGGGCGCGAGATCGGCAGGATCTGGCGGGAGATGGCCGGCAGCGAATACCCGGCCATGGCAGGCATCGGCGTCTCGCGCCTGTGGCAGAAGGAGGCCCTCATCGAGATCCAGGGGGTCGCGGTCATCGGGCTGGACTGAACTAGGCAGGACCGTTCCCGGCGATCCGGACGGGCAGTCCGAAGAGGGGCGGGAGCCGGGGCAGGGCACCGGTCCCGCCCCGCCGTCGTTCCCGGGGCGGCGTGTCGGCGCTTAGACCGAGGCGGTTCCGCCGTCGATGATCGAGCGGGCGTGGCGCTCGGCCAGCGGGGCCAGGAGCTGGTGGGTGCGGCTGAAGGTGCGCCGTGCCTCGGGTTCCCGCCATCCGTCGGGCAGGTACTCCAGCGGCAGGTCGGGGTCGCGGTAGGGCAGGCGGCGCCAGAGGGTCAGCATGGGGACGTAGCAGCGGAAGGCCTCGCGGCAAGTTTCCGCATCGACCCGTCCCGCGTGGACGCGCCCCGCCGCGCCAGCGGCCCCGCCGGCCGTCCCGAGGCGCTCCTCCCAGACCCGGTCCGCGCCGGCATAGACGTCCAGGAACTCGCCGATCAGCGCGTCGATGGACTCCAGGTCCCACCAGGTGGCGATCTTGGCCTGCACGTCGCCCTCAAAGAGGTAGTCCCCGCGGAAGAACTCCACGAACTGGTCCAGGCCCTGGATCCGGAGCCGCTCGCGGGCGCGTTCGGCGACGCCCGCCGAGGCGATCCAGACCCCGGCGGTGACGGTGCCGAACCCCAGGCCGGAGAGCACCGAGCGCAGCTTGTGGCGCAGGTGGCGTTGGGCCTCGGGCACGGAGAACAGCGCGAGCAGCCAGTCGTGCTCGCCGTCCTCGCGCCGTTCGGCGAAGATGCGCTGGTCACCCTCGGCGAAGACGGTCTGCAGGGATTCTGAGAGCTCGTAGGCCGCGACGCCGCCGGCCCGGGTGCTGCGCAGCACGCCCTTGGCCTTCAGGCGGGAGACCGCCGAGCGGACGCCGGGCGCGTCGTAGCCCAGGTCCCCGAGCAGGGCGACCAGCGCGGCGACCGGCAGGGCGGTCCCGGGTTCGCGGCAGTAGAGGCCGAACAGCGTGACGATCAGCTGCTGGTGGCGCACCGCCGGTGCCGGGATCCCGGCGGCGCTGCCCGCCTCGGGCGCGCGCGTGGTCATGGCCGCGCGCCCGCGAGGACCGCGCGGATCGGGGCGGGCCAGGGCGCGGAGGCGGTGCCGTCAGCGGGCACGTGCACGGTGGTGAGGGTCCCGTCGGCCGCGGCGCCCCCGGCGGAGCGCTCGCAGGGGTGGCCGAAGACATCGAACCCCAGGGTCAGGGAGGCGTTGCCGACCCGTTCGACCCACACGGTGGCGGTGACCTGCTGGCCGAACCAGAGCTTGTCGCGGAAGTTGATGACCTGCTGGACGCGGGGTGCCAGCGGGAAGTACTCGACGAGCCCGAGTTCGCGCATCAGCTGCGCCTCGGCGGCCTCGACCCAGCGCATGATCGCCGAGTTGTGCTGGTGCCCGGCGGCGTCGGTGTCGACCCATTCGACGGTGCGGTTCACGGTCGTGGCGGGACCGCGGCGCTGCTCGGCGGGCATGGTCCCCATGGGCGGATCCTCCAGGTCGTCGTGCCGGATACCGGGTGGAATACGGGCTGGAACCAATCTATCCGCTGGCCGATGGGGGTCACAATTGGTCGATACCGGCGTGCGGAGGGCCTGGCACCCAGTCGCCTCGGCGCAGCAGCCCGGAACGATGAACCAGGTCAGGCCGCGGCCGGTTCAACCCCGGGATTTCGTGCCCGCAAGGCCTCGCATTCCGGCAAGTGCTCCGGGACTACGATGTCCCTCACCCCGCCGAATCCCCGTCCATCCGGGGATGTGCTGTCCATGAATTTTCCGGCCCCGAAATCCCGCAGGAGCCAGAGGCCGTCCTCGTCGATGTGGTCCACGGCCGACAGGTCGACCGTGACCTCTAGTCCATGGGCGAGCGATGCCGTGCGCCGGATGATGGGAAACAGGGCCTGGCAACTGCCACGGGTCAGGCATCCACCGACGTCCAGAACGGCGCTGGTGCTGTCGATATTGAGCTTGACCAGTACTTGCAGCTTGTGGTCCACGAAAATCTTTCCATGCGGGAACGTCCTGGCCAGCGGCTTGACCCGTATTTACATTACGAATGCTTCACGAATCCTGCAATGAAAAGCGTGCCCTCGGCTGGACCGGCGGAATGAACCACTGCGACTCGTAGTCCAGCGTCAACTCCTCGCCTGGCCATGCGGTGCAGGTCGGCAGCGATCGTGAGACGACGGCCTCAGCACGCTCTGGGAGCATGGTTGCGTGCTCAGCGCGTCGTCGCCTCGTCCAGCAATTCCAGGACGTGTCGGTAATCGTGCCCGGTCGCCCGGGTCATGCCGAGTTCGCAGGTCCTGTTGCAGGAGGCGTGCGCCGACGAACCGAACGCGTTCACCTCGCGGGCCTGGCGGTCGGTCGCCGAGGCGGTGAGTTCCGGGTGGAGCATTCCGCGGTCGCCGGCGAAGGCGCAGCAGCCCCAGTTCTCCGGCACGTCGACGCGTTCGGCGACCGCGTCCGCCACGGCCGCCAACGCGGCGTTCAGCCCCAACCGGGTGGAAGAGCAGGTCGGGTGAAGGGCCAACGAGGGCAGCTTCGAGGCCTCGGGAAGCCCGGGCAGGAGGTGCTCGGCGGTGAATTCAACGACGTCGATGACGCGCAGCGGCAGCGCGCCCGGGTCCGGCTGGTCGGCTTCCACCGCGTGGATCAGGCCCTCGGTGCACGACGAGGCGTCGCAGACGATGGGCAGTTCCCCGCCGCGGGTGGCCTCGCGCAGGACGGAGGCGGCGCGCCGGCGCATGGTCTCCTTGCCGGCGGCCATGCCCTTGGACGACCAGGGGGTGCCGCAGCACAGCCCGTCGATGGCCTGCGGGACCAGCAACTCGATCCCGGCGCGGCGGGCCAGCGCCTCGAAGCTGGCCTGGACCCCGGGTCCGGGAGCGCCGCCGTCGTCCCCGCGTCCTGCGGGGCCGAACATGGTGCCGACACAGGCCGGGAAGTACACGGCTGCCGGTGGGCCCTCCGGCGCCGGACGGCGGCGCGAGGACCCGCCGCCGGGCAGTTCGGGCGAGTGCAGCGGGACGGTCTCGGCGCCCAGGACGGCACGCGCCGCCTGGTTGGCCGGGCGGATCGCCGTTTCCGGGACCTTCCGGGCCACGGTGAGTGCCAGGCCGGCACCGTGCGTCACCGGCCCCCAGTGCCGGGCAGCCAGGTTCCATCCGGCACCGGCGAGGGCCCCGGCGTCGTCCTGGCGGAGCCTGCGGACGAGGTCGCCGGTGTTGATGTCCACGGGGCAGGCGGTCTGGCACATGCCGTCGACGGCGCAGGTCTGGACGGATTCGTAGTCGTAGTCGCGCTCGAGCTCGGCCACCAGGGCGGTGTCACCGGCGCGGCGCGCGGTCTCGATGGCGCGCAGGGTCACGATGCGCTGGCGCGGGGTCAGCGTGATGTCCTTGCTGGGGCAGACGGGCTCGCAGTAGCCGCAGGAGACGCAGCGGTCGACCTCCTCGGCGACCGGCGGGGCGGTCTTGATGTGACGCAGGTGCGCGGTGGGGTCCTCGTCGAGCAGGACACCGGGGTTCAGGATGCCGGCCGGATCGCAGAGGAGCTTGACCTGGCGCATGACATCGTACAGCTCGTCGCCGTATTGCCGGCGGACGTACGGGGCCATGACCCGGCCGGTGCCGTGTTCGGCCTTGAGCGATCCGTTCTCGCCGAGGACCAGGTCGACCATGTCCTCGGTGAAGGCGCTGTAGCGGTCGATCTCGGCGTCGCTGGCGAAGCCGTCGGTGAGCATGAAGTGCACGTTGCCGTCCTTGGCATGGCCGAAGATGACGCTGTCGCGGTAGCCGTAGCGACCGAACAGCCCGGTCAGGCGTTCGCAGGTCCTGCCCAGGGCGGGGACGGGGACGACGATGTCCTCCAGCAGGGCGGTGGTCCCCTGTGGCCGGGCGCCCGCGACGGAGGCGTAGAGGCCCTTGCGCAGGTGCCAGAGGGAGGCCCGGGCGGCGGCATCGGTGGTGAACGCGGCGGGCCGGTCGAGCCGGAGCCCGTCCAGGAGCCCGGCCCCGCGGTGCCGGAGTTCGGCGAGCTCGTCGGCGTGGCCGGCCGAGTACTCGACCAGCAGGGCGGCGTGCTCGTCCACGTGCAGGTCGGTGACGACCCCGGGGGCGCCCTTCAGGGCCTGCCCCACGCGCAGGGAGGTGGCGTCGAGCAGTTCCACGGTGGCGGCGCCGGTCTCGACGAGTCCGGGCAGCGCGGCGTTGGCGGCGGCCAGGCTGGGGAACACCAGCAGCCCGGTGGCGGTGTGGGTCGGCTTCGGGACGGTGCGGAAGACGGTTTCGGCGACGAAGCCGAGCGTGCCCTCGCTGCCGACCACCAGGTGCGCGAGCATGTCCACGGGCTGCTCGAAGTCCAGCAGGGAGTTCAGCCCGTAGCCCATGGTGTTCTTCATCGAAAACTGGTGCCGGAGGGTCGACACCGAGGCCGCGTTGCCGCGGACGCGGCGGGCGAGCCGGTCCAGCCCGTCGTGCAATTCGGGCTCCAGCGCGCGGAGCCTGGCATCGGCGTCGTGCCCCGCGGTGTCGATGACGGTGCCCGAGGGCAGCACCAGGGTCATGGATTCGAGGGTGCGGTAGGCGTTCTCGGTGGTGCCGCAGTTCATGCCCGAGGAGTTGTTGGCGACCACGCCGCCGATGGTGCAGGCGGCCTCCGAGGCGGGGTCGGGTCCGAAGCGGCGGCCGTGCCGGGCCAGCCGGGCGTTCAGGGCGCGGACCGTGGTGCCGGGCTGGACCCGGACCCGGGCCCCGTCGTCGAGCACCTCGATGTCGCGGAAGTTCCGCCGCACGTCGACCAGCACGGAGTCCGAGACGGCCTGGCCGCTGAGGCTGGTGCCGCCGGAGCGGAAGGTCAGCGGGATGCCCTGCGCGGCGCTGGCGGCCATGAGCGCGCCGACCTCGGCCGCGTTGGCGGCGGTCACGACGGCCTGCGGGATGAGCAGGAAGTGCGAGGCGTCGTGGGCGGTGGCGTGCAGGTCGATGGCACGGTCGGAGACGCGGGAGGGGTCGGCCACCGCGGACCTCAGGGTGTTCAGCATGTGCGGTCGCCTCTCTGCTCTTCCGGTTGCGCCGGCGGGTGGGGATCCACTCCACCCTACGGCCGGGAGGTGGCGGTCGTCCGGGCCCGTTCTCGCCCACCGATAACGCCCGTTGGCCGGGCGGGTGCCCGCCGGTGAGACTGGGCGGACAGCACACCGCCACCCCACGCCCCACAGGCGCCGGGCATCCGCCACCGGAAGGACCACCATGATCTTCATCGTCGTCAAATTTCCCGTCAAGCCCGAGTGGGCCGACCGCTGGCCCGAGCTGACCCGCTCGTTCACCGAGGCCACCCGCTCCGAAGCAGGGAACCTCTGGTTCGACTGGTCGCGCAGCCTCGAAAACCCCCACGAGTACGTCCTCGTCGAGGCCTTCGCCGACGACGGCGCCGAGGCCCACGTCAAGAGCGAGCATTTCCAACAGGCCATGCGGGACATGCTGCCCGCGCTCTCGGAGACCCCCCGGATCATCAGCCGGCAGATCGACGGCGATGCCTGGGACCGGATGGGCGAGCTGCAGGTCGGCTGAACCGTTCGGCAGGCACCCTACCGGTACCGGATGCGGCGGCCGGGCCGGCCCCTCCCCGGGCCCGGTCCGGCCGTCTTAAGTTGGTGTCCGCACGCGGCGACGGCAAAGATGGGCGCATGGGACGCAATGACGCACTGACTGGTTTGGCCTCGGTCCAGAAGGCCTTCGCCCTGCTGGACGTGGTCGCCTCCCACACCCGGGGCATGACGGCCAAGGACATCGCGGCCGAACTCGAGATGCCGCTGCCGACGGTCTACCGGCTGCTGAAGACCCTGGTTGCCTCCGAACACCTGGTGCACCTGAAGGACGAGAGCCGCTACGGCCTGGGCTACAAGCTCCACGCACTGGATGCCTCGTTGCGCCGGCAGGTCGGCACACCGCCCTCGGTGGCCCGGCTGGTGCGCGAGCTGCATGTCCGGGGAGACGCCGCCGCCTACTATGCGGTCCACCGCGGCGAGGACATCGTCGTCGCCCACGTCGTCGACTCCCCCACCCGGCCGCGGATCACGCCGATGGGCTTCGGCTTCAACGACGCCGCGCACGCCACCGCCTTCGGCAAGGTCCTGCTGGCCGCCCTGGAGCCCGAACGCTGCAGCGCCTACCTGGCGCGGCACGGGATGCCGGAGATGACGGCGGCCACGATCACCGACCCGTCGGCCTTCGCGACCGAGCTGGCCGGGGTCCGGGACTCGGGCATAGCCATCGAACGCGAGGAGTTCATCCGCGGGGCCTCCTGCCTGGCAGCCCCGGTCACCACCCCGGCGGGGCAGACGGTCGGATCCGTTGCGGTGTCGATGGACCCGGCCGACTTCGCGGCCCGCTCCGCCCAGGTCGCCGTGCTGCTGCGCGATGTCGCCTCCCGGGTCAGCAAGGCATTACGCGGGACCTCGCTGCTGGGGCCGTAGGACGGCGCACGACGACGGGGCCCGCCTCAGGTGGGCCCCGTCGTCGTGCGCTGGTGGTCCTTTCGTGAACGCCGGACCTAGAGCGCCGAGGTGGCGAGCTGGTCGGCGATGTACTCGGCTTGGCGGATGGCCAGGGCGACGATCGTCAGGGTCGGGTTCGCGGCGGCGCCGGTGGTGAACTGCGAGCCGTCGGAAACGAACAGGTTCGGCACGTCGTGGGTCTGGCCGTAGGCGTTGACGACCCCGTCCTCCGGCCGCTCGCTCATCCGCGCCGTGCCCAGGTTGTGGGTGGAGGGGTACGGCGGGGTGCGGTGCGTGGAGCGGGCGCCCACGGCGTCGTAGAGCATCGAGGCCTGCTGGTACCCGTGCCCGCGCATCGCCACGTCGTTGGCGTGGTCGTCGAAGTGGACGTTGGGCACCGGAAGCCCGAGCCGGTCGGTGACCGTCGTGTTCAGCGTGATCCGGTTCGACTCCTGCGGCATGTCCTCCCCGGTGATCCACAGGCCCGCGGTGCTGACGTAGTCGTCCAGCAGGGCGGTGAAGTCCGGCCCCCAGGCGCCGGGGTCCACGAAGCTGGCGAGGAAGGCCGGGCCGAGCGAGATCGTCTCCAGGTAGTAGCCGCCGGCGAAGCCGCGGTCGACGTCGTGCCGGGACTCGTCGGCGATCAGCCCGGCCATGGTCTCGCCCCGGTACATGTTCACCGGTTGCTCGAACGTCGCGTAGACGGAGCCGGTGGTGTGCCGCATGTAGTTCCGGCCCAGCTGGCCCGAGGAGTTGGCCAGCCCGTCGGGGAACAACGGGGAGGCGGAGAGCATCAGCAGGCGCGGCGTCTCGATGGAATTGCCGGCCACGGCCACGATGCGGGCCTTCTGGCGTTGCACGTTCCCGTCAGCGTCGATATAGACGACGCCGTCCGCCTTGCCCTCGGCGGTGTGGGTGACCTGGACGGCGTGGGATTCCGGGCGCAGGTCCAGCAGGCCCGTGGCCAGCGACTTCGGGATCTCCGACACCATCGTGGACCACTTGGACTTGTTCTTGTCGCCCTGGAAATTGAAGCCGTCCTGGATGGAGGCGGGGCGGCCGTCATAGGGTTCGGCGTTGGTGGCGTAGGGCCCGGTGGAGTAGTGCCGGTAGCCCAAACGTTCGGCACCGTTGGCCAGGACCTTGTAGTTGTTGTTCGCCGGCAGCGGTGGGCGGCCGTGGCGGTGGGTGCTGCCCATCTTCTGCTCGGCCCGGTCGTAGTAGGGCTCGAGGTCGGCCAGCGTGATCGGCCAGTCCAGCAGGTTCGCCCCGTCGATGCGCCCGTAGGTGGTGCGGGCCTTGAACTCGTGGGCCTTGAATCGCGGAGTGGCGCCGGACCAGTGGGTCGTGGTGCCCCCGACGGCCTTGACGATCCAGGCCGGCAGGTTCGGGAAGTCGCGGGCGATGCGCCAGGACCCCGACGTGGTGCGCGGGTCAAGCCAGGCCATCTGGTTGAAGGCGGACCATTCGTCCTGGTGGTAGTCCTCGTTCTTCAGGTACGGCCCGGCCTCGAGCAGGACGACCTTGATGCCCTTGCCGACCAGTTCGTGGGCCAGGGTGCCGCCGCCGGCACCGGAGCCGACGATCACGACCACGGAATCGTCGTCGTCGTCGAAACGTGCCGAGATCTGCTCGGTCTTCTCGGTGCTGCTCATCGTGTTTGTCCTTCCTGGACGGTTCCGGTGCCCTTGAAGAGGTTGGCGACGGGTTCGACCCCCTCCGTCGGCGCGCAGGGCGCCACCTGGTAGGGCAGCGGCCCGATCTCGGTCAGGGTCTCACTGCTCTCCTCGATGCGCGGGTCGGGCAGCCAGGCGAGGTCGTTGAAACCTCGGTTGACGTAGCCGCCCTTCGAGAACGACTCGCCCTCGTAGCCCAGCGCCTCGTACACCTCGGGATCGTCATAGAGGTTCAGCACGACGGTGCGGCGGATGAAGCCGAAGAACTCGAGATCGGCGATGCGCTTGAGGACGGCGAGCGCCCGGTCTTCGGGCAGGTCCAGGAAGTGCTCCTCAGTGAGCGTGTCCAGGGTCATCAGCCCCTGGGTCAGGGCCATGCGGAACCAGCGGGACTCCTCGGAGGCCTCGATGATCTTCTCGGTCATGCGCTCGTAGGGGCCGTCGGGGAACTGCGGGTGCGGGAACGCGACCCGGATGATCCGGGTCAGGATCCGGCGCGCCTCGTCGGAGAGCTCCAGCGCATTGAGCTCCGGGTATTTGGCGGGAAACGCCATCGTTGTCACCTCGGTTGGTAGCGGTCACGTCGCGGTTCCCGGCTGCGGGACTGCGGATCGCGGCCGGGGAAGCCATGCCTGCAGTCTGTGCCCCGGGTCACAGGTGCGCCAATGGGGGTTATCGGCTGGTGAGAATGCCCGCGCCACCGCCCCTGGTCGTGGCATAGCCTGAAGGCATGATTGATCTCGGCGAACTCACGATCCGCAGCCGCTCCGTCAGCGAGATGGACAACAATGTCTACCTCCTCACCGCCAAGCGCACCGGCGTCCAACTACTCATCGATGCCGCCGACGACGTCGAGGCGATCCGGGACATGCTCGACGAGGCCGCCGCGGACTCCGACGAACAAACCCGCCTGGCCTGCATCGTGACCACCCATTCACATTGGGACCACGTCCGCGCACTGGCGCAGCTCGTCCGCGAGACCGGGGCGCGCACCGCCGCCGGCACCGAGGATGCGACGGACATCGAGGTGCCGACCGACCTGCCGTTGGAAGCCGGACCATTGGACATCGACGGCGTCCCGACGCTGGAGGTCATCAAGCTGCGCGGCCACACACCGGGGTCGGTTGCCCTGCTCTACCGCGATCCGTCCGGCCCGGCCCACCTGTTCACGGGCGACTCGCTCTTCCCCGGCGGGGTCGGCAACACGTCCGGCGATCCCGACCGCTTCGCGAGCCTGATCACCGATGTCACGGAACGGGTCTTCGACGTCCTGCCGGACGACACGATCGTCCACCCCGGTCATGGCGACGGCACGACGTTGGGTTCCGAGCGCCCGCACCTGCAGGAGTGGCGCGAGCGCGGCTGGTAGCACTTCCGATCTGGAGCGCCTGCACGAAACGGCGGCTCTCAAGCGACGTGGATGCGTTGGTCGCCCACAACGTACTCGAGGGTGTACTCGAGGGTAAGGCTGCCGCCAACAGCCTCGAGGTAGTTGCGGATGGTGCGGATCTTCGCGCTTTCGCTGTCACCGCGTTTAATCCTGGACACCTGCCACCGGCCAACGCCGCTGCAGTGCGCCAGCTGCGCCCGCTTGGGTTGGCCAGGGCAAAGCCCGTTCGCCGGCACAGACGCCGACGAAGCCGCGCGGACCACAGCCGATTCCGAATCCCGCCTTGGCCGGACCACGGCGGACTAGGTGCGCCCACGGGATCGGGCTGTTCGCCCTGGCCCCAGGGGCTTAGCCGCGGCCGTCGACCAGCCCGGACTTCCGTGCCCCCGAAGCCGGCGAACCCGCCCAGACCTGGATCGCGGCCCACGCGGCGGCCGTCAGCGGGACGGCCAGGATCGCACCGATGATCCCTGCGACGACCGCGCCGATGGCCAAGGCGAGCAGGACGACGAGCGGGTGGATCTGCAGCGTACGGCCCATGACCAGCGGCTGCAGCAGGTTGCCCTCCAACTGGTTGACGATCACCACCACCACCGCCACTATCACCGCTGCCGTGGGGCCAACCCCGAAGAGCGCCACCAAGGCGGCCAGGACGCCGGTGACGGTGGCACCGAGGATGGGAATGAAGGCACCGATGAAGATCAGCACCGTCAGGGGAACGGCCAGCGGCACGCCGAGGATCAACAGGGCCGCGCCGATGAGCACCGCGTCGACGGTGGCGACGATCGCCGTGCCTCGGACGTAGCCACCAAGCACATCCGTGGCGCGGATCCCCGCCAATCGTGCCTTGGCGCGCTGCCTGCCGCCCAGCTTCTGGATGCCGAAGGCCCATATCGTGCGTCCGTCTTTGAGGAAGAAGAACAGGATGACGGCCATGAGGATGAAGCCCGTCGCCAACTCCGAGACCATGGCGGCCCCGGCCATGGCGGTGTCCTTCGTCTGGCCGCTGCCCAGGAGCTGCCCCAGGGACGCCTTGGCCTGGTCCAAGGTCGCGTCGTCCACGGGCAGCGAGCTGTCCTTGAGCGATGACCAGAGATCGTGGGTCCGCTCCCCCGCTTGCTCGATCAGTGATCCCCATTCGCTGCGGATCGCGGACACCACGGCCCAGAGGACACCTCCGAGGACCGCCAACAGGGCTACGAAGGTCGTGGCCGTCGCCCAGCCGGGCTTCCATCCGTGGTGGCGGAGCCAATTGACCACCGGGCTGATCGCTGCAGCCAGAATGAGGGCCAACAACAGGGGGACGACGACCACGGTGACCTGCAACAGGCCGAAAATGACGACGACGGCGAGCGCGAGGATGAACAAGATGCTGCGCGCCCGCTCACCGGTCCGATGGAGACTGTGCGTCCACCTGACCTGGTAGTGCTCGTCTGCTTCCTCGACTGGCGGGGCCATCGATATCTCCTGTGGTGGTCGCGGGGGCTCAGGGCATGGCGTGGCAATAGCTCCGACAGCCGGTCCACCGTATCAAAGCATCGGGAGCGCCGGCTGGCCAAGCGTCCCGTCTCCCCGGCCACGGCCGGCCCTGGTCCGGGGTTGGCCACGGGCTACTGCGGCTTGTCTGCCTCTCGAGGGGCTCGCTGGCGGCGCTCGGCAATCAGTTCCTTGTTGCGCAGCAGGCGAAGTGCGGTGACCAGGATCAGCCCCCCGAGCATGTTGAAGACGAGCGTGTACCCGAACCAGCCGAGCCAGTCGGCGTAGGTAACGGCGGCACCGCCGTGGATGGCCCCGAAGATGATCAAGGAATCGAGAACGGAATGGAAGAGCTGCAGCCCGGCCAGCAGGAAGCCGCCAACCACCGCGGCGATGATCTTCGCGAACATTGAATCGCTGCCCTGCTGCATCCGCGTCATCAACGTGATGGTGCTGCCACCCAGGACCGCTAGGCACACCGACTGCCAGGTGAAGCCCGCGTCGACGAAATGCAGGGCGGCCGTTTCCAGGTCGTGGTTGAACTCGGGGAAAGCGCGAGCGACCAGCCACATGAAGGCCCAACCCCCTACGAGGTTCGTGACGAGCGTCCCCGCCCACAACTTCACCAGGTTTCCCATGGTGGCCTCCTTAGCGGCCACCGCCGTGATCGGCACGAGGAATCCCTCCGTGAACAGTTCGCTCTTGGCGAGCAGCAGGGCCACCAGGCCAATGCCGAACGCCAGCCCAGCCAGCAGATGGCTGCCGGATTCGTGCAGGACCGCCAAATAGGCCATGACACCGGCACCGACTTCGAGTCCCCCGAAGGTCCCGGTGACCAAGACGGTCGTCCACCCCCGTGCGAGGCGGGCTGCTCCTTCGGCGACGATGCGGTCGAAGGATTCGGCGATCTCATCCTCCACCGGGGCGTCCTGTTCCCCCAGTTGCCGCCTGCGTTGCTCACTGCTCATGGGCTTCTCCCGTGTCGTGTCGGTCCGGGCACGGCAGGTGCCGGCAACGTGTGGTGGCGGGATCCTGCCGCCAAGCCCATGGTAGAGGCACGGCATGGCGGCAACAGTAAGGCAGGTGCACGCCGCGGCATCGGCCCTACTGCGACGACGCGGTACACCGGGCATGGACCACCATCCGCTCCTGACCTACCGGTTCACAGACGGGCCAGCACCGGCTCGCGGACCTGCCTGCGCAGGTTCTGGCCGGGCAGAGGCGAAGGCGACGCCCACGTTACCGACGCGGTCACGCCACCTCTATGCACCGGTGCGGCATCGTGCCTACGTTGGCCGTGCCCGTCAAACCACCCCCGCCCGAAGGAACGAGTCCCATGCCGCAGACCACCGGAGCCGATGGCAACGCGCTGAACTACGAGAACACCGGCGGCACGGGACGTCCGGTGGTCCTGATCCATGGCTGGCCGCTGAACACCGCGTCCTGGCAGGAGCAGATCGCGCCGCTGGTCGAGGCCGGACACCGGGTCATCACATACGACCGCCGCGGCTTCGGATCCTCCGCACCATCGCACCGTTACGACTACGACGCCCTGGCAGCCGACCTTGCCGCGCTGCTGGAGGCACTGGACCTGCAGGACGCCACCTTGGTGGGTTTCTCCATGGGAGGCGGCGAGGTCGTCCGCTACATCACCCGGCACGGCGAGGACCGCCTGCGCTCCGTCGTCTTCGCCGCAGCAGTCCCCCCGTACCTGCTCAGATCCGCCTCCAACCCGCAGGGGCCGCTGACGGAAGCGGCCGCCCAGGACATGCTGGTGCAGTTGGCCGCCGACCGCGAGGGGTTCCTCGAAGGCTTCATGCGGACCTTCTACTCCGCGTGGGGCCACCTGCTGGTCAGTGCCGAGGAGCTCGGGGCCGCCCTGGCGATGGCCCGCGATGCCAACCATGACGCGGTACTCGGCTGCATGGAGGCCTTCGGCTTCACGGACTTCCGCGATGAACTGGCCGGCATCTCCGTCCCCGCCCTCGTGGTCCACGGTGACAGCGACGCGATCGTCCCCGTCGACGGGTCGGGCCGGCGGACGTACGAAGCCGTCGTCGACAGCGAACTCGTCATCATCCGCGGCGGCCCGCACGGCCTGAACGCCTCGCATCCCGACGAATTCAACGCGGCACTCTTGGGCTTCCTCGCCCGGTAGCGGCAACCGCGTTGCCAGCCGTTACCACGGAAACCGACCCAGAGAGTTCGCTGACCGAACATTCGTTCACGAATATTTCACTCTATGTCGCGGCACTTTTGGTGATCCGGATCACGTCGGGGATCCTTGCAGGACGCGGCCACGTTCGGCCGCCGTCAATTGAATACCTTCCGATCACACGCGGCCGGAGAGTCCCGACCACCACACTCGGGCACCGAAGGGGCAAGCACCCGCAATCTCTCAGGTACCAGGTACGGCCGCGGGAGGAAACTCTGGAGAGCAGCCGCCTGTGGGCGGTTCACCGACGAGGCACTCCGGCGTCCGAGGCGCCGGTCCAACTTTCAGGTTCAGGACAGAGCGGGTATCGAGCACACCGGGCCATCCAGCATCCGGCCGTGCCGCTCTAGCACCCTTCGATGAACGGTTACCCATGAACCTGCCCACCGCGTTGCCCGCTGCCGCCGACAACAACTCCACGGACATCCTCGCCATCGCCAACTCGCCCATCCTCTGGGCCTGCGCGATCGGCGTCTTCCTCGTCATCATCGTCCAGAGCGTCATCTACATGAAGGCCGCGCGGATCGCCGCCCCTTCCATCGGCATGACCCCCAGCGAACTGAAGACGAGTTTCCGCGCCGGCGCCATCTCGGCGCTGGGCCCCTCGCTCGCCGTCGTCATGGTCGCCGTCGCCCTGCTCACCGTCTTCGGCACTCCCGCCGTGCTGGTGCGCATCGGCCTGATCGGTTCCGTCTCCTACGAGACCGCCGCAGCGGCCATCGCCGCCAACACCGCCGGTGCCGAGCTCGGCGGACCCACCTACACGCAGGCCGTCTTCGGGCTGGCGCTGGCCGCCATGAGCCTCGGTGGCGCCATGTGGATGATCGCCACGCTGATCCTCACCCCGCTGCTCAAGAAGGGCGATTCGGCCCTGCGCAAGGTCAACCCGGCGATCATGCTCGTCGTCCCCGGTGCCGCGATGGTCGGTGCGTTCTCCGTGCTCGGGATCGCCGAACTGCCCAAGTCATGGATCCACGTCGTCGCCTTCCTGTCCTCCGCGGTGATCATGACCATCCTGATGGTGATCGCCAAACGCGTCGGCAAGCCGTGGATCAAGGAATGGGCGCTGGGCATCGCGATCATCCTCGGCCTGGCCATCACCTACGCCGCCACCCGTCTCTAAGCGCACCACAGACTTCCAGGAGCACATCATGCCCATCGCAACGCAAGCGCACCAGGCGCTGTCCGCCTTCGACAAGACCACCTCCCGATGGGGGCGGATCACCATGATCGCCGGTCTGTTCTTCTCCCTCTCCGCCCCGGCGTACCTCGTCTTCTTCTCCGGCCTCGACATCCAGGTCTCCGGCATCCTCGGGGCGTTCGCCGCCCTCGCCGCGGTGTTCGGCGTCATCTGGATCGTGGAACCACTGACCTACTACCCGATCCTCGGCGCCTCCTCGATGTACCAGGCGTTCATGATCGGCAACATCTCCAACAAGCTGCTGCCCTCGGCCATGATCGCCCAGTCGACCATCGGCGCCAAGCCCGGCACCCGCAAGGGCGAACTGTCCGCCGTCGCGGCGATCTGCGGCGCCGCGACCGTCCACCTGGCCTCGCTGTTCATCTTCGTCGGCCTGCTGGGGACGTGGCTGGTCAGCATCATCCCGGCCGACATCGTCCAGACGGTGCAGGTCTACATCCTGCCCACCGTCATGGGTGCCGTGCTGGTCCAGGCGATCGTCAGCCAGAAGGCCCCGCGGTCGGCGGTCATCGCCGTCGCGGTCGCCCTGGTCGTGAACTTCGTGCTGCTGCCGCTGATCCCGGGCCTGGCGATGTTCGCCACCGCACTGGCCGTGATTTCGACGGCGGTGCTCGCCTGGTTCCTGCGCGACAAGAAGGCCACCCCCACGGTCGGCGACGACCCGTCGAACGCCGTGAACCGCCGGGAGGACGGGACGCCGGAAACCGTCTCCGGCCCCACCTACTAGAGTCCAGGAAAGAGGAGCACCACCGATGGAAGGAACAGTCGTGGCAGAAGCAGTGTCGGCAGAAGCAGTCTCGAAAGAACCAGGGCCCACCGGCGCCATCCCGCAGTCGTTGCGGATGACCGGGGCCTCGGAAGCCGAGCTCGTCGAGACCTACCAGTACCTGCATGCGAACCCCGAGTTGTCGATGCAGGAGCACCGCACGGCCGACTACCTGGCGCAGCGGCTCGAGGGGCTGGGTCTGGAGGTGTTCCGCTGCGGAGGCACCGGCGTCGTGGGCATCCTGCGCAATGGCGACGGACCCGTCGTCGGGCTGCGGGCCGATACCGATGGGCTTCCCGTGCAGGAGGACACCGGGCTGGACTACGCCAGCACGGCGACCGGGCAGCTGGAGGACGGTACCGAGGTCCCGGTCATGCACGCCTGCGGGCACGACACCCACATGGCCACCGCGCTGAAGACCGCCGAGCTGTATGCCGGCGCCACCGACGCCTGGGCCGGGACGATCGTGTTCGTGCTGCAGCCCGGCGAGGAGACCGCCGCCGGGGCGAAGGCCATGGTCGAGGACGGGCTGTGGGACAAGGCACCCAAGCCGGAGATCATGTTCGGCCAGCACGTCATGGGCGGGCTGACCGGCACGGTGACGCTGATGCCCGGGGCGGCGATGACCACCGCGGACTCGTTCAAGGTCACGGTCCTGGGCCAGGGTTCGCACGGCTCGATGCCCGAGCACTCGATCGACCCGATCGTGCTGGCGTCCTCGATGGTGGTGCGGCTGCAGACGATCGTCTCGCGCCAGGTCGCCCCGCAGTCAGCAGCCGTGGTGACCGTGGGGTCCTTCCACGCCGGGCTGAAGGAGAACGTCATCCCCGACCGGGCGGTGTTCACCCTCAACGTGCGCACGTTCGACCCGGAGGTCCGCGAGACGGTCCTGACCTCGATCCGGCGCATCATCGCCGCGGAGGCCGCCGCCTCGGGTGCCCCGGAGCCGGTCATCGAGGACATCTCCAACTTCCCTCCGCTCTACAACGACCCGGCCGCCGCCGACGAACTGGCCGCCGAGTTCCGCGACGAGCTCGGCGCCGACCAGGTCATCGACGGCACCCCGGTCATGGGCAGCGAGGACTTCGGCGCCCTGGCCGCGGCCATCGACGTGCCGAGCGTGTTCTGGTTCTTCGGCGGCAACACCGAGGCGACCCTGGCCGCCGGCCCGCCGCCGGCGAACCACTCGCCGTTCTTCGCCCCGGTGGCCCAGCCGACGCTGACCACCGGCGTCCGGGCCGCGACGCGGGCCCTGTACTCCAAGGTCGGGAGGAAGTAGGTCCCGCAAGAAGTAGCAGCAAGGACCGATCAGAATCAGCGAGGAGGACGCCGACGGTGCGCGCGCACCGTCGTCGTCCTCCTTTGCACCGCCGCGGATGGCCGCCATAGTCCGCTATTTCACGTACTTGACGCGCGATTCATTCAGGACCGTCCGGTACCCGGCCTTGGAGCCGGTTACCGTGACGGACAGGATCTTCCGGCGGTCCGCCGCGCGCACCGTGTAGCTGCGCTTCGTGGCACCGGTGATCCGGGTGCCGTCGCGCAGCCACTGGTACTTCAGCGTGGTCCCCCGGGTCCAGGTGCCAGGGCTGGCGGTCAGCGTCTTGCCGACGGCCGCGGTGCCCGTCAGGCCCGGGGACGTGTTCGCGAGGACGCCGTAGCCCGGGCGGGTTGTCGCAGAATAGCGCGTGGCCGCGGTGTACCCGGCCCTGGTCCCGGTGATCCGGAGCCGGAGCTGCTGGCCCCGGTCGGCGGCGGTGGGCGTGTAACTGTTGGCCGTGGCACCGGGAATGTTCCGCCCCTTACGCTGCCATTGGTACTTCAGCGTGGCACCCGATGTCCAGGAGGAGGGGAGGGAAGACCGCAGCCGGACACCGACCCGGCTGGTCCCCTCCAGGCGGGGCGCACTGGTGGTCAGCTTGCCGGTGACGGGTCGCTTCGCGACGGAGGTCCTGGCCACCGTGGCATAGCCGGGCTTCGTTCCGGTCACCCGCACCTGCAGGATTTGGTTCAGGTCAGCCTTCGACGCGGTGTAGGTCCGGGACGTGGCGCCGGAAATGGCGCTTCCGTTGCGCAGCCATTGGTACTTCAGCACGGTTCCGGCGGTCCAGGTACCGGGCGATGCGGTGTGGATGCTGCCCACCCCGGCCTCGCCGCGGGTGGTGGGGACGGGAGCGGTGAGGTTCCCTGCGGCGACCAGCACGGTCGGCGATGTCGCCATTTCCGAGAAGTATCCACCGGCGTTCGATGTCACGCGGACGGAGAGCCGGTGCCCGCGGTCGGCGATGGTGGGCGTGTAGGCCTGACGCGACGCCTCGGGAATCGGCACGCCGTCGCGCAGCCACGTGTACCAGTAGTACGGGTTCTTGGAGGCGTCGACCTGCCGGTGCCGGGCCGTCAGGGTCCGGTCAACGGCGGCAGTGCCCTCGATGGACACTGCCCCGACGCCCAGCGTCCCCCGGCGGATCACCGCGCTCTGGGCCGCCCTGCTGCGGATCGTCCCGTCCGGCCAGGTGGCCGTGACCTGGGCTGTCCAGCGGTCGTAGGCGTCGATGGGCTTGAGCAGGCGCGTTGCGGCGCCCGGGGCGAAGTCCGCATAGAGGCCCCAGCCGTAGACCGGTCTCAGTTCCGGGGTCGCCCACGGGGCATGGACCCGCACGATGCCGTCGACCACGGCGTCGCCGCGGATTTCGGTGGGCCCGACCGGATGGTCCGGGTCATCGATTCGCACGGCCGCCCCGGGGTCCACGGTCGCCCA
>DATNBS010000256.1:0-21367 GCA_035571895.1 Arthrobacter sp. | reverse complement strand
ACTTCGTGTTGGTCTCTTCCCAGATCGAGGCGCAGACGCCGGAGACGGACCTCTTCGCGGGGCTGCGCTAGCTCCTTGGCCTCTGGCCGCCCGGGTAGACTGGATGGGCCGGTCAGCGCCGGCCTCCGTCAAGAAAGAGCGTGTTCGTGAACCTGTTGTCCTCCCTGGTGATTGTCGCCAGCTCAGCCCCGGCCGTCCCGACCGGCGACGCCGCCCGCGAGATCGGCCCCGGGTTCGCCGGCTTCGTGGCCACCGCGGCCGTGGTGATCGTGGTGATCTTCCTCATCCGTGACATGACGCGGCGCATCCGCCGGGTCCGCTATGCCGGAACAGCGGAGGAACGCCAAGCCGAATTGGTCGAGCGCGGGCGCGAGCGCCATGCCGAAGGCGAAGGGTTCCCGCCGGCGGGCCATCCCGAGGAGCGTGCCCCGGGCGCGGGCGACGCCCGGACCGGTGACGTCGAGGGGCCCGAGGGCAGCGGGCGGCCGGGAAACTAGCCGACGTGCCCGCCTGCGGCAGGAGGCCGTCCCGGCTGTCACCGCCCGGGGCGGGCTACCGGCGGACCAGGGAGAGCCGGAAGGTCTCCGGCCCCTCGTCCACGTAGGACACCTCGAACTGACCCGCAGCCCGCTGCTCCAGCTGGGCCAGCAACGGCAATGGGTTGTGGTTGGCGATCAGCAGGATCCCGCGCCCTGGGGCCAGACCGTCCAAGGCGCCGAAGATGGTGGCGTGCCGGATGGCATGCGGGATGACGCGGGTGTCGAGTTCGGCCAGGCCCTCTTCGTCATGGCCCCCGCAGGCGCATCCTCCACCGGCCGCGGGCGTGGCACCCGTTGCCGCCTCCGCCTCCGCCTCACCGGGGCGGCCCGCGGCGTCGCCGGCAGCAGGGGAAAGCGCCGCCAGGAGCCGGTCCATGTCCACGGACGGCGTCGAGGCCAAGGCCGGGAGGACCTCTGCCTTCGCCACGTCCAGCGCCGTGACGGTTGCCTGGGCGGCGGCCGCGGCACGCGCCTCGGTCGGCTGCTCGGCGAGCTGGCCCGAGGCCTGGGCTGCCGCCCCCGCGACATGGTCGAAGAAACGCGCCAACAGGGCAGTTTGCGCCGTGTTTCCGGCCGAAGCCAATTCGCGGACCAGGAGGTCCAGGCCGCGGACGACACGTGCGGCCAGCGTGTCCTGGAGGGCCGCGGGATCAGGGGCCTGGGCGGCGACCGTGGCCGCCCATTCGGTCATCAGCGAGCTGGTGGTTTCTAGCGCGGCGGCCGATTCGCGCGATGAGGCCAGGGTGAGGTTCTCCACGGTGTTCTCCTGGGGTAGTGGGGGGCCAATGGTGCCCCGGCTCGAACTTTACTACAATAAATTCCGTGGTAAATAGAGAAGCCCGACAACCCGCGCCGCCGCTCGACGGCGGCCCGCAACCAGTGCAGGTCGGCGAGCCCCAGGCCATGTCGCAGGCCCGACGGGCCCTGCTGACGCGCGTGCGCGCCATGGACGAACCCGCCTCCGTCGACGTCCTCTCCCGCGCGTGCGGCCAACACCCGAACACCGTGCGCGAACACCTCGAGGCGCTCGTGCTCTCCGGCCACCTCCAGCGGCTCCCCACCCCGGCCCCGACCGGTCGGGGCCGTCCTGCGCGGCGGTACCGGGCAGCGCAACAGCCGGTGGCGCCGGCGGCTGCCGCCATGCTGGCCACGGTCCTCGCCGCCCAACTCGGTGGCCGTCCCGAGGCGCGGGCCGAGGGCATCGCCGCCGGCCGGGCGTGGGCCAGCGGACTGCCCCATCCCGCGGCGGCGCCGGACAGGGGCGGCCCCGGGCACACGTCGGCCGCCGTCGGGGAACGTGTTGCGGCGGCCTTGGCCGAGACCGGCTTCACCGTCGAGCCGGCCGACGAAGATCCCGCCGTGTTGCGCCTGACCCGCTGCCCGCTGCTGGAAGCGGCCCGTGAGCACCCCGACGTCGTGTGCTCGGTCCATTTGGGCCTGGTCCAAGGACTCCTGGACAACGCCGACGACACCGGAACCCATGCCCGGTTGCTTCCCTTCGCCGCCAGCGATGCGTGCCTCCTCCACCTCGTTGCAGGGCCAGGCCGGTGAGTCCTGCCCCCGCCGGCGGCAGTGCGCGGACCACCACTGCGGAACCCCCGGCGACCCGGTCCCCGCGACGGCTCAGCCGCACCGGAACCCGGCTGCTGTTCCTGGTTCCCGGCGGCTTGTCCCTGCTCGTGGGATTGGATGCCGCCCTGGTGCTGCTCGGCCTACCCCACGTGCCCATCGGACGGAACCTGGCGAGCAGCCACGGCATGCTGATGGTGTTTGGCTTCATCGGGACCGTCATCGCCCTGGAGCGTGCCGTTGCCCTGGGCCGGCTGGCAGGATTCGCCGCACCGGCCCTCCTGGGCCTGGGCGGGCTGGCCCTGGTGTCACCGCTACCGCAGCAGGCGGGCAAGGCCCTGCTCTTCTGCGGATGCGTTGCCCTGGTCGGGGTCTACCTCCCGCTGTGGAGGCGCCAACGCGAGGTCGCCGTCCTCATCCAGATCCTCGGTGCGGTGGCCGGCGTCGCCGCCACCATGCTGTGGTTGCGCGTTCCCGACACAGCCCCCTTGGTCCCGCTGCTGGTCGCCTTCGTCGTGTTGACGATTGCCGGTGAGCGACTGGAACTGGCGCGCATCCACATCCACTCGGCAGGTGCCGAACCCCTGCTGACCGGCTTGTCGGCACTGCTGCTCGCCTGCGGCGTGGGCGTCCTGCTCTGGCCTAGCCCGGGCCGGATCGCCTTCGGGATCGTCCTCGGCGGGACCGTGGCGTGGCTGGCGGTGCATGACGTCGCCCGGCGGACGATCCGTTCCGCGGGCCTGCCACGGTACATCGCCGGGTGCCTGCTGGCCGGCTACTGCTGGCTGGCCATTGCCGCAGTGATCTCGGTGGCCGCCGGCCTCCACTCTACGGCGATCACCGGCAGCGCCTACGACGCCCTCACCCATGCGGTCTTCCTGGGCTTCACGATGTCCATGATCATGGCCCATGCCCCGGTGATCCTGCCGGCGGTACTGCGGCATCCCCTGCCATACCGCCCTGTCCTGGTGTTCCCCGCGGTGCTGTTGCACCTCTCGCTGTCCCTGCGCATCTTCGTCGCCGATGTCCTGGATGACGGCCCGACCCGGCAATTCGCCGGGGTGGTGAACATCGCCGCCGTCGTGCTCTTTGCGGCGCTGGCAGTGGGGCTGGCGGCCTCGGCCCGGAGGGAGGCCAGGACCCGTTGAGGATTTCACCCACCCCGCGCGGACCCTCGCCCACGGCGCCGGATCCGGCACGTTTTTCCCGTGCGGGCTGGCACCTGCGGGCGAACGCGCCCATGGTCTTCTGGCTGGGTGCCCTGGTGTGCGTTGTGGCGACACACCGCTTCCTGCCCGTGCCGACGTGGCTGATGGTGCACCTGCTGCTCCTGGGCGGCATCGGCAACGCCGTCATGGTGTGGAGTTCCCACTTCGCCGAGGCCCTCTTGCGGGGACCGAATCCGGGACGCGCCGCGCTGGCCTGGCGGCTCGTCGGGCTCAACGTCGGCGTGGTCGCCGTGGTGGCCGGGATGGTCGCCGACGTCCGGGCCCTGGTGTTCTGCGGAAGCATCCTCGTCGGATCCTCCTACGCATGGCACGGTGCCTCGCTGGCCTTCCGGGCGGCCCGGGCGCTTCCCTCCAGATTCGGCGCCACCGTCCGCTACTACATCTGCGCCTCCTGGCTGCTGCCCGTCGGGGCCGGACTCGGGGCCATGCTGGCCCTGGGTGCTGCCGATGCGGACAGGCATCGCCTGCTCGTGGCCCACGCGGTGGTCAACCTCCTCGGATTCGTCGGACTGTCGGTGCTGGGAACGCTCGGCACCCTGTTGCCGACGATGTTGCGTACCCGCGTGGCCGAGGGCGCGGAGACCGTGGTGCGCCACGGCTGGATTCCGCTGCTGGCCGGTATCGTCCTCGCCGGTGCCGGCGCCGGAGGGGGATGGACGTGGCTGGTCGGTGCGGGGCTGCTGGTCTACGTCGTGGGCATCGCCTACACCGTCTGGCCCTTGTGCCGGGCCATGGCCTCCAAGCCCTCCACGGAGTTCGCCCCGCTGTCGGCCGCCGCAGCGCTGCTCTGGCTGGCGGGCGTGGTGACGCTGCTGGCCGTGCAGGCCGGCCGTGGACCATCCTGGGCGGGCCTGCATGCCGACATCCAGGGCGCGGTCCCCGCGCTCGCCGCCGGATTCGCCGCCCAGGTGCTGCTGGGGGCCTTGAGCTACCTGGTTCCGGTGGTGGCCGGGGGCGGTCCGGCGACGTCCAAGGCACGTGGCGCGGTCCTGGACTCCGCCGCAGGCGCCCGGTTGGTGCTCTTCAACGCCGGGCTCGGCGTGGCGTTGCTTCCGGTCCCGAGTTGGATCAAGGTGGCGACCTCCTTCCTGGTGCTGGTGGCCTTCGTGTGGTTCCTGGTCCTGCTGGCCGGTTCGCTCCGGGCCACCCCGGCACCGGATCCGCTACCCGGCCCCGCGGGCGGGTCCCCGGGCCGGAAGCTGATGATGAGCGCGGTGGCCGGCGTGGCAGGCGTCGTGGTGGCGGTTGCCGTTGGCATCGCCGCGGATCCGGCGGCCGCCGGGGTGGGCGCCGGCCTCGGCGTCGTGCGGGATGCGGGTGTGCCGGCGGCGCCGGTGGAGCCTGCCGGAACGGGACACACCACTCGGGTGGCCCTGTCGATGAAGGACATGCGCTTCACCCCGGAGACGATCCACGTTCCCGTGGGGGACCGGTTGGTGATCGAGTTGGCGAACGACGACGACCGGGTGCATGACATGGTCACGGCCAGCGGGGCGGCATCGGGACGCGTTGCCCCGGGCAGCCATGTCGAGGTCGACGCCGGCATCATCGTGGCCGATGTCGAGGGCTGGTGTTCGCTGGCAGGGCACCGGCAGATGGGCATGGTGTTCCGCATCGTCGCCGACGGCGTGGAACCTGCCGCGGCATCCGGCAACAGCAGCGGCCAGCCGGCCATGGAGGGCATGGCCACGGTACCCGGCACCGATGACGCGGCACCCGGCCTCGACCCGATGCGGGACCCGGGGAAGGGATTCGGCGCGCGGGATGCCCGGCTTCCCGCCGCCGGGAAGGGCACCGTGCACCGCCTCACCCTGACGGCCCGGGACACCCTCCACGACGTCGCGGCCGGGTATGCGCAGACCCTCTGGACCTACAACGGCAGCGCACCGGGGCCGACCCTGCGCGGCAAGGTGGGCGATACCTTCGAGATCACCCTGCGCAACGAGGGGACCATGGGGCATTCGATCGACTTCCATGCGGGGGCGCTGGCACCGGACCGGCCGATGCGCACCATCGAGCCGGGCGAGGAGCTGGCCTACACGTTCACGGCGACCCGGGCCGGTGCCTGGTTGTACCACTGCTCGACCATGCCCATGTCCCTGCACATTGCCAACGGGATGTTCGGGGCGGTCATCATCGACCCGCCGGACCTCGCCACCGTGGACCGGGAGTTCATCCTGGTCCAGAGCGAGCTGTACCTGGGGGCACCCGGCGGCACGGCCGACCAGGCCAAGATCCAGGCGGAACGGCCCGACGGCGTGGCCTTCAACGGCTACGCGTCGCAGTACGCCTTTGCGCCCCTGCACGTGAAGGCGGGGGAGCGCGTGCGCTTCTGGGTGGTGGCGGCCGGTCCGAACCGCGGTTCGTCCTTCCATGTCATCGGCGGCCAGTTCGACACCACCTACAAGGAGGGCCGCTACCTGCTGGACGGGTCCGACCCGGCCGCGGGTTCGCAGACCCTCGACCTCGGCGTGGCCCAGGGGGGTTTCGCCGAACTCCGGTTCACCCAGCCCGGGACGTACCCCTTCGTGTCCCATTCGATGGTCGATGCCGAACGCGGTGCCCGGGGGGCCATCGAGGTCACCCCGTAGGGGGCTGCGGACGACGCGGCCCCTGCGCCGGCGGCGACCGGGGCCGGGGCGCCTACCGGACGGCCAGCACGGCGATCATGATCGCGATGTAGTGGCAGGCGAACCCGCCGAGGGTGAAGGCATGGAAGAGCTCGTGGAACCCGAACCACTCGACGTGGAGGTTCGGCCGCTTGAGCGCATAGAAGACCGCGCCGGCGATGTAGAACGCCCCGCCGACGCAGACCAGGACGGCTGCCGGAACGCTGGAGGCGAAGAAGTCCCCGATGAAGACCAGGCACGCCAGACCCAGCGCCACATACACGGGCGTGTACAGCCACCGCGGGGCATCGGTCCAGAAGAGCCGGAAGGCCACGCCGAGGACGGCGCCGACCCAGACCAGCCAGAGCAGGAACGCCGCCTTCTCCACCGGAAGCAGGGCCCATGCCAAGGGCGTGTAGGAACCGGCGATCACCAGCATGATGTTCGTGTGGTCCAACCGCTTGAGGACCCGCTTGACCTTCGGGGACCAGGTCCCGCGGTGGTAGACCGCCGAGATCGTGAACAACAGCAAGCCCGTGAAGGCGTAGACCGCCGAGGTGATCTTGCCGGCCGGACCCGGCGCGAGCACCACCAGCACGATGCCCGCCGCCAGGGCCAGCGGCGCGGTGCCCGCGTGGATCCACCCGCGCAGATGCGGTTTGATCTCCTCGACGGGGCTGGGGGCAGGTTGCGTCATGCAGCGATTCTACCGGAGGGTAACCAATCGTCGGCGGGCCCGATGCCGCGCGGCAGGCGAGCCGCAGGCCGGGTCGGTCCAACCACCCGGTAACCTAGAGGCACGGCAACCGTGCAGCGTTGATCCGTGTTGGCCGAATGACTGGAAGGGGACAACGTGCGGTTGCCCGAGGTCCTCTATCGCCTCTACGGCAAGGTGCTCAAGAAGGACATCCCCGCCGAGAAGCTGCCCGGGCACATCGGCATGGTCGTCGACGGGAACCGCCGCTGGGCCAAGCTCGCCGGGGCGCCGACGGCGCACGGGCACCAGGCCGGCGCCGACAACATCGTCGAGTTCCTGGGCTGGTGCAAGGAACTGGATATCCGCACCGTCACGCTCTACATGCTCTCGACCGACAACATGAGCCGGTCCAACGACGAACTCGATGCGCTCATGGGCATCATCGCCAACATGCTGGACCGCCTGGCCGAACAGCGGGACCTGTGCATCCAGCCGATGGGCGCCTACGACGAACTGCCCGGCTACCTCTCCGACAAGCTCCACTCCCTCGGAGAATCGTCGAAGGACGCGGTCGGCCTGCATGTGAACATCGCCATCGGCTACGGCGGGCGGCGGGAGATCGTCGACGCGGTGAAGGAACTGCTGCTCGACGCCGACGCCGCCGGCCGGTCCGTCGCCGAGGTGGCCCGGGACCTGGAGATCGAGGACATCTCCCGCTTCCTCTACACCCGCGGCCAGCCCGACCCCGACCTGGTCATCCGCACCTCGGGTGAACAACGCCTCTCCGGCTTCCTCACCTGGCAGAGCGCCTACAGCGAGTTCTACTTCTGCGAGGCCCTCTGGCCCGACTTCCGCAAGGTCGACTTCCTGCGGGCCCTGCGCGACTTCACCGATCGCCAACGCCGCTTCGGCAGCTGAGGCGCGTCCCGCCGTCGTTCCCCTCCCTCGTTCACCGGGCCGTTACCGGCAATCCACGTGTTCGGGTGTGTCGAGCGCCGGGAATTCACCTCCGAGGTCTAGCTTGAAGGCATTGGAGGGCACACCCGCCCGCCAATGCGGAAAGGCCACCGAACGTTGAGACATGCTGTCAACGAGGGAAGGCCGGTCCCGGCCTCGCGGCCCGACCGGACCACCCGCAGAACGGTTACCTAGGGGCGCACGCCCCCGTTGGGAGTCATCGTGGCAGTAGAAACCCAGTCCTCAAACGTTGCGGCCTCCGCGGTCTTCACCGAAGCCGCCGTGGAGTTCCCGTCCGGGAAGGCTGGGCGACTGCCCGCCGCTGCCGACCGGGCCGTCCCGGAGGCCGCCCGCAGCGCCGGCGCACGGCAAAGCGTCGGGGAGAAGTCCTACGTCCTGGACACCTCCGTCCTCATCGCCGACCCCCGCGCCGTGCTGCGCTTCGCCGAACACGAGGTGATCGTGCCCATCGTGGTCATCAGCGAGCTGGAGAAGAAACGCCACGACCCCGAGGTCGGCTACTTCGCCCGCAAGGCCCTGCGGCTGCTCGACGAGCTGCGGATCGAACACGGCGGCCTGGACAAGGCGCTGCCCATCGGGGACGACGGCGGCTCGCTGCGGATCGAGCTGAACCACATCTCCACCGAGGTGCTTCCGGTGGGCTTCCGCGGGGGAGACAACGACTCGCGCATCCTCGCCGTGGCGAAGAACTTCTTCGACGAGGGGCGCGACGTCACGGTCGTGTCCAAGGACCTGCCGATGCGGGTGAAGGCCTCGGCCATGGGCCTGCAGGCCGACGAGTACCGCAACGGGCTGGTCGCGGACTCCGGCTGGACGGGCACCGCCGAGCTCGACGTCGCCGATGCCGACGTGGAGGAGCTCTACGGCAACGAACCCGTGCTCGTCGAGGCCGCTGCGGACCTGCCGGCCAACACGGGCCTGGTGCTGCTCTCCAACCGGGGCTCGGCCCTGGGCCGGGTCGGCGATGACGGGCTGGTCCGCCTGGTCAAGGGCGACCGCGACGTGTTCGGGCTCCACGGCCGGTCCGCCGAACAGCGGCTGGCCATCGACCTGCTCATGGACCGCGACGTCGGCATCGTCTCCCTCGGCGGGCGGGCCGGGACCGGGAAGTCGGCGCTGGCGCTGTGCGCCGGCCTGGAGGCGGTCCTGGAGCGCGGGGAGCACAAGAAGGTGGTCGTCTTCCGCCCGCTCTACGCGGTGGGCGGCCAGGAGCTCGGGTTCCTGCCCGGGTCGGAGGACGACAAGATGAACCCCTGGGCGCAGGCGGTCTTCGACACGCTGGGCGCGCTCGTGTCCCAGAACGTGATGGACGAGGTCATCGACCGCGGCATGCTCGAGGTCCTGCCGTTGACCCACATCCGCGGCCGGTCGCTGCACGATTCGTTCGTCATCGTCGACGAGGCGCAGTCGCTGGAGAAGAACGTGCTGCTCACGGTGATGAGCCGCATCGGGCAGAACTCCAGGATCGTGCTGACCCACGACGTCGCGCAGCGCGACAACCTGCGGGTGGGGCGGCACGACGGGGTGGCCGCGGTGGTCGAGACCCTCAAAGGCCACCCGCTCTTCGGGCACATCACCCTGACCCGCTCCGAGCGCTCGCCGATTGCCGCCCTGGTGACGGACATGCTGGAGGAATCCGGGGCCTAGCCGCGGAGCGTGCGCACCACCTGGCCGGGGACCCGACGACGATGACCCCTTCCGGGAGATCAGGGGTGACGACGGCGGCGGCGGCAACCACGTCGTCCTCACCGGTCGCCACCCCCGGCAGGATGGTGGCGTTCGCCCGATCCAGGCATCGCGGCCGATGGCCAGGGGTGCCGGGTGCATGTCCGTCCGGCGGCCCCGGGGCCATGTCGTGGTTGAGGGTCGCGATGACGACGTTGTGCCCGATCAGGCAGTCATCGCCGATGTCGACCCCTCCCTGGTCCTGGAACGTGCAGCTGGCATTGATGAACAACCGGCGCCCGATCCGCGTGTTCTTGGCGAAGCCGGAGGAGGACGGCGGGAAGAGGGTGACCATTGCGTCGATGGGACCCGGGCAGTTCGGCCAGCAGCTCACGGACCCTGTCCGGTTCGTGGTAGCCGCCATTCAGCGGTGATCCGCAGCGCCTCCTGGCTGGTGCGGTGCATCAATTGGTGCCAGGGGGAGTCATCGGTGATCGTCTCTCCGCGGCTCAATGCGGCCAGCAGGCCATCGAGTTCCATGGTCTCCTCGCGGGTCGCGCCCGGGGACCGGGCGGGTCGGACGGCTGGGCGGGACGTCAGCCCCGGTCCCGTCCGCGCACGATCCACGGGATGTGGTCGCGGACGTCGGTGAGGTGCATCGACTGTTCGACGAAGAGGTCATCGAGCATGTATTCGTTCCGCGCATGGATCACCAGACGGTGCCCGTGGCCCCGAAGCGGTCCATCGAGGGCCTCGCTGTAGACGCAGACGGCCGTCTCGCGGTCGATTTGCAGCCTCGTCCGGCCGGCCTCGAGCAGCGGGAAGCCCGGCGCCTGCGGGGTGTAGGTGAGGTTGGGGGAGACCACGGCCTCCAGGACCGCGCGCCCTGCCTCATGGGCCTCGGCCAGCTCGTGGATCTCGACCACGTTGGACAGCGGGAACTCGAGCGGGACCGGGGCCGGGCCGGCCAGTTCCACGGGATCGAGCATGGCGGCCCAGCGCGCGTCGCCGAAAACCGGGTCCCCGTAGTCGGCTTCCGGCCGGCGCGTAACCAGACCGTCGTCGTCGTACACGGGCGTCACCAGCCGGGGAGGCAGGAGCCAGGAGGCGCGGCTTCCGGACACGTAGAACGCGTCGCGGGAGGCATGGATCGAGGTCGTGCTGAACAGCAGTCGGCCCTCCGGGTCCTCGACCCGCAGCGCGTCGGGGCGGCGCAACCAGGCGCTGATGCGCGGGACCGCCTGGGCCCCGGCATCCGCCGGACGGCCGACGAGGGCCGGTGCGGAGAGGGAATCGGCGGGGACGAAGTCCTCCTGCCGATCCAGGGGAGCCACGGGCGTGCGGGCCGGCGGCACCGGGGGAACCGGGCCCGGGGACTCGGTGCCGGTGAACCACTCGACATCGAAGCGCAGCGTCGTCCACCGCCAGGGGGAGGACCGGCACAACCTGCGGAATGCCGCGGCATCCTCGCGGGAGACCACGGTCGGTCCCCCGGGGGACTGCGGGATCGAGGGTGTCTGCATGTCCACAGTCTAGACAGCGGCGTCCCGGCCAGCATGCTGCCTGCGCTAGCGTAAGGGCATGCTCGAGACGATCCAGACACTGCGGACTTCCGCCCCCGCGGCGCTGGTACCACTGGTCCTGGCGCTCGTGCTGTTCGCCGTCAACGGGGCCCGGTTGTTCTGGATCGACGCGCGCACGCACCTGCTGCCCAATCGCATCATCGTGCCCTGGTACCCGTTCGCGATCATGCTGCTCGGTACCGCCGCAGCGCTTGCCGGGGACTGGGCCGCGCTCGGGCGGACGCTGCTGGCCGGGGCCGTGCTCTTCGGGTTCTACCTGATGCTGCACCTCATCCAGCCGCGCGGAATGGGACTGGGCGACGTGAAGCTCGCGGGGATCCTGGGACTATACCTGGGCTACCTGAGCTGGTCGCACCTGCTGCTGGGCACGCTCGCCGCCTTCGTGCTGGCGTCGGTGGTCGGGATTGCCCTCATCGTGCTGCGCCGAGCCGGGCTGAAAACGGCCATCGCGTTCGGCCCGTACATGCTCCTGGGGACGGCCGGGGCCCTCCTCGTGGGAGGCTAAGGGCATGCCGACCCCCGAATTCATTGTGTCCCTGCGCCAGAAGATCGGCACCGACCCCCTCTGGCTCCCCGGGGTCAAGGCCGTCGTCCATCGCCAGGACGGGGCCCTGCTGCTGGTCAAACGCGCCGACAACGGCCGGTGGACGCTTCCGGCAGGGATCATCGAGCCGGGGGAGGAGCCGGCGTCCACGGCGGTGCGCGAGGTGTTCGAGGAGACCGGCGTCGAGGTGGAGGTCGAACGCCTGGTCGGCGTCGGGACCACTGATCCGGTCACCTACCCCAACGGGGACCGCGCACAGTACCTGGACCTTGTGTTCTCCTGCCGCTTCCGCCGCGGGGAAGCTCGCGTGCACGACGATGAGAACACCGCCGTCGGGTGGTTCGCCGCAGCGGAATGCCCGGTCCTGCCGCCCAAGCACGCCCGTGCCGTGGCCTGGGCGCGCTCCGGCAACGCCGAAGCCCGGTTCCTCGCTTAGACGGTTCCGCGGGCTGGGCCGGACCGCCGCGCCGTGGGGGACCGGGGCGCGAACCCATGGCCTTTCGCGGACCCTCGGGTCTAGGCTGGCGTTACGGAAGCCGCCACAGGCCGCCGCCGGTGACGACGCCACCGGCGGCCGGTAACAGAAGGGGAGACCATGGGAACAGAGCAGTACCACGAACCGCCCGAGGAATTGTCGGAGGAAACCCGGACGTTTGCACGCATGTGCACCAACCTCACCGAGGAAGCCGAGGCCATCGGCTGGTACGAGCAGCGGATCTCCCTGGAAACAGACCCGGCGGCCCGCGCCATCATGGAGGACTCACTGGGCGAGGAGTTCAAGCACTTCTGCATGGAGTTGGAATACCTCTTCCGCGCCAAGCCCAAATGGGGCCAGACGGCCCGGGGAACGCTGTTCCAGAGCGGCGACATCGTGGCCAACGGAACCGCCGCCGAGGAGGCGGCCGGCTCGGCATCGGGTCCATCGCAGGGAGCCACGGCTTCCGCTGGCGGCAGCGACGGAACCCTGGGGATCGGCTCGTTGAAAGGAAGCGCCTCATGAGCACCAACCACCTGCTGCGCGAGCTGGCACCCATCACGGAGGCCGGCTGGAAACTCCTCGACGACGAGGCGCGGGACCGGCTGACCACCACCCTGGGGGCGCGCAAACTCGTCGACTTCGCGGGTCCCTTCGGCTGGGACTACTCGGCCACCAACCTCGGCCGGACCGAACGGTTGCCCAGCCCCGACGGGGAGGGAATCGTCGCCCAGCGACGCCGGGTGCTGCCGCTGGCGGAGATGCGGGTCGACTTCACGGTCTCGCGCGCCGAACTGCTCGATGCCGAGCGGGGGGCAGCCGATGTCGACCTGGGCAACCTGGACATGGCCGCGGTCCAGATCGCCAGCGCCGAGAACCGCACCGTGTTCCATGGCTGGCGGCAGGCGAACATCACCGGGATCACCCAGGCAACCTCGCTGCCGACGGTACCTCGGGTGGAGAACTTCTCCGACTACCCGCAGCGCGTGGCCCGGGCCGTGGACTTGCTGCTGGAAGAGGGCATTTCCGGCCCGTTCGGCCTGGCCTTGGGGCCGGGGCACTACACGGCCGTCGTCCAGGCCACGGAACGTGGCGGGTACCTGCTCTCCGAACACCTGCGCCGAATCCTCGAGGGGCCGATTGTCTGGGCCCCCGGGGTGCAGGGGGCGGTGGTGATGAGCCTGCGCGGCGGGGACTTCCTGTTCGAGTCCGGCCAGGACCTCGCCATCGGCTACAGCCACCACGATGCCGACGACGTCCACCTCTACCTGGAACAGAGTTTCAGCTTCCGGGTGGCCACGCCCGAGGCCGCCGTCCACCTGACTGCGGGGGACGACTGAGGCCCAGGCCGCCGTCGGCCGCGGATGCCGCGGCCCGGGCACGCGAACGGGTGGCGGCGCCGCACCCCGGGACGGGTACGGCGCGGCCACCCGCTGGTTCCGGGACGGCGGATGAGGCTCAGGAACCGTCGGCGGTCCGGGAGGACTCCGCGGCGCCTGGCCGGCCGGACTGCTTGCCGGCACGCAGCTCGGCTTCGAGCCGGAGTGCTTCCTCGCCCGAGACGGCTTCGCCGCGGGCCACCATGCCCGAGGTCTCGGAGAGCGGGATCTGCTTGAGGAGCAGGGCCAAGACGAAGGCGATGAGGATGAACGGGACCAGGTACCAGAAGACCGGTGCCAGCGAGTCCGCGTAGGCGGTGACGATGCCGTCCTGCAGTTGCCGCGGCAGCTGGCCCATCACGGCGGGGTCGAGCGTCGCCGTGGCCCGTCCGGCGTCCGAAGCGGACGCCCCGGCACCGGTGAACACCGCCGTGAGCTTCTCCGCGAGGTTGTTCGTGAAGATCGCCCCGAAGATGGCCACGCCCAGGGAGGCGCCGACCTCCCGGAAGTAGTTGTTCGTGCTCGTTGCGGTGCCCACCATCTCGGCCCCGACGGCGTTCTGCACGACCAGCACGACGACCTGCATGATCAGGCCCAGTCCCGCCCCGAAGATGAAGAGGAACAGGCAGATCAGCCACAGCGGCGTGTCCGCCGCCAGCGTGGTCATCGCGAGCATGGCGGCCGCGGTGAGCAGGGTTCCGGCGATCGGGTAGGCCTTGTACTTGCCCGACTTCGAGATCGCGATGCCCGACCAGATGGAGGTTCCCATCATGCCGGCCATCATCGGCAGCATCAGCAGGCCGGAGACCGCCGCGGAGGTGCCCGAGGACATCTGCAGGAATGTCGGGACGAAGGCGATGGCGGCGAACATGCCCAGTCCCAGGGTGAACCCGATGGCGGTGGCCGTGACGAAGACGCGGTTGCGCAACAGCGACAGCGGGATGATCGGGTCCTCGGCGCGCAGTTCGGCGACGATGAAGGCGGCCACGGCGACGAGCAGGCCCGCGCCCCACATCCAGGTCGAGGCGGCACCCCAGCCGTGGTCGGCGCTGCCGCCGAAGTCGGTGAAGAAGATCAGGCAGGTCGTGGCGATGGAGAGGAAGACGACGCCGGCGATGTCGATGCGCCGGGCGGCCTTCTTGTTCGGCAGCGTCAGGGCGAACCAGGCGATGGCGAAGGCGGCGATGCCGATGGGGATGTTGATGTAGAACGCCCACTGCCAGGTGAGGTGGTCCACGAAGAAGCCGCCGAGCAGCGGGCCGGCGACGGCCGAGAGGCCGAAGATGCCGCCCAGCGGGCCCATGTACTTGCCGCGTTCCGAGGCCGGGATGATGTCGGCGATGATCGCCTGGGAGAGGATCATCAGCCCGCCTCCGCCGAGGCCCTGGAGGGCGCGGAAGAAGACGAAGGCCCAGAAGGTCCCGGCGAAGGCCGCGCCGACCGAGGCGAGGGTGAACATCCCGATGGCCACCAGGAAGAGGTTGCGCCGGCCGAGCACGTCGCCGAACTTGCCGTAGATCGGCATGACGATCGTGGTGGCCAGCAGGTAGGCCGTGGTGATCCAGGCCTGGTGCTCGACGCCGCCGAGCTCGCCGACGATGGTGGGCATCGCAGTGGAGACGATGGTCTGGTCGAGGCTGGAAAGCAGCATCCCGGCGATCAGCGCCGAGAAGATGATCCAGATGCGCCGTTGGGTCAGCGCGATCGGCCCGGGGGCCTGCGGGGGAGCGAGAGTGCTCATGGGTTTCCTAGGTGTCGGGGACCGGACGGTTCGGGAGCCGAAGGGCTTCAGGATCCGAACAGCCGGGCCGCGTGGGAGAAATTGGAGGTGAGGATGGAGGTGAGCCGGGTGCGGGCCTCGTCGTCGGATTCATCCGCCTTGGAGGGGGAAACCGCGGCGGCGTGTCCGCCGTGTCCGACGAACTGCTGGAAGCTGGTCATGCCCAGGTGCGAGACCAGCCCGGCGACCAGGTCGGCATACGGATCCCCGGGTTCCAGTCCCTCTCGCCGGCAGATTAACTCCGCCAGGGCGCGTTGGCGCTGCATGGCCGAATCGATCATCCGTTTCATGAGGGCCGGTTCGTCGTGCATGGCCTGCATGAAGTCGTGGATGTCGGCGCGGGGGATGTCCAGCGTGGCGAAGGCCGCGATGAACAGCTCCAGCAGTGCATCCTTGAGGGCCAGCCGGGGACCGGACCCCGTGCCGGCCGCTGCGGCGGCCGGCCCGGAGGCCAGGAAGCCGGCGGCATACGGGGCGACCGGGTCGGCGCTCTTCGCCCCGAGGACGGCGTCCTCCTTGGTGGCGAAATAGTTGAAGAAGGTGCGCCGGGAGACCCCGACCTCCTCGCACAGCTCCTCGATCGTGAATCCGTTCAGTCCACGGTCGGCCGTCAGCGTGCGGGCGTGGGTGGTCAGCGCGGCATAGGTCTTCCGCCGCCGCCGTTCCCGGGACCCGAGATCTCCCGTTGCACTTTCTTCCATATAGTGCATTTTTGCACCATAACGGTCTGAGTGCATAATTCCAGGAGCATGGCGTTGGCCACGCGGGCCCGGCGGACGGCACGACGGCGGAAGGCGGTTCCCCTGTCGGGGAGCCGCCTTCCGCCGTCGTGCCGTGGTGCTGCCTACTTGCCCGAGGGCGAGGTCATGGTGGTGACGTCCAGGGCGGCGTCGAGCTGTTCCGCGGTGAGTTCGCCGCGCTCCAGGTAGCCCAGGGCGACCGTCGCCTCGCGGACGGTCAGGCCCTCGGCGACGGCCTTCTTGGCGATCTTGGCCGCGTTCTCGTAGCCGATGAACTTGTTCAACGGGGTGACGATCGAGGGGGAGGCCTCGGCCAGGAAGCGGGCGCGCTCCACATTGGCCGTGATCCCGTCCACCATCTTGTCCGCCATGACGCGGGCCGTGTTGGTCAACAGGCGGATGGATTCGAGCAGGTTCGCCGCCATGACCGGGATGCCGACGTTCAGCTCGAAGGCGCCATTGGTCGAGGACAGGGAGACGGTGGTGTCGTTGCCGATGACCTGGGCCGCGACCTGGATGGCCGCCTCGCTGATGACCGGGTTGACCTTCCCGGGCATGATCGAGGATCCGGGCTGCAGGTCGGGGATCGCGATCTCGCCCAGGCCCGTGTTCGGGCCCGAGCCCATCCAGCGCAGGTCGTTGTTGATCTTCATGATCGAGTAGGCGATGTTGCGCAGCTGCCCGGAGGCCTCGACCAGGCCGTCGCGGTTGGCCTGGGCCTCGAAGTGGTTGCGGGCCTCGGTCAGCGGCAGCCCGGTGTCCTCGGCGAGCAGCTCGATGACGCGCTGCGGGAAGCCGGCCGGGGTGTTGATGCCGGTGCCGACCGCGGTGCCGCCCAGCGGGACCTCCGCCACGCGCGGCAGGGAGGCCTCGATGCGCTCGACGCCGTAGCGCATCTGCGCCGCGTAGCCGCCGAACTCCTGGCCCAGGGTCACCGGCGTGGCGTCCATGAGGTGGGTGCGCCCGGACTTGACCACCTCGGCGAATTCCTCGGCCTTGCGGCCCAGGCTCCCGGCCAGGTGCCGCAGGGCCGGGACGAGGTCGTTGAGCAAGGCGTCGGTGACCGCGACGTGGACGGAGGTCGGGAAGACGTCGTTGGAGGACTGCGAGGCGTTGACGTGGTCGTTGGGGTGGACGCGTGACGCGCTGCCGGCGGCCTCCAGCGAGCGGTTGGCCAGGGCGGCCAGGACCTCGTTGGTGTTCATGTTGGAGGAGGTACCCGAGCCGGTCTGGAAGACGTCGATGGGGAAGTGCCCGTCATAGTCCCCGGAGGCGACCTGGTCGGCCGCGGCGACGATCGCCCGCGCGAGCTCGTCATCGAGGACGCCGAGCTCGGAGTTGGCCAGCGCCGCCGCGCGCTTCACCCGGGCCAGGGCCTGGATGTGTCGGCGCTCGAGTGTCTTGCCGGAGATCGGGAAGTTCTCGACGGCGCGCTGCGTCTGGGCGCTGTAGAGGGCGTCGGCCGGAACCCGGACCTCGCCCATCGTGTCGTGTTCTATGCGGAAGTCATCCTTGCTAGCCATGACTTCACCATACGCCGCCGGGGCCCTGGACCAGACCCCGGCGGCATGTGGCCTGTATCGCGTGGCCTAGAGGTTCCCGAAGCCCGAGACCATTTCCGCCTTGCCCTCCGCGAGGCGGTACGTCACGCCGATCACGGCCGTCTCGCCGGCCTCGACGGCGTCCGAGATGATCTTCGAGGAATCCACCAGGCGGTGGGTCGACTGCTTGACGTGTTCCTCGACCGTGGTGTTCACGTCGGTGATCCCCGCGCGCTGGGCGGTGATGACCGAGGGGGTGATGCGCTCGACGAGGTCGCGGATAAACCCGGGAGGCATCTCCCCGGACTCGAAGGACTCCATGGTGGCCGTGACCGCACCACAGCTGTCGTGACCCAGCACCACGATCAGCGGCACATGCAGCAGCGCGACGCTGTACTCCAGCGAACCGAGCGCCGCATCGTCGGGGACGTGCCCCGCGGTGCGCACCACGAACACGTCGCCGAGGCCGACGTCGAAGATGATCTCCGCGGCCAGGCGGGAGTCGGAGCAGCCGAAGATCACGGCGAAGGGATGCTGCGTGTTCACCAGGGCGGACCGGCGTGAGGCATCCTGGTTCGGGTGGTTGGTGCTGCCCGTGATGAAGCGTTCATTGCCCTCGCGCAGCTTGCGCCACGCTTCGGCGGGGGTCAAGGTAGCTGGAGTGGTGTCATGCGGTTCGTCTGCCATGGCAAAAGACTACTACCGCGCCCACCACGCTACTTTTTCGTTGCGGAATGCGTATCCCGCAGCACCGCGTGCGCGGCCTGGCGCAGCACGCCGTCGCCGGAATCGGAGGTGAGCAGGATCGTGGAATCGTCGCCGTCGTGCTTCCAGGTGACGTCGTCGTCGTGCGCATATGTCGTCCACTCGGTGCCCTCGACGTCCACGGTGCCGACCTGGACGGCGTCGTCGGTCATCTGCGCGATCCATCCGGGGGTCGCGTCGGCGGTTTGGCGGATGCGGACGAACCCGTCGTCGCCGGTGACGAAACCGACATCCCAGTAGTCGATCTTGTCGGCCGTCCCGGCCGTCCACCGGGCGAAGTTCGGGTACCAGCCCTCGGGCATCGTCGGGGACACCGGGGTGAAGTCCGCGGCTTGTGCGGCCTGCTGGGCGACCACGGGGACGTTCACGTCCGGCTTGAACCGGTCCGCGTTGCTGGCGGGGTTCAGGGCGATCACCGGGATGGCGACGGCGACGGTCAACAGCACGGAGATGACCATGCCCTTCAGCGACTGGTTGGCGCGCTTGGCCTGGGCAGGCGTCAGGACCGGGGTGACCGGCTCGTTCTCGTCTTGCGGCGTCTGGGGTGCTTCACTCACCCCTCCATTGTCCCCGATGTCTGCGGTGCCCGATGACGGTGCCGGGGCATGGCGTCCGATGACGGCGCGTCCGACACCACCACGTCATGCGGCGGTCCACCCGATAAGGTGGGGGTGTTGCCCCCTGGCACCCACAACCACTCGACGACGAGGATGACCGTGACAGAAGCCACGAACTTTGCCCACCTGTCCCCACGACTGTCCGTCGGCGACGCCGAACCGGACCGCAACCTGGCCCTGGAGCTGGTGCGCGTGACGGAGGCCGCGGCCATCGCCGCCAGCCCCTGGGTCGGGTTCGGCGACAAGAACTCCGCCGACGGCGCGGCGGTCGATGCCATGCGCTCGCTGCTGTCCACCGTGTCCGTCAACGGCACCGTCGTGATCGGCGAGGGAGAGAAGGACGAGGCGCCGATGCTGTTCAACGGCGAACAGGTCGGCGACGGCACCGGGCCCGAGGTCGACGTCGCCGTGGACCCGATCGACGGCACCCGGCTGACCGCCCTGGGCATCAACAACGCGGTTGCCGTGCTGGCCATGGCCGAGCGCGGTTCCATGTTCGACCCCTCCGCGGTGTTCTACATGGAGAAGCTCGTCACCGGCCCCGAGGCAGCCGAGCTGGTGGACCTGCGCCTGCCCGTGAAGCAGAACCTCTACCTGATCGCCAAGGCCAAGAACAAGCCGATCAACCAGGTCACCGTCTGCGTGCTGGACCGCGACCGGCACAAGCCGCTGGTCCAGGAGATCCGCGAGGCCGGGGCACGCACCAAGTTCATCATGGACGGGGACGTCGCCGGCGCCATCGCCGCCACCCGCGAGGGGTCGGGCGTGGACGCGCTCATGGGCATCGGCGGCACCCCCGAGGGCATCGTCACCGCCTGCGCCATCCGCGCCCTGGGCGGGGTCATCCAGGGGCGGCTGTGGCCCACGGACGACGACGAGAAGCAGAAGGCCATCGACGCCGGGCACGACCTGGACCGCGTGCTCACCACCACCGACCTGGTCACCAGCGACAACTGCTACTTCGCGATGACGGCCATCACCGATGGCGATCTGCTCACCGGCGTACGCTACAAGAACGACAAGATCTTCACGCACTCCATCGTGATGCGCTCGAAATCGGGCACCATCCGCACGGTTGAGGGCGAGCACCAGTCCCGCAAGTGGGCCCCGTACACCCGCTGATCCACTTGGGCAGGACGCCCGCTCTGCCAGGACGACGGCGGTGCTTCCCCCCGGGGGAAGCACCGCCGCTTTCGCACCGGGCACCGGCGCGGGATCGGGGGCGTCGGCGCTACCGGGGTGCTCCCGTCGTGACCGCGAAGGCCAGGGCCGGGCCGTCCCCGCGGCGTTTGGCCACCACCGGGGCCTCGTGGGCGGGGATGAAGACCGAGTCGCCGCGCACGAGGCGGAGATCGCCCTGCGGGGAATCCAGCACCAGCTCGCCGGCCACGCAGAGCAACGTCACCGGCCCGTTCTGCGCGACCGCCACGTCATCCCCTGCCAGCGCGGCCTCGCCGGGCAGCGAGATCCGCTGGAGCTGGAACTCCTCGAACGGGGGACGGTAGAGCTCCTGGCCCAGATCGCTCTCCTCGGCTTCGAGGTAGGGCACCCCCAGGCTGGTGAAGTCGACGGTGTCCATCAGCTCGGGCAGGTCCATGTGCTTGCCGGTCAGCCCGCCGCGCAGGACGTTGTCCGAACTGGCCATCACCTCGACGCCGAGCCCGCGCAGGTAGGCGTGGATGTTCCCGGCGGGCAGGTAGACCGCCTGCCCCGGGCCCAGGGTCAGGTGGTTGAGCATCAGCGAGACCAGCACCCCGGGGTCCCCGGGGTGGAAGCCCGCCAGCGACGCGAGCTCGGCCAGGCCGGGATCCTGCACCTTGTGGCGCCCGCAGCCGACTGCCGTGGCCGCCAGGTCGACGAGCTGGACGACGTCGGATCCCCCGGACAGCAGGTCGGTGAACGCCCCGCGCAGGTCGCCTTGGCCCAGCGTGGCTGCGGTCCGGCGGGCCGCGGCGACGGCCCGGCCCCCCGGATCCGGAAGCTGCGGATCGGATTCGATGGCCCCGGCCAGCCACTCGAAGAGCGCCGCCGAGGCAGCGGCCTCGCGGAACCCGCAGAGGGCGGCGAACTCGGTGAGCGGGAAGATGATCTCCGGCTTGTGGTTCTCGTCCTTGTAGTTGCGGTGCGCCGCGCCGCGGTCGATCCCCGCGGCCTCCTCGGCGGCGAAGCCGGCCCGGGCCTGTTCCAGGGTCGGGTGCACCTGCAGGGACAGCGGTTCGGCGGCGGCGAGCACCTTGGCCAGGAACGGCAGCCGGCCGTAGCGTCCCGCGGCCTCCTCCCCGAGGAGCCGGTGCGGTTCGGCGGCGACGAGCTCATCGAGCGCCCGCGTGCCCCCGTCCCCGGGCAGGGTCGCCAGCGATGGGGAGTCCGGATGCGCCCCGATCCACATCTCGGCCGCAGGCCGGCCGGTCGGTTCGGTGCCCAGCAGCTCGGCGATCGCCGTCCGCGATCCCCACGGGTAGTCCCGGACGGTGTTGCTCAGGCGGTACATGCGGCTCCTTGCAGGTGGTGGAGGGTGGGCGCTTCCACCCAATCTAGGCCAGGACGGCAGCGGACCGCAGTACCCCGGCACGACGACGGTGCGCCGGTTCCCCGCAGATGGCACCGGGGGAGCGGCACCCCGATCGTGCCAGGGCCGGCTGCCGCGTGGGTGAACG
>DATNBS010000255.1:0-7486 GCA_035571895.1 Arthrobacter sp. | reverse complement strand
GCGGTTACTCCGCCAAGCAGGCGATCCGCATCGCCGAGGCGGCGCGGCACGACGGCGTCACCTGGTTCGAGGAACCCGTCTCCTCCGATGACCTGGCCGGGTTGGGCCAGGTCCGCGACGCCGTGCTACCGGACGTCGCGGCGGGGGAGTACGGCTCGGATCCGGTGTACTTCCGGCGCATGTGTGCCGCCGGGGCCGTGGACTGCCTGCAGGCCGACGCCACCCGCTGCGGGGGGGTCACCGGCTGGTTGCGGGCCGCCGTCGTCGCCCAGGCGCATGGGCTCGAGCTCTCCGGGCATTGCGCTCCGCATCTGCACGCCCACGTTGCGGCCTCGATCCCGAACCTGCGGCATCTGGAGTGGTTCCACGACCACGTGCGCATCGAGAACCTCTTCTTCGACGGGACCCTGCCGCCCACCGGCGGGGTCATCCGCCCGGATGCCGACGCCCCGGGGCTGGGGCTGTTCTTCCGCGAAGCCGACGCCCGGCCCTACGCCGCCACCTAGGATGTGCCCCGGCACGCACCATTGCCGCGGGCCATCCACAGCGGCACGGGCCCGCACCAAAGGGTCGGCCCCGCTCGATAGTGTGGGTCCATGCGGATCTTGCACACCTCCGACTGGCACCTGGGCCGGTCGTTCCACGGCGCCGGCCTCCTGGACGCCCAGCGCGGCTTCATCGACACCCTGCTGGACACGGTCACCACGAAGCAGGTCGACGTCGTGCTCATCGCCGGCGACGTCTACGACCGGGCGCTGCCCCCGGTGGACGCGGTCACCTTGTTCGACGATGCCGTCGTGCGCCTCCGCGAGGCGGGTGCCACCGTCGTGGCCACCAGCGGCAACCACGACTCGGCCCTGCGGCTGGGCTTCGGCTCGCGGCTGCTGGGCCGGGCCGGCCTGCACCTGCGCACCCAGCTCGCCGACCTCGACACCCCGGTCGTCCTCGACGGCGAGGGGTTCTCGGTGGCGGTCTACGGACTGCCCTACCTGGAACCGCGGATGGTGGCCGAAACCCTCGGGGTGGATGCCCCCGGCCACCCGCCCGTCGTGCGGGCCGCGCTGGACCGCGTCCGCGAGGACCTCTCCGCGCGCCGCGCCGGGAGCGCACAGCCGGTCCATTCGCTGGTCATGGCCCACGTCTTCGCGGCCAGCGGGCAGGCCAGCGACTCCGAACGCGAACTGAGCATCGGCGGGCTGGACATCGTGCCCATCGAGCAGTTCGCCGACTTCGACTATGCCGCTTTGGGCCACCTGCACGGCCGCCAACGGCTCGCCGAAACCATCCGCTACTCCGGTTCGCCCCTTGCCTATTCCTTTTCCGAAGCCGGCCACCGCAAGGGGGCCTGGCTGCTGGAGGCCACCGCCGAGGGCATCACGTCCATCGAGGCCGTCGACTGGCCCGCTGCCACGGCCCTGCGCGTGCTGCGCGGGCGGCTCGAGGACCTGCTGGCCGATCCCGCGCTGGCCGATGCCGAAGACGCCTGGTGCCAGATCACCCTGACCGACCGGGACCGACCCGCGCAGGCCATGGAGCGGCTCCGTGCCCGCTTCCCGGGGACCCTGGTGCTGCACTTCGAACCGGAAGGCCGGCCCGCCGCCGTCGAGCGCACCTACCGCGACCGACTCGCCGCCGCGGAGAACCCGCTGGAGGTCTGCACGGGCTTCATCGACCACGTCCGACAACGCCCGCCGTCGGACCGGGAGGCGGAGCTGCTCGACGCCATCCTCGGCGAGGCCACCAGTTCGCAGGTGGCCCGATGAGGATCCACCACCTGCATGTAGCCGCCTTCGGCCCGTTCGCCCGCCCGCAGTCCATCGACTTCGACGAGCTCTCGGGTGCTGGACTCTTCCTGCTCAACGGCGAGACCGGCGCCGGCAAGACCAGCATCCTCGATGCCATCTGCTACGCCCTCTACGGCGGGCTCCCCGGTGCGCGCGAGGGCTCCAAGTCGCTGCGCAGCGACCATGCGGGCCCGGCCGACGAACCGGCGGTCGTGCTCGAATTCAGCACCGGCGGACGGCGCTTCGAGGTCCGCCGCTCCCCGCAATGGCAGCGTCCCTCCAAACGCGGGGTCGGCAAGACCACCACCGCGCAGGCCCAAAGCCGACTGCGCGAACTCGAGGACGGCCAGTGGCGGGAGGTCTCCACCCGCAACGACGAGGTCGCCGCCGAACTCCTCGAGGTCATCGGGCTGGGCAAGAACGAATTCACCAAAGTCGCCATGCTCCCGCAGGGCGCGTTCGCCGCATTCCTGCGCGCCCCCGACAAGGAACGCGAATCACTGCTCAAGACGTTGTTCGACACGCGCCTCTACGGCAGCGTCGAGACACTGCTCGCCGAGGAGCTCCGGGAGGCACAGGCCGCCGCCGAGGATGCCGGACGCTCCCGCACCGCCGCCCTCACCCACCTGGTCGAGGACGGGCGGACCTCGCTGTACGACGACGAATCCGCACTCCCCGCCGAACTCACCACCGAATCCACCACTGGACCCACTGCCGGTGGCACCGGCACCGACGAGCTGCTGGACCTGCTCACCGCACGCCTGGCCGATCGCACCGCCGGGCTCGAGGCCGAACGCACCGCTGCCGACAGCGCCGCCACCGAGGCACGCGCGGCCTCCATCCGGCTCGCCGAGACCGCCGAACGGCACCGTGCCCTGGCCGAACTCCAGGCCCTGCGCGCCGCCCATGGCGAACGGGCCGAGCACATCGCCGGCGTCGAGGTCCGCCTGGCCCTCGATGCCCGGGCCAACGCCCTTACCGCCACGCATGCTGCCCACCGCCACGCCGCGCAGGCCGTCGACGACGCCCAAGCCGCCCTGGCGGACGCGCGCCAGCATTGCAGCGAGGACGTGGCGGGTGGCTACCTGGCGGATGCCTCCGGCGGCCCCGATGCCGACGGCGGGCTACAGGACACCGGTGCGCTGGCCGCCCACGCCGCGGCCGCCGCCTCCCGGGCCACCGGGGACGCGGCACTCCTCGCCGCTGCCCTGCCCGAGGAACAGGAACTGGTCGACCGGACCGCCGAGCTGTCCGCCGCCAGCGCCGACCACGAACAACGTACCCCCGAGCTGGCCGCCAGCAAGCAGGAACAGGAAGCCGTGGAAGCTTCCTTGCCCGGGCTGCGCGAGCACGCCCAGGACCTCGCCGGTGCCGCCACCCGGCTGCCCGCGCTGACCGAGGCACGCGACGCCGCTTCCCGCCGGGTCTCCGCGGTCGCCGCCCGCGCCGAGGCGGATGCCGCGGCCGCCGTCGCCCACGACGCGTGGGCCCTGGCGAAGGACCGGCAACTGGCCGACCGGGAACGTCTCCTGGACCTCGGACGCACCCGGTTGGCCCAGGCCGCCGCCTCACTGGCCCGCGAGCTCGTCCCGGGTGACCCCTGCCTGGTGTGCGGGTCAACCGACCACCCGGTGCCGGCGACGGTGGCCGACGGTGCGCTCGTGGAGGAGGAAGACGAGGAAACGGCCCGCGCCACCGCCCAGGCCAGCGAGGCCGCCGAAACCCAGGCCGCAGCCCGCCTGCACGACGCCCGCGCCGCTGCGGCCTTGGCCGCGGGACAGGCAGGGGAGTACACGGCTGATCAGGCCCGAGAAGCCCTCGCCGCCGCCGAGAAGGACCTGGCCGAGGCCACCGCCAGCGCCCGGGAAGCAGAGCGGGCCCGGACCGCCGCAGCCGATGCCACCGCACGCTTCGAACGCCTGCGCACCGCCAACGCCGAGGAGGCCGCGGCCCTGACGGTTCTGGACGCCCGCATCGCGCATCTACGCGCCGCCATCACCAAGCTGGAATCGCGGCTGGCGGACCTGCGGGGTGACGACGCTTCCCTGAAGTCCCGGCACGAGCGCGTCAACGCGGCACGCCGCGCCCTGGAGTCGCTGGCCAGTGCGGCCCGTCGGCTCGACGACGCACGGGAACGCGCCACCGTCGCGGCCGTGGCATGGGAGGGCGAGCGCTCGGAGGCCGGATTCGACGACGACGACGCCTGGTCCACCGCCCTGCTCGGCACCGATGCCCGCACGGCCGCTCGGGCCGAGGTCGACGCCTACACGGCCGACGGCGTGCGCATCGAGACACTGGCGGGAACCGATGCCGTCGCCACGGCCCGTGCCGAGGCCGAACAGGGGATCGGAGCCCCGGACGCCGACCAACTAGCCGCTGCCTCGGCCACCGCCAGCGAGACCGTGGCCGCCCGCGACGCCGTCCTGCAACGCGAGGCCGTCCTGCGCTCCTACGCCAATCGCCTGGAGAAGCGAAGCGCCGAACTCCGTCACCTCGAAGAAGCCCAGGGAGCCGTGCTGCAGCGCTACCAGACGGTGAAATCCATGGCCGAGGTCGCCCGCGGCGGCGGGGAGAACCGACTCAAGATGACCCTGTCGACCTACGTCCTGGCCGCCAGGCTCGAAGCCGTGGCCGCCGCAGCCACGGAACGCCTGCTGGTGATGACCGGCGAACGCTACGCCCTGGTCCACGACGACAGTCCGAAAGGCAACGCCAAATCCGGGCTCGGACTGCACGTCCTCGACGCCTGGACGGGGCAGCGGCGTGATACCCAGACGCTGTCCGGCGGCGAATCGTTCATGGCCTCGCTGGCCCTGGCCCTGGGACTTGCCGACGTGATCCAGCAACAGTCCGGAGGCATCGACATCGAGACGCTCTTCGTCGACGAGGGCTTCGGGTCCCTCGACGAAGGGGCGCTCGAGATGGTGATGGATGCGCTGGACGGGTTGCGGCGCGGCGGGCGCGTCGTCGGACTCGTCAGCCATGTGGCGGAGATGAAACAGCGCATCCCCGCCCAGCTGCGCGTCCGCAAGGAACGTACAGGGTCCACAGCCCGAGTGGTCATGGCGGACGCGGTAGAATAGCAGGGCAAGGGTTGGGCGCTCCGGGTGGCTGGGACGGGCGCGCTATCAAGGAACCCTGAAGCGCATGAACACGCAGACCCCGCCGTCCGCCTTGGACGCGCCCCACGAGACCACCGCTGGCACCACAGATCGCGGCAACTTCCGCAGCCTGCTGGATCTTGCAGGAGTGGCGTTTTTCCCGCTGGCCTTTTTCGCCCGGCTCCCGCTGGCCATGCTGACCATCGGCACCCTGACCCTCGTCAGTACCGCCGCTGGCTCCTATGCCAGTGGCGGGGTTGCCGCCGGAGCGGTGGGCATCGGCTCAGCCATCGGCGCGCCCCTGCTCGGGTATGCCGCCGACCGTTGGGGACAACGTCTCGTGCTCATCCCCGCTGCCATCCTCCACGCGCTGGTCGTCGCCGGCCTGTTGGTCACCGGTTCCGGGGCGGACTTGGGTGCCCCGCAACTCATGGTCCTCGGCGTCGCCTTCGTTGCAGGTGCCACCTGCCCGCAGGTGGGACCGCTGGCACGCGTGCGCTGGATGGCCCTGACCGCAGGACGCCGCCGCGGACGCCGTGAACTCGAAACGGCCTTGAGCTACGAGAGCACCGTCGATGAGCTGACCTTCGTGATGGGTCCGGCCCTGGTCGGGGTCCTGGCGTCGCTGGTCGCCCCCTGGCTGCCACTGGCTCTGGCCGCTGCATTGACGGCGGCCCTGGTCCCCGCCTTCGCCGTCCACCCCACCGGGCGGTCGATCCAGCTCCAGCAGCGGACCGGCGAACGGCCCGCCGGAGCCCGCTGGACGCGCGGCCGCGTAGCCCGCGTCGGCCTCTGCGTGCTGGGCATGGTCGGGATGGGGACCATCTTCGGCTCAATCTCGGCCGGCGCCGTGTCCTTCGCTGGCGCCTTCGGCGATGCCAGTGCCGGGGGGCTGCTCTACGCGGCGCTGGGGCTGACCTCTGCCATTGCGGCGCTGTCCGTGTCGCTATGGCCGCAGGGCTGGGCCCAGCCCGTCCGCTGGGCTGCCTGTTCGCTGCTGCTGGTGCCGTTGGCCCTGCTGCTGCAGGTGCCCGATTCGATCGGCACCATGGTGGTGTTCCTGTTCCTGATCGGCTTGCCCATCGGACCGACCCTGGTCACGATCTTCACCGTCGGGGGAGACGTGGCCCCAATGGGCCGGATGGGCACCGTGATGACCATGCTGGCCAGCGGCATCGTCGTCGGCACCGCCATCGGCAATGGCATGGCCGGGGTCCTGGCCGACGCGACAAGCCCGCAGGGTGCCTTCCTGGTAGCCGCGGGCGCCGCCGTCGTGCTGTTCCTTGCCGGTATCGGGACCTTCGCACTGGGACGCGCACGGCGCGGGACGGCAGCCTGATCCACCGCAGCCGGCGGGCGCGACGCTAGGAACCGAGGGTGCGCTCGACGGCGCTGGCCGCCGCGGCCACCTGCCGCCCCACCTCGTCGACATCGATGGTCCGGGTCTCCGTCGCATACACGACCGCCAGGGCCGCCGGGTCCTGTCCCGGGATGCGCAGCGGTGCGGCCAACGACGTCACCCCGGGGATGACCTCGTTGATGCTGGTGGCGTAGCCCAGCTTCCTAGCCACCACGGCCTCGTCGCGGAATGGATGCCCTGGGGCAATGTGCTCCCACTCCGCCGGGGTCATGGCGGACTGAATCGCAATGCCGGGAGCTCCGCGGGAGAGCGGATGGCGCGAACCCGGCCGCTGGAGGACGGTGGCATGGCCTTGCCGGGGTTCCACAGTCACCAAGGTGACGCAGTCTTCGTGGTCCCAGACGACGATGAAGGCGCTCATCTGCAGCTCGTTGGCCAGCACGGTCAGCTCCGGCAGCGCCGCCGACTGCAGATCCCGCTGGACCCCGCGGGCCAATGCGGCCAGCCCCGGGGCGCCCTGCAACCGCCCGTTGTCGTCCCGCCGCACCAGTGCATGATCTTCCAGGGTGCGCAGTATCCGGTAAGCGATGGAGCGGTGAACGCCTAGTTCGTCGGCCAGCTCTGCGATCGTCGGGGCATCCTGGCGGTCGGTGATGATCTCAAGTGCACGCAGTCCACGGGAAAGGGTCTGGGATGCCGAGGTAGTCGCGCTAGCCGGGTTCAATGGGGCTCCACTTCTCGAGATAAGGGGGTGATGCCCCGTGTACTGCAGACTACCGTCAGGAAGTTCGCGTGTGTTCGTTAGCCGAACGCCATGTTCAAATATAGAACTCTGCTTGTGGTTGGGGCAAGGTGTTGCCTGTTCACTTGGCAGACGCCGAGGACATAACGCGACTTGGGGCTCCCTGGAGGCTGATGGGATTTCGCCGTGTGCCGTCCTCGACCGCTTCTCGGTGAAGAGGAGATACGTGTCGACGTTCTTGAGCTCGAGCTCTCTCTGCCCCAGTCCGCTGACCTTTAGGAGCGCCCGGCCAACCCCGTCCGGCCCAATCAGATTGCCTCACGTAAAAGGTGATCAGGCCATGCCACTTCTAGAAGGGTGGGTCTTCGGGTAGTTCGGGTGGGGCGTCGGGTTTGGTGCCGAAGGGGTAGTCGTGTTCGCCGGGGCGTTCGGTTGTGCGGGGTCCGTATTCGCCGTTGTTGCGTTTGAGGCGGCGTTTGCGGGTGGCTTTGCCGTTCCT
>DATNBS010000254.1:0-2742 GCA_035571895.1 Arthrobacter sp. | reverse complement strand
CCGCCGAGAACGCCGCGATCAAGCGCAACGCCCACCCCTCGGAGTGGACCTACGCCAACATCGACACCCAGGCCGCCTCCTTCAAGCGCTACGCCATCAGCGCCGACTGGTCCCGCCGCCTGCACACCTCCGACCCCGAGTACTACCGCTGGACGCAGTGGCTGTTCAAGCGCTTCTACGAGAAGGGCCTGGCGTACCGCAAGGACCACCCGGTGAACTGGTGCCCGAAGGACCAGACCGTGCTGGCCAACGAGCAGGTCGTCAACGGCACCTGCGAGCGGTGCGGCACCCCGGTGACCAAGAAGTCGCTGAACCAGTGGTACTTCAAGATCACCGACTACGCGGACCGCCTGCTGGACGACATGGAATCGCTGAAGGGCCACTGGCCCGAACGCGTCCTGGCGATGCAGCGCAACTGGATCGGCAGGTCCGAGGGCGCGCACGTCGACTTCGCCATCGAACCGCTGGAGGGCTCCGCGGATGAGCGCAAGGTCACCGTCTTCACCACCCGCCCGGACACCCTGCACGGGGCGACGTTCTTCGTCGTCGCCGCCGATGCGGCCCTGGCCGACGAGCTCGTCGCCCCGGAACAACGCCAGGTGCTGGCCGAGTACCAGGAGCAAGTCAAGGCGCTCTCGGAGATCGAGCGCCAGTCCACCGAGCGGACCAAGACCGGCGTCTTCCTGGGCCGGTATGCCCTCAACCCGTTGACCGGCGCGCGCCTGCCCGTCTGGGCCGCGGATTACGTGCTGGCCGAGTACGGCACCGGCGCCATCATGGCCGTGCCCGCCCACGACCAGCGCGACCTCGACTTCGCCCGCACCTTCGACCTCCCCATCCGCGTCGTGGTCGATACCGGCGAAGAGGACCCGGCCACCAGCGGCGTTGCCACCAGCGGCGAAGGCCGCCTGGTCAACTCCGGGGAGCTGGACGGGCTCGACAAGGCCCAGGCCATCGCCCGGGCCATTGAGATCGTCGAGGCCGCCGGGACCGGACGCCACACCGTGAACTACCGGCTGCGCGACTGGCTGCTCTCCCGCCAACGCTTCTGGGGCACCCCGATCCCGATCATCCACTGCCCCGACTGCGGCGAGGTCCCGGTTCCCGACGACCAGTTGCCGGTGCGTCTTCCCGACGACCTGCGCGGCGAGGCCCTGGCACCGAAGGGCACCTCCCCGCTGGCCGCGGCCACGGACTGGGTCAACGTCTCCTGCCCCTCCTGCGGCGGCGCCGCACTGCGCGACACGGACACCATGGACACGTTCGTCGACTCCTCCTGGTACTTCCTGCGCTTCGTCTCCCCGCACTACACCGAGGGGCCCTTCGACCCGGAGGCGGCGAAGGACTGGATGCCCGTCGGCCAGTACGTCGGCGGCGTCGAGCATGCGATCCTGCACCTGCTCTATGCCCGCTTCTTCACCAAGGTCATCCACGACCTGGGCCTGATCACCGCCACGGAACCGTTCTCCGCCCTCCTGAACCAGGGCCAGGTCCTCAACGGAGGCAAGGCCATGAGCAAGTCGCTGGGCAACGGCGTGGACCTCGGCGAGCAGCTGGACCGCTTTGGCGTCGACGCCGTCCGCCTGACCATGGTCTTCGCCTCCCCGCCGGAGGACGACGTCGACTGGGCCGATGTCTCGCCTGCCGCGGCCGGTAAGTTCCTGGCCCGTGCCTGGCGCCTGTCCCAGGACGTGGCCAGCCCGGTCGGCACGGCAACCGGAACGGGGGACCGGGCACTGCGCACCCTCGTCCACCGGACCGTGGCCGAAGCCGCCGAACTGCTGGATGCCGGGAAGTTCAACGTCGTCGTGGCCAAGCTCATGGAGCTGGTCAACGCCACGCGCAAGGCGATCGACTCCGGCGTCGGTGCCACCGACCCCGCGGTCCGCGAAGCCACAGAAGCCGTCGCCGTCGTCCTGAGCCTCTTTGCCCCCTACACGGCCGAGGACATGTGGGAACGGCTCGGCCACGAACCCTCAGTCGCCAACGCCGGATGGCCAACCGTCGATCCGGACCTGCTGGTCCAGGACACCGTCGTTGCGATCGTCCAGGTCAAGGGCAAGGTCCGGGACCGGCTTACCGTTCCCGCCGACATCGGCGAGGACGAGCTGCGCGAACTCGCCCTGGCCTCCGAGCCCGTCCAGCGGGCCCTGGATGGACGCGAGTTGCGCACCGTGGTCGTCCGCGCTCCCAAGCTCGTGAACCTCGTCCCCGCCACCTAAGGTAGGGACATGGTTCCAGCCCAGCGCCGCGGTGCCCCGGCGGAGTCCCGCCCCGACCGGGCCGTGGGCTTCCTGGACCGGTTGCTGCCCCGCGAGCGGCGGCACCGGGCACCCGGGCCGAGGATCGCCGTCGTCACCGATACGGCGGCGGCGATCCCCGCGGACTGGGCTGCGGCCCACGGGCACTGCCTGAGGATCCTGCCCATGCCGGTCATGATCGACGGGCAGATCTACACCGAGGGACTCGACGACGTCGGCACGGCACTGGCGGTGGCGTTGGCCACCGGCGCCCCCGTGAAGACCTCCCGTCCCGCGCCCGGGGCGTTCCAGCGGGCCTACGAATCACTGGCCTCCGCCGGGTTCGACCGCATCTATTCGCTGCACCTGTCCAGGGACCTCTCCGGAACCGTTGACGCGGCCCGGTGGGCGGCGGACCAGGTCCAGGTTCCGGTTACCGTCGTCGATACCCGCACGGTGGGATTGGCCCAGGGGCTCGCCGTCATGGACGCCGTCCTGGCCG
>DATNBS010000253.1:0-11584 GCA_035571895.1 Arthrobacter sp. | reverse complement strand
CGTCGAGGACGTCGCCACCGACCACCGCGAGGGCAACAAGGGCTCGATCGAAGGCCCCTACTACATCCCGGACGCCCCCAGCCAGAATTCACCGGCGACCATCTCCATGCGCGAGGACGAGGAGGGGACCCCGCTGCTCTTCCAGGGCCAGGTGCGCTCCACCGACGGCTCGGCGCTGCCGAACGCCAAGGTCGAGCTGTGGCACGCCGACTCGGCGGGCTTCTACTCGCAGTTCGCCCCGGGCCTGCCGGAGTGGAACCTGCGCGGCACGTTCATCGCCGACGCCGAGGGCAACTTCCAGATCAACACGATGCAGCCGGCGCCGTACCAGATCCCGACCGACGGCGCGTGCGGCCAGCTGATCGCCGCCGCCGGGTGGCACGCCTGGCGCCCGGCCCACCTGCATCTGAAGGTCTCGGCCCCCGGGTACGAGCTGCTGACCGCCCAGCTGTACTTCCCGGGCGACCCGCACAACGACGACGACATCGCCACTGCCGTGAAGCCCGAGCTGCTGCTGGACCCGAAGCCGGCCGCGTCCGGCACCGGCGTCGAGGTCGACTACGACTTCGTGCTGGATCCGGTGAAGAAGTAGCCGCAACCCTCCGGCGTTGACGGCCGGTCCACCGGGGGTGGGCCGGCCGTCGGCGTATCCGCGGCCCGTTGTTTGGGCCGGTGTCCGGGCCGGCGCCGGCAGATGCCCGGCCGACCCGCGCCCGGTTGTCATGGGTGCCGGATCCCCTCGCCGGCCAGGACCGCGGCATAGCCCTCGCGGTACGACGGATAGGCAAAGGTGAAACCGGTCGATCGCAGCAGCGCGCCACTGATGCGCTTGCCCGTCGGCGCCACCGCTGCCCCGTCCCGCGGCGGGCGGTCGACGTCCAGGCGGCCTGCCAGGAAGTCCAGCACCTCGCCGAGCACGGCCGGTTCCCGGTCCACGCCGTTGTAGACCGGTGCCGGATCGGCCACACCGGTGGCAAGGTGGACGATGGCAGCTGCCGCGTCGTCGCGGTGGATGCGGTTGGTGAAGCGGTCCCCTCCCGGCTCGGCGGCTCCAGTGCGGGCCTTGTCGACCAGCCGCGTGCGCCCCGGCCCGTAGATCCCGGCCAGCCGCAGGACGACGCCCTGCGGCGCGCGGGCGGCCAGCAGTTCCTCGGCCTCGCGCAGGACGACGGAGGTGTCGGTGGGCGGGTCGGCCGGAGTGGTCTCGTCGATCCACGTGCCCTCGGTATCGGCGTACACCGCCGTCGAGGAGACCAGGACGATCCGACGCGGGACGACCCGGTCGCGCTCCAGCGCCCGCAGGACGCCGGCCAGGCCGTCGAGGTAGACACTCCGGTAGGCCTGCACGCTGCGCCCGCCCGCAGCCGGGGCGTGGACCACGACCTCGGTATCGGCCGGGAAGCGCGGCAGCTCGCCGGCCAGGTCGGCTACCACGGGTCTGATGGCCGCGGGCAGCACCTGTGGCGATCGGCGCCAGCCCTCGACGCGATGGCCCGCGGCGGCGAACCGCAATCCGGCTTCCGTCCCCACGTCCCCGCACCCGACGATTACCACGGCCATATGCGCTTCCTTCCCCTCGAGTTCCGGTCTGCACCTGCGGGCAGCCGTTGGTCCAGCTTCCATTCTCCCCCAGCAGGCCATACGGCGGCGGCCCGTCGTCGCCCCCGCGTTGCGCGGCATCCCATCCACGGGCAGCCCCGACTCCGAACAAGGGGTGGACCTCCGGTACCGCACACCACCTCCACACAGCAAGGACGAGGCCATGACCACCCCCGACTCCCGCCGTCCACCGGCCGCCGTCCCGGTCCGCTGGACCGTGGCCGGCGCAGCCGTCATGACCCTGGCCCTCCTCCTGGCCCTGGTGGTTTCGGGGAACTCGGCCCCGCGCATCCTGGGTGACCCCGGGGCGCTGGTCCGCTGGGGACTGCCTGCGGCACTGGCCCTCCACCACGTTGCGCTCTCGGTGGTGGTGGGGGCGCTGGCCTTCACGCGGGGCATCCTGGCGCCGGGACTCGACGATGAGCGGCTGCGCGCCCGGCTCGCGGCCATCGCCCGCTGGGCAGCGGCCCTCTGGGCTACGGCTGCTGCTGCGGTCCTGGTCCTCACCTTCGCGGACACCATCGGCCACCCGTTGGACGGGGGGATCCCGTGGGGCGAATTCGGGATCTATGCCTGGGGCACGACGCCGGGGCGGGCCCGGGTTGCGGTGCTCGCCGTCGCGTTCGTGGTCCTGCTGCTCGCGCGCTGGCGCGGTGATGCCCAGCTCGTGGCCCTCACGTTGGCTGCCTCCACGGTGGTTCCGCTATCGCAGGACGGCCATGCGCTCTCATCCCACAATTCACTCGCCCCCACGCTGCTGGCCGGGCACGTGCTCGGGGTTGCCGCGTGGGTTGGCGGGGTGGTCGTGCTGGGGCTGGTGGCCGACCTGCTGCGCCCGGGGCGGGCACATCCGCGGATCGTGCTGGATACCTTCCGGCGCTTCTCGCGGCTCGCCGGCATCGCCTACGCGCTCGTCTTCGCCACCGGCGTGGCCACCGCTGCCCTGCGCATCGGAACGCCTGATGCCCTGGCCTCTCCGTACGGCGGCCTCGTCCTGGCCAAGACCGCGGCCACGCTCGGCCTGGGTGTGATCGGCTTCCTGCACCGGCGCTGGATCAGCTCCGCCACGGCGTCCGGGGCGGCCCCCTCCACGCCGACCTGGCGGCTGATCGCCGTGGAGATCCTGGTCATGGGCGGCACGATCGCCCTGGCCGTCGTCCTGGCGCGCACAGCTCCCCCGGTGGCCTGACCTGGGCCGCCTGGCTCGCCTGGCGTCCCACGGCCACCGGCGGGCTTGCGCTGCGGCCCATGCATCACGTCAGCTCTCCCCGGTTGAAGGAGGAGACACCATCCTGCACCTCCGGCATCCGCCGCCGTGACCCCACCCGGCCTGCGGCCCAATAAGGCCTCCATTGATGCCGCTATGGAACCCCGGCAGGGGAAGAGCCGGGACGAAGAAAGCATCGTAGCCCCACGTCCACCCCCGACGCGCGGACGCCCCAACCGGGATTCCCCACACGCGACACCCGCGCGACTACCAAAATGCGGAATGCCGATCACAGTGGCTGAACTGGTCATTGGTACACCGTGGCGCTAACAGGTGGCGTGAGGGTGGCTCCGCCGACGCCTCAGGTCTTCCGAGCGTTGGGGACCTCGACGCGAGCACAGACGTGGTTGGATGGTTTGGGGTTGCCACCGGGTGCCCCGCGACACGATTGGCAACACGAGGACCCTGGGGGGCGCCATGGATACATCGAAGACGGTCACGGACCGCCAACGCCAGGAGACCCTGGCCAACTACGGGTTGCCTCACGGCGACGGCCCGTACCGCGCCGCACACGTGGCTGCGGGCGGTGCCTTGCCCGGCACCCCGGCGCCGGAGCGGCCGTCGGCCGACGCGGCCACGAGGCCAGGCGCACCTTTGGAAGCCCTCCGGCACCTTCCCGCCACGGCGGCCAAGGCCTGCGGCATGCCGTACGCCGCCCTGAACATCATCACCGAATCCGAGCAGCACCAGATCGCCGCGCACGGTGTCAGTGCGGCGATCTGCTCGCGCGCGGACTCGATGTGTGCCGTGGTGTTCCGCGAAGGGCATCCCACCGTCGTGCCCGATGCGTCGCTGGATCCACGCTTTGAGGCGAATCCCTTTGTCACCGGCGAACTGGCCAACGTGCGGTTTTATGCTTCCGTGCCTCTCGTGGCCCACGGTGTCCCCCTGGGGTCGCTGTGCGTCTTTTCCCCGTCGCCGGGGCAGCTGTCCCCTGAGCATCTGGACGTGCTGGAAAGCATTGCCGGCAACGTCGTGGATGTGCTGGACCTGCAATTGCGTACCCGGGAACTCGATGCGACCATCGCAGCGCTCCAGTCAAGCAACGAGCGGCTCGCCAACTTCGCCGGTCGGATCAGCCACGACCTGCGTACCCCGCTGACTTCGCTGCTAGGTTACGTGGAACTGGCCGCTGACAGCCCAGCGGCTGACGCCAGGCACTACCTCGGCATCGCCGAATCCGCCGGACAGCGCATGCTGCAAACCCTGGCAGATGTCCTGGACTTCTCCCGCGTCGGCGGACGCATCCACCCAGTGGACGTCCCCCTGGCCGACCTCGTCGAAGCCGTCCAGGCCGACCTGGCCCATGACCTGAAACGTCGGCACGCAATCATGGAGAGCATTCCCGCCACCGTGCACGGCGACCCAGCACAGTTGCGAGCCCTGGTGCAGAACCTGGTCTCCAATGCGGTGGTGCATTGCCCGCCAGCGCGCACTCCGCATATCAACATCAGCCCGGTCGAGGACCCCGGCAGCACGGGCGTGACGGTTTCGGACAATGGCAATGGCATCCCCGAAGAGCAATGGGAGCAGGTCCTCCAGCCGTTGGTTCGGCTCGAGCCCGTACCCGACGCCCCCGGCTCCGGCCTCGGCCTGTCGACCTGTGCCGGAGTCGCGATAGCCCACGGCGGAACGTTGGAGCTGGGGATCTCCCCCGCCGGCGGTGCATCGATCACTGCGCGGTGGCCCTCCCCGCAGGCCGATGGTGGAACCCGGGAAGGGCCCGGCGTGGCAAAGCACCAGGAAAACCTAGCCCACCCGTAGGCGTACCGCCACCACTCCGATGAGTCCCCGCGCAGTCCCTTGGTGCAGTTCCGACGTCCCGGGGACTAGTGGAAGCCCGCCGCGGTCTGGCAGGGTGGGGAGCATGCCGGAACGGATGATCCCCACCAGTCCAGCCCTCGAGGAGAGTGCACTATGACCGACTCGGTATCCCCGCACGAACACGCAGTCGCGCCCCAGCCACCCAGCGCAGAGGTCGACGCCGTGGTGCCCGCCGAGGAGGCAGCAGCCGGTGACCTGAACTTCGATGAGCAGTTCTACCCGGCCCGGCCCCGGACCCTGCGGCCGCGGGCCCGGCGCCGGCATTTCACCGCCGACCGCCCGCCCTTTGCCCCGGACGCCCGTAACCGCGTCTACGTAGAGTGGCTGCGCAACCAGTCCATGCTCGGGGACGCCAAGACGCTCACGCGCCAGCTGTCCGGGCAGGCGAGCATGTGGCAGAACCCCTACGCGCATCCGAACCCCAGGGCCGCCGTGGAAAAGGCCTCCGTCTGGTTCACCGCCTATCCGCTGTCCCTGGTCACCCGTCCCTCGCAGAGCTTCCTGGCGGCCCTGGGCGACGCCGACCTCTGGACCGCGTTCCAGCGCATCGGCATCAACGGCATCCACATCGGCCCGGTCAAGGTGGCGGGCGGCGTGACCGGATGGGACCACACCCCCAGCGTCGACGGGCACTTCGACCGCATCAGCATGGCGATCGATCCGCTGTTCGGCACCGAGGACGAATTCCGCGCCATGTGCACCACGGCGGCCGACCACGACGGCACCATCCTGGACGACATCGTCCCCGGCCACACCGGCAAGGGGGCCGACTTCCGGCTGGCCGAGATGAACTTCCGCGACTACCCGGGGATCTACCACATGATCGACATCCCCGAGGCGGACTGGGGCCTGCTTCCGGACGTCCCCGAGGGCCACGACGCCGTGAACATCGACGTCGCGACCGAACGGGCCCTGCAGCAGGCCGGCTACATCATCGGCGAACTGCAGCGCGTCATCTTCTACGAACCGGGCGTGAAGGAGACGAACTGGAGCGCCACTCCCCCGGTCCTGGACATCGACGGCAACTACCGCCGCTGGGTGTACCTGCACTACTTCAAGGAGGGCCAACCCTCCATCAACTGGCTGGACCCCACGTTCTCGGGGATGCGCCTGGTCATGGGGGACGCGCTGCATTCGCTGGTCGACCTGGGCACCGGTGCCCTGCGGCTGGACGCCAACGGCTTCCTCGGCGTGGAGAAGAGCGCAGAGGAAACGCCCGGCTGGTCGGAGGGCCATCCGCTCTCGGCCGCAGCCAACCAGATCATCGGCAGCATGGTGCGCAAGGTCGGCGGCTTCACCTTCCAGGAGCTGAACCTGGGCATCGACGACATCAAGGCCACCTCCGCGGCCGGGCCGGACCTTTCCTACGACTTCGTCACCCGTCCGGCGTACCACCACGCCCTGGTGACCGCCGATACCGAGTTCCTGCGCCTGACGCTGCGCCTGGCCCAGGAGATCGGCGTCGACCAGGCCTCCCTGGTGCACGCGCTGCAGAACCACGACGAGCTGACCTACGAGCTGGTGCACTTCACCAGCGCGCACAAGGACGACCTGTTCGAACTCGACGGCCAGGAGCTCACCGGCGCCGAACTGGCAGCGCACGTCCAGCAGACCCTGCGTGACGGGATCACCGGGCCGGCTGCCCCCTACAACCTGGTCTTCACCTCCAACGGCATCGCCTGCACGACGGCCAGCGTGATCACCGCCGTCCTGGGCATCACCGAGCTGGAGGCGATCACCGCCGGGCAGGTCGCCGAGGTCCGCAAGGTGCACCTGCTGCTGGCGATGTACAAAGCCCTGCAGCCCGGCGTCTTCGCGTTGTCCGGGTGGGACCTGTGCGGCGCGCTGCCGCTGGCCCGCGAGAAGGTCTCGACCCTGGTCTCCCGCGGCGACACCCGGTGGATCCACCGGGGGGCGCACGACCTGATGCGGTTCAACCCGGACGCGGACTCGTCCTCCTCCGGGATGCCGAAGGCCCAGGCCCTCTACGGCACGCTTCCCGAGCAGCTGGAGGACGAGTCCTCCTTCGCCCGCCAGCTCTCCCGCATCCTGGAGGTGCGCGAGCAGTACCGCATCGCCCGCAGTGAGCTGGTCGACGTCCCCGATGTCTCCCACCGCGGCATGCTCGTGATGGTGCACCTGCTGGATTCGGGCAGGCAGGAGGTGACGGTGCTGAACTTCTCCGACCAGGAGATCGCCGGCACGGTGCGCTCCAAGGTCCTGGTGCCCGAGTCGACGGTCTCCGATGCCTTCAACGGGGAGGACATCGGCACGGTCGACGACCTGTTTAGCTTCCACCTGCAGCTGGGCCCCTACGAGGGGACGGCCCTGCTCGTGGATGCCCCGCCGGCCGAGGAGCCCGCGAAGGCCTGAGCCCGCGTTCCGGGGACCGTGTTCAGCGACGGGCGGTCCTCGAACGCCACAAGAGGTAGACGAAGTAGGGGGTGCCCACCAGCGCGGTCATGATGCCTGCGGGGATCTGCGCCGGGGCGATGACCGTGCGGCCGACCAGGTCCGCCAGGACCACCGTGCAGGAGCCCAGCAGTGCCGCAACCGGCAGGACCCGGGAATGCCGGGCGCCCACCAGGCTCCGGGCGGCATGCGGGGCGACGAGGCCGACGAAGGCGATCACCCCGACCGAGGAAACGGCCCCGGCGGTCAGCACCACCGCCGTCGCCAACAGGACCAGCCGCTCGGCGGTCAGCCGGATGCCCAGCACGCGCGGCGAGTCGTCGTCGACGGCGATCAGGTCCAGGTCGCGGCGCAGCCCCGCCAGCACGGGGACCGCCAGGACCAGGGCGGCCAACGGCGGGATCACCGATGCTGCCGTGCGCCCATAGGTGGACCCGGAGAGCCAGGTCAGCGCCTTGGTTTGGTTGTAGGGGTCCGTGCTGACCAGGAGCACCGCGATGAGCGCCGTCAAGGCAGCGGAAACCCCGATGCCGATGAGCACCAGGCGGTTCTGCTGCAACCCGCCGTGGAAGGCCAGCCCGAACACGAGCACCGCGGTCAGGGCGGCCCCGGCCAGGGACGCGCCGGTGACCAGCCAGGCGCCGGCGGCCGGGATCGTGGTGAGCACCAGGATGGCGCCGAGGCCACCTCCCCCGGAAACGCCGATGATGCCCGGTTCGGCCAGCGAGTTCCGCGAGACCGATTGGATCAGCGTCCCGGCAAGGGCCAACGCGGCCCCGGCGAGCAGGGCCGCCGTGACCCGGGGCATCCGGGTGTTCAGGATCGCGGTGACCATGGGCCCGGAATCCCGGGTCGCCCAGTTGTACACGTCGCCGAGCAGGAGCTTGGCATCGCCGAGCAGCGCCCCGGCGCATACCAGTGCGAGCAGCAGCCCCGCCAGCCCCAGCAGGACGCCAAGATAGACGGCACGTGGCCGCAGCCGGGCCAGGGTGTCCCCCAGCGAACTGGTTCCGGCGTCGGTCATCCGGTAGGCCAGCACCACGAGGAACACCGCGCCAAAAACCGTCGTGACCGCACCGGTCGGGACCTCCACCCCGGCGCGTGCACCCAGGACCACGCGGACGACGACGTCGGAACCGATCACCACCACCGCACCGCTGAGTGCCGAGACCGGCAGCAGCGTCCGGTGCCGGGCCAGGCCGTGGATCCGGGAGGCGAGCAGCCGCACGATCGCGGGGGCACAGAGCCCGACGAAGCCGATGGGCCCGGCGATGGTCACCGAGGAGGCGGCGAGCAGGACGGCCAAGACCACGGCTGCCACCCGCGCCACGCGCGGATCCGCACCGGCCAGCCGGGAGGCATCGTCTCCGAGGGACAGCAGGTCCAGACGGCGGGCGATCAGGAGCAGGCCGGCCCCGCCGAGCAGGATGACCGGGGCGAACTCGCGCAGGTCCGCACTGCTGGTATGCCCGATGCTGCCACTGCCCCAGGCCAGCAACCCGGTGGTTTCCTGGCTGAAGAGCAGCAACAGTGCCGACGTCACGGACGCCAGGCCCAGGGCGATGGCGGATCCCGCCAGGACCAGGCGCATCGGGCCGCCGCTGCCGCTGGCCCCGGCACCCGAGAGCGCGATGACCAGGGCCGCGGCGGCCAGGCCGCCGACGAAAGCCAGCCCGCCGGACAGCAACAAGGGGAGGGTGACCCCAAACGCGGCGACGGCGACGATGGCCAGGTGCGCCCCGGCGTCGACGGCGAGCGTGTCCGGGGAGGCCAACACGTTGCGGGTGGCCGACTGCAGCGCCGCACCGGCGAGTCCGAGGGCCACGCCCACCAGCAGACCCGCGACCAGTCGCGGGATCCGGGAGGCGACCAGGACGGCGGCCTGCTGGTCGTCGCCGTGCCCGAGCAGCAGGCCAAGCAGCTCGCCCGCTCCGACGGCGGCGGTGCCCTGGGTGATGTGCACCAGCGCGAAGACGGCCAGGAGGGCCAGCCCGCCCGCGACGACGCCCCAGAGCCCCCACCCGGGCCGGCCCGGGGGCAGCTGCGGTGCGGCGCGCGCCGAGATGGCGGGCCTGCTCGTGGTGGTGGTCACGCGCCCGGCTCCTTAGGATTTCGCCGTCAGGGAGGCGACGAGCGACTTCACGTACTGGGTCATGGACGACGGTCCGCCGAACATCCAGATGCCGTCGTCCAGGCGGTAGACATCACCCGACTTCACGAAGGGCAGCGACTTCCACACGGCGTTGTCCTCCAGGGCATCGGTGAAGTCAGCGTCGACGTCGTTGGCGATGTAGACGAAGCGGTCGGCATCGATCGTGGTCAGGCCCTCCACGTCCGTTTGCGCCAGGCCATAGGCGGGATCGCCCTTCATCGTCCACGCCGATTCTAGGCCCAGCTCGGTGTTGATGTCCGTCATCAAAGAGCCCTTGGCATAGGGCCGGATGGAGACCTGCCCGTCGGCAACCCAGCCGTCGGCGAAGGCCACCCGGGTTCCGGCCAGCCCGGCCTGCTCGAGGGCTGCCTTGCCGTCCGCGACCGCCGCCTCGTACTCGCCGATGGCCTCCTCGGCCTTCTCCTGCGTGCCGGTGGCCTCGGCCACCTGCCGGAGGTTGTCCTCGGCCTGTTGGATCTGGTGGCTGGCGTCGGCGGACTTGACCACCATGACCGGTGCCAGGTCCTCGAGCTGCTTGATGACGCTGTCCGAGAGGTCATTGGTGGCGACGATCAGGTCCGGGTTCAGCGAAGCGACCGTGTCGAAGCTCGGCTCTCCGCGCGTGCCGATGTCCTTGACCGTGTCGTCCAGGGGTTCGGCCTTCACCCAGGCGCCGTAGCCCTTCACGTCGGCGGCACCCACCGGCATCACCCCGAGGGTCACCAGGTTCTCCACGGCGCCCCATTCGGTGCCGACGACGCGGGTGGCCGGCCCCTCGAGTTCGATGGTCTTCCCGCGGGAGTCGGTGAGGGAGATGGGGCCGGAGGATCCAGTCGACGCGGTGGCGGAGGCCGCCGAGGTCGGCGCCTCGGTGGTGCCGCAGCCGGCCAGCAGGAGGGTCGCGGCGGCGAGGACGGTCAGGGAGCGCAATGCCTTCATGGGGTTCCTTGGGTGTGGGTGATGGGGTGGAGCCAGACGCGATCGGGTCGGGTGGACCAGGGCGGCTGGCTGGGGTCGGGTGGATCGGGTCAGGTGAGCGAGTGCCTGCGTTTTCCGAGCGCGCGCGTGCGCAGCCGGCCGGTCAACGGGTCGAGGTGGGTGGCGATCTGGATGGCGTAGACGCGGCTGAGCAGATCGGCGTCGAGTGCCTCGTGCGCCGGACCGGTGGCCACGATGCGTCCCTCGGAGAGCACGGCGACGGTGTCGGCCACGTCGGCGGCCTCGTCCAGGTCGTGCAGCACGACGCCGATGGCGACCTGGTGGTCGCGGGCCAGCTCGTGGATCAGGTCGAAGATCTCCACCTTGTAGCGCAGGTCCAGGTGGTTGGTGGGCTCATCCAGCAGCAGGACCGAGGTGTCCTGGGCGAGGCAGCTGGCCAGCCAGACGCGCTGCAGCTGTCCTCCGGAGAGCTCGTGGACGCCGCGGTCGGCCAGCGCGGTGATGCCGGTCAGTTCCATCGCATGCTCCACGGCGGCCGTACCGCCGGGGTCGGCGGCGCGCCAGCGTCCCCGGTAGGGGTGGCGGCCGAACTCCACCACGTCGCGCACGCTCAGCCCGTGGGGTACCGGACGGCTCTGCGAGAGGAGGGTGACCCGTTGGGCGAAGTCGCTGCGCTTGAGCGCCAGGGCATCGGCGGGACCGGACCCGTCGTCCAGGCCCAGATGGCCGGCTGCCGCGTCGTGCAACCGGGCCAGGGCACGCAATAGCGTCGACTTGCCGCTGCCGTTGGGCCCGACGAGCGCCAGGATGCGTCCCGGCTCCAGGCGCACGTCCGCGCCGTGGACGACGGCTGCGCTGCCGTAGTAGAGGTCCAGTCCGCTCGCTTCGAGCGCGGACGGCGATTTGGATTGATTCACGGCTCGATATTAGCTGAGGCTTACCTAATTGGAGAAGTTGTGTCCTCTCAGGTCGCGACCCCTCCCCCTGCCGGCTAGGAGTCGCCTTTGCACCAGAAGACCGGTGGCGGCGCCCATGTCACCCTGCCGCAGCCGGCACGATGGCGGCCAGAGGTCACTGGGGTTTGCGGAAAGCGTCCTTGAGCAACCGTTCCATGTCGACGGCACCGCCCGGATCCCGATGTTGTTCCAAGCGGGCCATGTCGATTTCATATACCTCATCGTCTGCACGTTTGCCGATCACCCAGATGACGCAGACGCGCCCGTCTGCCTCCACCCGGTAGACAATTGGCCAATCGCGGTTGCCCACCACGAGCTTGCGCAGTCCCGTGAGATCACCCGTTCGCCGGCTGCCCAGCGGCGCACCGCGTTTCTCCGGCTCATCCACCAGCTTCTTCAATCCCTTGAAAACGAGCACCCGGGTGGACTGATCCA
>DATNBS010000252.1:0-2675 GCA_035571895.1 Arthrobacter sp. | reverse complement strand
CCGGCATGTTCGAGGGCGTGGCCACCAAGTTCCCCCTGATCCTCCCGATCCTCAAGCAGGAGTACGTTGCGGACCGGGTGCTGGACTCCATCGAGGCGGGCAAGAACCAGCTCATCATGCCACGCGCGGTCCGCGTGCTGTCACCGGCCCGCCTGCTGCCGGTGCCGGTCTTCGACAAGCTGGCCAATTTCCTGGGCGTGAACAACACCATGGACCACTTCGTGGGCCGTCGACGGGCCCGCGCACAGCCGTAGTGGTTCCGGACATGGCTAGCATGTCCCCATGAACGACGTGATGACGCTCCGGTTCCTGGCCGCACCGACGGATGTGTCCGAGGACGGGGTCACCGTCCAGGCCGGGCGGGTCCTCGAATGGATCGACAAGGCCGGATACGCCTGCGCCGTCGGATACAGCGGCGGCTACTGCGTCACCGCCTACGTCGGCAACGTGCACTTCACCCGGCCGATCCGCAACGGCGACCTGATCGAGAACACCGCCCGGATCGTGCACACCGGGCGCAGCAGCATGCAGGTCGTCGTCACCGTCGATGCCGCCGACGTCCGCGAACGACGGTTCCGCCCCGCCATGGACTGCATGCTGGCCTTCGTCTCCATGGACGAGAACCGGCGGCCGAAGCCGGTCCCGCCGTGGCACCCCTCCGACGCCGAGAGGGAGGCGTTGTCCCACGGGCTGGCCGAACGCATCACCGCCCGGGCTGCCATCCGCGACCTCATGCGCGCCCAAGAGTACACGGATGCGGGTACGACGCCGAGGCAACTGTTCCGGTTCCTCGCCTCGCCCTCGGATGTGAACTGGGGTGGCAATGCCCATGGCGGGATCGTCATGCGCTGGATCGACGAGGTGGCCCGCGCCTGCGCCATGGGCTGGTGCGGCGACGACGCCGTGGCCGTCTACTCCGGCGGCATCCACTTCCTGAACCCGATCCACATCGGCGACGTCGTCGAACTCGAGGCCCGCCTGATCCACACCGGCCCACACAGCATGCACATCGCCGTGCACGTCCGGGCCCGGGATCCGCGTTCGGACCAGTGGCGCGACACCACGCGGTGCATGACCATCTTCGTGAACCGCGACGACGCCGGCAAGGCCTCGCCGATCCGCCAGCTAGTCCCCGTCAGCGACGAGGACCGCCGACTCGACGAGCATGCCCTCGACCTGATGCGGCGCCGCGGACAACTCGAACCCCTGCGGTTCGCGACCGAACGGGTGTACTGAACCGGCGGCACGAACCCGCTCAGACGGCGGCGGGGACGGCCGGACGCAGGATCTGCTCGAAGAAGCCTGCCAGTTCCCCATGGGCGTCCAACGGCAGCACGTGCGCCACGTACTGGTCGGGACGGACGACCACGAGGGCGCCGCGCGCCCGGTCGATGCCCCGGACGTCGAACAGGTCCTCGCCGGAGGCAGGATCGACGGTGAAGGCCTTCTCGTAGTCGACCAGTCCGAGCCGTCCGGCAGTCGGAAGCAGCAGCGGGTGCAGCTGGTCCACGGAGACGTCGCGGTTGCCCTGCTGGTAGACCGCCCGCATGTCGAACACGGCGGCGGGGTCGGACCCATTGGCAGCGGCCCGCAGCAGCGGCGAGTCCGGCGAGGTGGCCAGGAAGTCCAACAGCACCGAAGCCGGGGACCCGGCGTCCTCCGGGCGGGCGGCGTCGGCCAGGAGGTAGAGCCGCCAGCGGCCGTCGGCCCGGGCGACGTGCCCCAGGCCCAGGGGCCGGCCGTCGGCGATGCGCCGGACAGGCGCCGAGTGAAAGCGCTCGCCGATCGGGAAGCCGGTAGCCAGGTGCTGGTGGGTGTCCGGCCCGGTGAGCATCGAGGGTGTGCCGGGTCCCGAAACCGGCGGTGAACCGGCCGGCCTGGACGAACTGGCGCTGGACCTCGGCCGGGTCCACGCCGCCGGCTTCGGGGTGGTCGGGGTCGATCGGCTTCGCCCCCATGGTGCGCGACCATTCGATGTCGAAGTCGATGAGCTCCTGGGCGATGGCCTGGCGCTCGGCGGAGTAGGTGTCCAGCAGCGTGGCGGGACCGTGGCCGCGCAGGACGGCCGCGAGCTTCCAGCCCAGGTTGAAGCCGTCCTGCATCGAGACGTTCATGCCCTGCCCGGCCTTGGCCGAGTGCGTGTGGCAGGCATCGCCGGCGATGAAGGCCCGGGGGCTGCGCGTGCCGCGCTCGTGCGGCAGGACGTCGTCGAAGCGGTCGGCAATGCGCTGGCCGACCTCGTAGACGGACCACCACGCGATCTCGTGCACGTTCAGGGTGTAGGGGTGCAGGATCCTGCGGGCGGTGCCGATCAGCTGGTCGGAGGTGAAGCGCGCGCGGGCCCCGCGGTCGTTCGGGTCAAGCTGGCCCAGGTCCACGTAGAGGCGGACCATGTAGCCGCCTTCGCGGGGGATGAGCAGGATGTTGCCGCCGTCGGCCGACTGGATGGCTGCCTTGAAGCGGATGTCCGGGAAGTCGGTGGTGGCCAGGATGTCCAGCACGCCCCAGGCGTGGTTGCGGGCATCGCCGTGCATCCGGGCCCCGATCGAACGGCGCACGGCACTGCGGGCACCGTCGCAGCCAACCACGTACTTGGCGCGCACCGTGATCTCCTCGGTGCCGCCGTCGTGCAGTGTGCGGCGGAGCGTGGCGCGGACCGGGCGCTCGCCGCCGGC
>DATNBS010000251.1:0-9709 GCA_035571895.1 Arthrobacter sp. | reverse complement strand
GGCGTGCTGCCGTGCTGGCGGTCGCGGGAGCGGTAGACGATGTAGGGGCGGAAGATGTAGTGCAGCGGGGCGGTGAAGGCGTGGACCAGCCGGGTGAACGGCCAGATCACGAACAGCACCATCCCCACCAGGGTGTGCAGGTGGAAGGAGAACGGCGCGGCGGCCATCGAGGAGATGTCCGGCTGCAGGATGTACAGCGAGCGGAACCAGGGAGAGACGGTCTCGCGGTAGTTGTGCCCGTGCCCGCCCAGGAACACGCTGGCCAGCGTCGTCCAGAGCCCGAAGACGATCGCGGCCACGAGCACCACGTACATCATCTTGTCGTTCTTCGTCGTTGCCATGAACACCGGGCCGGTGGTCCGCCGCCGGATGACGAGCAGGATGATCCCGCCCAGCGTCCCGACGCCCGCGACGCCGCCGACGAAGAGGGCGTTGAAGTGGTAGAACTCCTGGCTCATGCCCACCGCCTCCGTCCAGGACATCGGGATGACCAGGCCGAACAGGTGCCCGGCGAGCACCGCGAGGATCCCGAAGTGGAACACCGGCGAGGCAATGCGCAGCAGCCGCGATTCGTAGAGCTGGCTGGAGCGGGTGGTCCACCCGAACTGGTCGTAGCGGTACCTCCAGATCAGCCCGCCGACCAGCACTGCGGCCATGACGTAGGGCAGCACGCCCCAGAGCACGATGTCGAGCAGGTCCACGTTCGCTGGCATGTCAGGTCCCTCTCACCGGAAGAAGCCGGGCGTCGTACGGTTCCAATCCCACGGCCTCGGCCGGTGGCCCGACTCCGGCCAGGGCCATGACGGCCTGCCGGTCCGCCGGCGAGGCACCGGGCAGGGTGGAGCACACCGCGCTCACGGCGGCGGCATAGGGGGAGGCGGCCTCCTCGAGGGCCAGGCGCAGCATCTCCAGGCTGGGCCGGAACTCGACGAGCAGCCCGCGGCCGGCGACCGGGTCGGCCACGGCCGCGTATTCGAGCACCAGCGGCAGGTAGTCGGGCAGCTCGCCGCCGGGGGTGACCATCAGCCCGGTGTCGCGGTAGGCCTGCTTGAAGCGGCCGAGCACCTCGCCGCGCCGGCGGGTGTCCCCGTCGGTCCAGTAGGAGAGGTAGAGGGCATGCTTGCGGCTCAGGTCGAACGTCTCCACGTAGGTCCGCTCCAGCTCGCGCAGGCCGGTGGCCTCCAGGTGGTCGACCAGGGTGGCCACGCCGGCGAGCGCCGCGTGGTCCAGGGCCGGGGTCCGCTGGCGCCGACCCCACCGCGGGGCAGGCGCGCCAGTGGCGGCGCACTCGTCGAGGGCGGCGCGCAGCAGCGGCAGCCGTTCGATGAGTTCGGCGTCGGGGTAGGACAGCAGATGGGAGACCACCTGGTACAGCACGGTGCTGCCCGGCGCCGCCGGTCCGGCGGAGGAGGCGGAGGAAGCGGAGGCACTCATTCGGCGATCTCCTCCTTGGCGTCCTCCTGGCCCGGCGTGGTCCGGTCCGGGTGGTGGGGGTCGGGGAAGAGGCCCGACGGCCGGCCGGTGCCATCCCAGTTCAGCAGGTTCACGCGGCCGCGCAGGCTGGCCGCCCCGGGCGGTTCCTCGGAGGTCTGCCGCGCCTGCAGGGCGTAGAAGTTCTCGATGGCCACCGGGGTCGGGGTGCCGCTGGCCTCGCCGAACGGGGAGTCCTCGTACATGCCCGGGCCGTCCTCGAAGTCCAGCGAGCAGCCCATCTCCTCCAGGTCGTGGGCCTGCTCCACGTGGGCGGTGGGGATGACGTAGCGTTCCTCGTACTTGGCGATGGCCATCAGCCGGTACATCTCGTAGAGCTCCTCCCCTGACATGCCCACCCGTTCGGGGATGGAATCGTCCGGGTCGTTGCCCATCGAGATGCCGCGCATGTAGGAGCGCATGGCCGCGAGCTTCTTGAGCACCGTGTCGATCTTGCCGGTGTCCCCGGCGGTGAACAGCTCGGCCAGGTACTCCACCGGGATGCGCAGCGCGTCGATCGCCCCGAACAGGTTCCCGGCGTCCTCGGCGTCGTGGCCCTGCTCCTTGAGCAGGTCGGTGACCGGGGAGAGCGGCGGGACGTACCAGACCATCGGCATGGTGCGGTACTCGGGGTGCAGCGGCAGCGCGACCCGGTACTCCTTGGCCAGCTTGTAGACCGGCGAGCGGCGCGCGGCCTCCAGCCAGTCCTCGGCGATGCCCTGCTTGCGGGCCTCGGCCTGCACGTGGGGGTCGTGCGGGTCCAGGATGACGTCCATCTGGGCCTCGTAGAGGTCCTGGACGTCCTCCGTCGAGGCGGCCTCGGTGACCGCATCGGCGTCGTACAGGAACAACCCCAGGTAGCGCAGCCGGCCCACGCAGGTCTCCGAGCACACGGTCGGCTGGCCGACCTCGATGCGCGGGTAGCAGAACGTGCACTTCTCGGCCTTGCCGGTCTTGTGGTTGAAGTAGATCTTCTTGTAGGGGCAGCCGGTCACGCACTGGCGCCAGCCGCGGCAGCGGTCCTGGTCCACCAGCACGATGCCGTCCTCGACCCGCTTGTAGATCGCCCCGGACGGGCAGGAGGCCATGCAGGAGGGGTTCAGGCAGTGCTCGCAGATGCGCGGCAGGTAGAACATGAAGGTCTGCTCGTAGTCGAACTTGATCTTCTCGTTCGACTCGCGCCGGACCTTCTCCACGATCGGGTCCAGATGGCCCAGCTCGGTGGTGCCGCCCAGGTTGTCGTCCCAGTTGGCGCTCCAGGTGATCTTGGTGTCCTCGCCGGTGATCAGCGACTTGGGCCGCGCGACCGGGAAGTCGTCGCCCAGCGGGGCCTCGACGAGCATCTTGTAGTCGTAGGTCCACGGTTCGTAGTAGTCCTTCAGCTCCGGCTGCACCGGGCTGGCGAACAGCCCCAGCAGCTTGGCCGCCTTGCCGCCGGCCTTGAGCTTGATCCGGCCGGCCTTGTTCAGCGTCCAGCCGCCCTTCCACCGCTCCTGGTCCTCGTAGCGGCGCGGATACCCCTGCCCGGGCCGGGTCTCGACGTTGTTGAACCAGACGTATTCCATGCCGGCGCGGTTGGTCCAGGCCTGCTTGCAGGTCACCGAGCATGTATGGCAGCCGATGCACTTGTCCAGGTTCATCACCATGCCCATCTGGGCCATGACACGCATCAGTACGTCACCTCCTGGGAACGACGGCGGATCGTGGACACCATGTCCCGCTGGTTGCCCGTGGGACCGAAGTAGTTGAATGCGTAGGACAGCTGGGCGTACCCGCCGATCAGGTGGGTCGGCTTGACCAGCAGGCGGGTCACCGAGTTGTGGATGCCGCCGCGCCGGCCGGTGGCCTCGGACTTGGGCACGTCGATGGTGCGCTCCTGCGCGTGGTAGACGTAGGCCACCCCGTCGGGCATCCGGTGGCTGACGATCGCCCGGGCGACCAGCACGCCGTTGGCGTTCACGCACTCCACCCATTCGTTGTCCGCCACCGAGATCGCCGCGGCGTCCGCCGGGGACATCCAGACGGTCGGCCCGCCGCGCGAGAGCGAGAGCATCAGCAGGTTGTCCTGGTATTCGGAGTGGATCGACCACTTGGAGTGCGGGGTCAGGTAGCGCACCGTGATCTCCAGTTCCCCGGTGGTGCCCAGCTTCGGTTCGCCGAAGAGCCGGTGCATGTCCAGCGGCGGCCGGTAGTTGGGCAGCTGTTCCCCGACGTCGCGCATCCAGTCGTGGTCCAGGTAGAAGTGCATCCGCCCGGTGAGCGTGTGGAAGGGCTTGAGCCGCTCGATGTTCACCGTGAACGGGGCGTAGCGCCGGCCCCCGGTCTCCGAGCCGGACCACTCCGGGGAGGTGATCACCGGTTGCGGTCCGGCCTGGGTCATCGCGAACGTGATCCGTTTTTCCTCCGACCCCTCGGCCAGGTCGGCCAGCTGCTTGCCGACCCGCTTCTCCAGGTCGTGGAACCCCTGCACGGCCAGCGCGCCGTTGGTCGTGCCGGAGAAGGACAGGATCGCCTCGGCCATGCGGGCGTCGGTGTCGATCGCCGGGCGCCCGGCCGCCGGGCCGTGGGACATCACCCCGTGCAGCCGGCCCAGCCGCTCGACCTCCCCGCGGACCTTGTAGGTGACGTTCTTGACCGTGAAGCCCTTCGAATCGGCCAGCGGCCCGACGCTGAGCAGCTGGTCCGCGATGGCCGTGTAGTCGCGCTCGACGACGGTGAAGTGCGGCATGTTGCGTCCGGGCACTGCGGGGACGTCCGTGCCGCGCCAATCGCTGGCGTGGCCGCCGGGGGCGGCGAGCTGGCCGGGGGTGTCGTGCTGCATCGGGTGCGCGACGAGGTCCCTGCGCACGCCGAGGTGCCGCTTGGCCTGCCGGGACAGTTCGCGGGCCAGCAGCGTGAACATCTCGAAGTCGGTCTTGGCCTGCCACGGCGGGTCGATCGCCGGGGTGAAGGCGTGCACGAACGGGTGCATGTCGGTCGAGGAGAGGTCGTGCTTCTCGTACCAGGTCGCCGCCGGGAAGACGACGTCGGAGAGCAGCGTGGTGCTGGTCATCCGGAAGTCGGCGGAGACCAGCAGGTCCAGCTTCCCCTCGGGGGCCTGCTCGTGCCACGCCACGTCGCGCGGGCGCTGGGCCTCGCCCTCGTTGTCGGCGCCCAGCACGTTGTGGTGGGTGCCCAGCAGGTTGCGCAGGAAGTACTCGTTGCCCTTGGCCGAGGAGCCGAAGAGGTTCGAGCGCCACAGCACCAGCGTGCGCGGCCAGTTCCGCGGGGCGTCGACATCCTCGATCGCCTGCCGCAGCCGGCCCTCCTTCAGTTCGGAGGCCACGTACGACGCCGGATCCTCCGCGCTGCCGGACTCCACTGCCGCCGTGGCCGCGTCGGCGACATCCATCGGGTTGGCGTCGAACTGCGGGTAGAAGGGCATCCACCCCAGCGCCGCGGACTTGGCCAGCGCGTCGGCGGTGTGCAGGCCGTCGAGCGAGCCCTCGGAGAGCGGGGACTTCAGCGCGTCCGCCGAGTACCCGTCCTGGCGCCACTGGTCGGTGTGCATGTACCAGTAGCCGGTGCCGATCATCGTGCGCGGTGGCCGCGACCAGTCCAGCGCGTTGGCCAGCGAGATCCACCCGGTGATCGGCCGGCACTTCTCCTGTCCCACGTAGTGCGCCCAGCCGCCGCCGTTGCGGCCCATCGACCCGGTGAGCAGCAGCAGCGACAGGATCGCGCGGTAGGTGGCGTCGCCGTGGAACCACTGGCAGATCCCGGCGCCCATGATGATCATCGAGCGGCCGCCGGATTCCTCGGCGTTGGCGGCGAACTCGCGGCCGATCCGGGCGCAGGCCTCGGCGGGCACCGAGGTGATCGCCTCCTGCCAGGCCGGGGTGTAGGCGACGGAGGCGTCGTCGTACCCGGAGGCCCAGTCCCCCGGCAGGCCCTCCCGGCCGACCCCGTACTGGGCGAGCATCAGGTCGAACACCGTGGTGACCAGACGCCCGGCCACCTTGCGGACCGGGACCCCACGGTGGACCACGGTCCCGGCTCCGGCCGGGTCATCGAAGAGCGCCAGCCGGATCCCCGCCGTCGTGCTGCCCTCGGTGCCGTGCAGGCTCAGGGCGGGGTCGATGTCGCCGAGGTCGAGGTTCCACTTGCCCTCGTCCTCGGCGTTGTAGCGGAACCCGAGCGAGCCGTTGGGCACGGCGGGGGCGCCGGTCGCGGCATCCCAGACGACGGTCTTGAAGGCCGCGTCCGCCCGGCCGCCACCTCCGGGAGCGGCCCTGCCGGCCTCGGGGGCGGCGTGCTTGCCGGCGAACGGCGAGTTCCCGGCGGCCCCCTGCCATTGCGGCCCGGACGCGTCGGCCCCGCCGTCGGCATCGTCCAGGTCGGCTGCGGTGAGGAACTTGCCCGGCACCAGGCCGCCCCCGTCGGGGTGCTCGGTCAACGAGACCAGGAACGGCAGGTCGGTGTACTGCCGGACGTAGTCGTGGAAGAACGGGACCGTCCGGTCCACGAAGAACTCCTTGAGCAGCACGTGCCCCATGCCCATCGCCAGGGCGGCGTCGGTGCCGGCCTGGGCGGGAAGCCACTCGTCGGCGAACTTGGTGTTGTCGGCGTAGTCGGGGCTGACCGAGACGACCTTGGTGCCCTTGTAGCGGACCTCTGTCATCCAGTGTGCGTCCGGGGTGCGGGTAACGGGCACGTTGGAGCCCCACATCAGCAGGTAGGTGGAGTCCCACCAGTCGCCGGATTCCGGGACGTCGGTCTGGTCGCCGAAGACCTGCGGGCTGGCCACCGGCAGGTCGGCGTACCAGTCGTAGAAGCTGGTCATCACCCCGCCGATGAGCTGCATGAAGCGGTTGCCCACGGCGTGGCTGACCATCGACATCGCGGGGATCGGGGAGAACCCCGCGCACCGGTCGGGTCCATGGGTCTTGATGGTGTTCACGTGGGCGGCAGCGGCGATCTCGATGGCCTCGGCCCAGCTGGTGCGCACCAGGCCGCCCTTGCCGCGGGCCTGCTGGTAGGCCTTGCGCTTCCCCGGGTCGGCGGCGACCTCGGCAAAGGCGAGGACCGGGTCGCCCAGGCGCTCCTTGGCCTCCCGGTAGAGCTCCAGCAGCACCCCACGGACGTAGGGGTAGCGCACGCGGGTCGGCGAGTAGGTGTACCAGGAGAACGCGGCGCCGCGGGGGCAACCGCGGGGTTCGTATTCGGGGCGGTCCGGGCCGACCGAGGGGTAGTCGGTCTGCTGCGACTCCCAGGTGATGATCCCGTCCTTGACGTAGATCTTCCAGGAACACGACCCGGTGCAGTTGACCCCGTGCGTGGACCGGACGACCTTGTCGTGGCTCCAGCGGTCCCGGTAGAAGGAGTCGCCCTTGCGGCCGCCTTCGCGGAACACCGCCCGGCCGTCGTCGGTCTCGTCCCATCGGGTGAAGAAGCGGCCCAGCTTCAGCAAGGCGTCGGAGGCCGGGCCGTCAGGCCCCGCAGCGCGAGTGTCCTGTGTCATGGCACCCAGCCTAGGGATGTAAATCCGGCTTTACTAGGGGCTTCTCCTAACGCACCGGAAACATGCGCTAATTCCATCTCGACCTCTGTCTGGCCCGCAGCCCTCCCATGGGAAAGGATCTGCGAGTCGGCGCAGGTCTCCGGGGCGGGCGGGTAATCGGCCCGCCTCAGCCGCCGGGCCACCAGGAGGCGCCTCTGGGGCTTCCCACAGGTCGAGGTGGAAGTGGCCGGAGGCGGGGGGTCAAGCGCTGCGCTGACGGTGTCGTTGAACGTGGCGGGGCTACGTGGCCGCGGCCGTCGCGCCGATGGCCCAAACCCGCGGCAATGCGCTGCCGTTGACCGAGCGGTCCCCGACCAGGCGCGCCTTGAAGACGTAGGGATTGTGGTTGCCCACGGTGCGGGCGTTGCGCCAGTGGCGGTCCAGGTTCTTCGCGGTGGACGTCGCCGAGGCGGCCAGGGCGTCGAAGGCGTGCGAGATCGCGTTGACGGATAGCGGCGTGAGCGCCACCTGCGCCTCCGAGGAGGCGAGCTCGGCGGCGTCGTTCACGCGTTCCTCCTCCTCGACGGTGATCAACCCGGCCCGCAGGTCCAAGGCCGCATCATGGGCATCCTGCAATGCACCGGCCACGCGCTGGACGATGGCCTCGCCGGCGAACCCGGCGGCGGCCAGTTCGCCGATGACCTGCAGGATCTGCGGATCCTCCCGCCAGACCGGTGCCGCGGCATGGCTGAAGGTGCGCGTGCGCACACGGACCTCGTCGGAGAACTCGCGCTGGGCCGCCCGGATGCTGCCGGCCTGCACGACCAGCAGCACCGCCTGGTAGAAGGCCGTCTGGTATTTGAACCGCGTGTCGAAGTCAATGAGGTTCTCCTCCCCCACGACGGCGTCGGTGAACGTGGAGGTCCCGGATCCTGTGGTCTGCTGCCCGAACCCGTCCCAGTCGTCACCGTGCGTGACGCCGGGCTGGTGGGCGTCGATGGCGGCGATGATGCGGGTCGAGGTATCGGTGCGCTCGGCGTACACGTCGATCCAGTCGGCGAAGATGCTGCCGGTGGAGTAGTACTTGGTCCCGTTCACCCGGAACCGCCCCGGCCCCAGGTCCGGGGCGGGAACGACCTTCGTCTGCACCTGGCCGACCTCTACGGAGCCCACCTCGGTCCATGAGTTGCCGACCAGTTCCCCGCGCACGAAGCGCTCCAGCCACAGATCCCGGCCGGGCCCCGGTGCGGCCAGGAGGCGGTCCTCGGCGAAGGCGAAGTGGGCGCGCAGGGCCTGGGCGATGTTCGAGTCCGCTGCGGCCAGCTCGGTCAGCAGCGCGAAGAGCTGCGGCAGCGAGGCACCGAGCCCACCGCGCTCGAGGGGAACGCGCAGGGCACCGAAGCCGGCAGCGGCCAGTTCGCGGATCTGGTCGGCTGGCAGCTCGTGGTCCTGCTCCCGGGCGGAGGCACCGGCGGCAATGCGCCCGAAGATCGGGCGGAAGCGGGCGGCCAATGCGGCGTAGGCCGCGCCGGTGCGTTCGGCAGTCTGTTCGGTCATGGTTTCTCCTGGCGTCGGTTCGTGGGGTCGGTTCGCGGCTGCTGCTGCCGAAACTAGTCGTTCCCCGGCCCCGTCGGGGTGCCGTGACGGCGGATGACGGTTGATGACCCGATGTGACCCGGGAGCTGCCCAACCGCGGGGGATCCGCCGTCGTCCCGTGTCCTTTCCGCCGTCATCCCGGGAAACATTCGGACGCGGAACGAGCACCGGGGCCCGGGCCACGTACGACTGCCGTCGGCTTGGACGCTACTGGCGCAACCCCAGCACTTTTTCGCCGCGCCTCAGGCGGCGTCGCGGGGCATGAACATGATGACGGCGACTCCGACCAGGCAGATCATCGCCCCGACCACGTCCCACCGGTCGGGCCGGAACCCGTCCAGCGCGATTCCCCAGGCCAGCGAACCGGCCACGAACACTCCCCCGTAGGCGGCGAGGATGCGCCCGAAGTTCGCCTCCGGCTGCAGGGTCGCCACGAACCCGTAGGCCCCCAGGGCCATGACGCCAACCCCGGCCAGCCACCAGGCCTTGTCCTCGCGCACCGTCTGCCAGATCAGCCAGGCGCCGCCGATTTCGGCCACGGCGGCCAGGGCGAAGAGGACGATCGACTTGGTGATGTTCATGCACCCAGTCTTCCCCATCGCTGCCCTACCGCCCGGCCGCATCCGGCGGCAGACTGAAAGCACCAGTTGTCCGCCCGCGCCGCCCGCGGGCGGGTGTTCGAAAGGAAGACCATGACCATCCTCGTCACCGGGGCCACCGGGCAGCTCGGCGCCCCGACGCTCGCTGCGCTCCGCGCTGCCGGCCGGGAAGCCGCCGGCTCCTCCAGCAGCGGCCGCAACGGGCTACGCCCCGCCGATCTGTTCACGGGCGAGGGGCTGGACGACGCCCTGCGCGATGTGGAGACCGTGATCCATTGCGCGCAGACCGGCGGACGGAAGGACCTCCGGCTGGTCCGCAACCTCACCGCGGCGGCCCAACGGGCCGGCGTCGGGCATCTGGTGCTCATCTCTATCGTCGGGATCGAGGACATCCCCATGCCGTACTACGACCAGCGCGTGGAGATCGAGAAGATCGCCGGCGCCTCCGGGGTCCCGATGACCATCCAGCGGGCCACGCAGTTCCACACCCTGATCGACCAGCTCTTCTCCGCCCAACGGCGCATGCCGGTGGTCATCGCCCCGGCCTCGCGCTTCCAGACCATCG
>DATNBS010000250.1:0-6050 GCA_035571895.1 Arthrobacter sp. | reverse complement strand
GGCCCAGCTCGTCGAGACCTTCGGGCCGACCTGGCTCGACGGGCGGATCGGCACCGACGTGCTCCCGAGCATCGTCCGGTTGGTCGTCGGCGTACTGCTGGCCGTCATCCTGGGGATCGGGCTGGGACTGCTGGTCGGCCTGAGCCGGACCCTGCGGGCGGTGACCGAGCCGGTCTTCGAGTTCTTCCGGGCGCTGCCACCGCCGGTGCTGATCCCGGTGCTGATGCTGCTGATCGGCGTCAACGACTCGATGAAGATCGCCGTCATCGTCTCCGGGGCGATCTGGCCGGTGCTGCTGAACACGATCGAGGGGGTCCGCTCCATCGACCCGGTCCAGAACGAGACCACCCGCTCTTACGGGATCTCGGGCCTGGCGCGCATCCGCTACCAGGTGTTGCCCTCGGCCATGCCGATCATCATGGCCGGGATCCGGCAGTGCCTGTCCATCGGCCTGATCCTGATGGTCATCTCGGAGATGTTCGCCTCCTCCTCGGGGCTGGGTTTCACGATCGTGCAGTTCCAGCGCTCCTTCGCGATCCCGCAGATGTGGTCCGGCATCCTCGTGCTCGGCCTGATCGGCGTGGCCATGTCCTTCATCTTCCAATGGGCCGAACGGCGCGTGCTGCGCTGGTACCACGGCCTGAAAGAGGTAGAAAATGCAGTCTGAATCACCGCTGTTCATCCAGCGCACCACACGTGAGGGCGCAGCCGCGATGGCCGGATCCGCCGCGCCCGCGGGGTCCTCGGCCGCGGGGTCCCCGGCGGCCCGGGAACCGGCCGGGCGGACGCTTCCCGCAGGGCAGGCCCTGCTGTCCGTCCGCGGGCTCAAGAAGGTCTACCACACGGACGGCGGCGACATCGAGGCCGTGCGGAACCTGACCTTCGACCTGGCCCGCGGCGAACTGGCCTGCCTGGTCGGGCCCTCCGGTTCGGGCAAAACGACGTTGCTCAAGTGCATCGCGGGCCTGCTCGGCACGACCGAGGGCGAGGTCCTGCTCGACGGCGCCAGGGTCACCGGGCCGCCGAAGAAGATGGCCGTGGTATTCCAGGAGTACGGCCGCTCGCTTTTTCCCTGGCTGCGCGTAGCCGAGAACGTCGAACTGCCGTTGAAGAACGCCGGGATGCCCAAGGCCGAGCGCAAGGCGCGCGTTGCGGAGGCGCTGGAGGCGGTGGGGCTCGCCGCGGTGCCGCGGTCCTACCCCTGGCAGCTCTCCGGCGGCATGCAGCAGCGCGTGGCCATTGCCCGGGCCGTGGCCTACCAGCCCGAGGTCCTGCTGATGGACGAGCCCTTCGCGGCCGTGGACGCGCAGACCCGTGCGGACCTGGAGGACCTGGTGCGCCGGCTGTGGAAGGACCTGGGCATGACGGTCCTGTTCGTCACCCACGACATCGACGAGTCGATCTACCTGGGCGGACGGGTGATCATCCTCTCGTCCTCGCCGACTGTCGTGCAGGAGGACCTCCTGATCGACCTGCCGGACGAGCGCGACCAGCTCGAGACGCGGTCCCTGCCGCGCTTCACCGAGCTGCGTCACCACGTCTACGAGGAGATCCAGCGGGCCAAGCGCGGACACCGCCCCGCCGGCACCGCAGAACCGGCGTAGGGCCGGCTACACGGTTCCGGCGAGTGAACGGGCAATGCCGCCGGCCGCGGTCCGCAGGGCCATCACCGCGGCCGGTAGCAGGTCCGACTCCGTGGGCACGACCACCGAGATCACGGCGATGGCGCGACGCCGTCCATTCAGGATGGGCACGGCAGCACCGGTGGTCCCGGGGTCGGTGAACCCCGCGAGGGTGGCGTAGCCGGTCAGGCGGATGTGGGCGAGCGCCCGGCGCAGGTCGGGATGCAGGGCCAGCGCCTCCTGCTGGTGGCGGTCGATGAACGCCTCGGCGACATGCTGGGGCGCAAACGCCAGCAGGGCCATGCCCATGGAGGTCCGCAGGACCGGCATGCGGCCGGCGACGTGGGCCTGGTTGACGGCCGCGCCGGGCCGCGAGAGCCGTTCGACGATCAGCACCTCGTCCTCGTGCAGGACCGAGAGCTGCGTGTTCTGCTGCAGCAGCCGGTTGATGTCCTCCATGTAGGGAAGGGCCACCAGGCGCAGGTCGCGGGTCAGCGCGGCCCGGTTGGACAGTTCCCACAGCCGCATCCCCAGGCGGGTTTCGCCGTCGTCGTTCCGAGCCAGCAGGCCATGGGAGACGAGGTCCTCGACCAGGCGGTACGCTGTGGCGCGCGGCACGGCAGCGCGCCGGGCCAGGGCGGTGACCGTCAGCGCGGGGTGGTCCGCATCGAAGGCATCCAGGATCCTGACCAGCCGGTCGAGCATCGAGTCGCCGGACGGTGAGTTCGCCATGGTTATCCGGTGGCGATGACCGCGGCGATCTCCGCGGTGTCGACGCCCGCGTGATCGGCGGGGGACCACCGCGGGGTGCGGTCCTTGTCGATGATCTGCGCGCGGATCCCCTCGGGCAGGTCGGGGTGCTGCATGAGGAAGGCGGCCACGCGGAGTTCGCGGGCCAGCGCCGAGGGCAGGTGCGCATCTGCCCGGGCGGCACGCACCGCCTGAAGGGCGGTCTGGGTGGCCAGCGGCGAATTGCCGCGGATGGCGGCGGCTGCCTCGGCCGCCGGGGGGTAGGGGCTGGCCTCGAGGCGGTCCAGGATGGCGGGGACGTCGTCGCCGGCATAGGCCTGGTCGATCCAGGCGGCCTCCGCGGCGAGGCGGGGTGCCGGCGCCGGGACACCGTGCAGGATCTCCAGGGCCACCGCGACCTCGGCCGCGGGCAGGCCGATGAGGTCGGGCAGGGCGGCCAGGACGTCCTCGAACCCGTCCCCGGCGCTGCAGAAATCGGCGAACCCCGCATGGATCGCGTCCCCGGCGCCCATGGTGGACGCGGTGAGGGCCAGGTGCTCGCCCAGCCGGCCCGGGGCCAGGCCCAGCAGGTGCGTCCCGCCGACGTCCGGGGAATAGCCGATGTGGGTTTCGGGCATGCCGATGGCCGAGCGCGGGGTGGTGATGCGGACCGACGCATGGCCGGCCAATCCGACGCCGCCGCCCATGCACAGCCCGTCCATCAGGGCCACGACGGGTTTGGGATAGGCGGCGATGAGCCCATCGAGCTGGAACTCCTCGGCGAGGAAGGACAGGAACTCGTGCTGTTTGCCGGTGGTGATCGCCGTGTGGAACGCCAGGATGTCGCCGCCGGCGCAGAACCCGCGGTCCCCGGCCCCGCGCAGCACCACGATGCCCACCTCCGGGTCATCGCGCCAGGCGTGCAGGTGCCGGGTCAGCGTTGCCACCATGGGGCGGGTCAGGGCGTTGATCTGACGTGGCCGGTTCAGCGTCAGGATGCCGAGGCCATCGGCGACGTCGACCAGGACGTGTTCCGCCTCGGGTGGACCGGTTTCCGTTGCCTGCGCCATTGGCGTCCGTCCCTTCGCCGAGTCCGTGGTTCCCATTCAATGAAGCTACCCCCGCCAGCGGGGCCAGGCCAGCAGGCGACGTGGACGGCCGCCATTGTGTCCCGGCGCAACCCGCGGTAGGGTTCGTTATACGAACTTAAGTTCATCCAGTGAACGGGCAATGGCAGGAGACCCATGCAGCAGGCGTACGTCTACGACGCAATCCGCACCCCCTTCGGCAAGATCGGAGGGGCGCTGGCCTCGCACCGCCCCGACGACCTGGCCACCCACGTCGTCAAGGCCCTGGTGGAGCGGTCCCCGGGCCTGGACCCCGAACGCATCGACGAGTCCGTCTTCGGCAACGCCAACGGAGCCGGCGAGGAGAACCGCAACGTCGCGCGCATGGCCACCCTGCTGGCCGGGCTGCCCGTCTCCCTGCCCGGCACCACCGTCAACCGGCTCTGCGGGTCCTCCCTGGACGCGGCGATGATCGCCTCCCGGCAGATCAACGTCGGCGATGCCGACCTGATGCTGCTCGGCGGCGTGGAATCCATGTCGCGGGCCCCCTGGGTGCTGCCCAAGACGGAGCGCCCCTTCCCGATGAACAACCTCGAACTGGCCAACACCACCCTGGGCTGGCGGCTGGTCAACCCCGAGATGCCCGGGGCCTGGACCGTCTCCCTGGGCGAGGCGACCGAGCAGCTGCGCGAACGCGAGGGCATCGACCGCGAACGCCAGGACGCCTTCGCGGCCCGCTCCCACCAGCTCGCCGACGCCGCCTGGAACGCCGGGCACTACGACGACCTCGTCGTCCCGGTCGAGCCCAACACCCGCAAGGGCGTGCGCCTGGACCGCGACGAGACCATCCGGCCGGGCTCCACGTCCGAATCGCTGGCCGGGCTGCGCACGGTCTTCCGCACCGAGGACGGCACCGTCACCGCCGGCAACGCCTCCCCGATGAACGACGGCGCCTCCGCCGCCTGGCTTGGCAGCGAGCAGGCAGCATCGCTGCTCGGCCGTGAACCGGTGGCCCGCATCGCCGGCCGCGGTGCCGCCGCCCTCGAGCCGCAGTACTTCGGCTTCGCCCCCGTCGAGGCCGCCAACCGCGCCCTCGCCAAGGCGGGCATCGGCTGGGAGGACGTCTCCGCCGTCGAACTCAACGAGGCCTTCGCCGCGCAGTCGCTGGCCTGCATCGACGCCTGGGGCATCGACGAGCAGATCGTCAACGCCTGGGGCGGGGCCCTGGCCATCGGCCACCCGCTGGGTGCCTCCGGCCTGCGGATCCTCGGCACCCTCGCCCGCCGGCTGCAGGAATCCGGCCAGCGATGGGGTGTCGCCGCCATCTGCATCGGCGTGGGGCAGGGCCTGGCCGTCGTCCTCGAGAACACCACCACCAAGTAGAGGGGAAACCACCGTGGCACCACGCATCGCCGCCACCGCCGCAGACGCCGTCTCCGGCATCCACGACGGCGCCACCGTCCTCATCGGGGGGTTCGGCAACGCCGGCCAGCCCATGGAGCTCATCGACGCCCTGCTCGAGTGCGGGGCCTCGGACCTGACGGTGGTGAACAACAACGCCGGGCAGGCCGACGCCGGCCTGGCACTGCTCATCAAGGAGCGCAAGGTCCGCAAGGTCATCTGCTCCTTCCCGCGCCAGTCCGACTCCTGGCACTTCGATGAGGCCTACCGGTCCGGGGAGATCGAACTCGAACTCGTCCCCCAGGGCAACCTCGCCGAGCGGCTGCGCGCCGCCGGCGCCGGGATCGGCGGGTTCTTCACCCCCACCGGCTACGGCACGCTGCTGGCCGAGGGCAAGGAAACCCGCGAGATCGACGGGGTCGGCTACGTGCTGGAGACCCCGATCAAGGCCGACGCCGCCCTCATCAAGGCCCTGGCGGCTGACGAGTTCGGCAACCTGGTCTACCGCAAGACCGCCCGCAACTTCGGCCCGGTCATGGCCACGGCGGCAGCGCAGACCATCGTCCAGGTCGACCAGATCGTCCCCGTCGGCGGGATCGACCCCGAGGTCGTCGTGACCCCGGGCATCTACGTCGACACGATCGTCCGGATCGCAGGAGAGAACAAATGAGCTACAGCTACACCGCAGCGGCGCTGACCCGCGATGAGATGGCCGACCTGGTCGCCCGGGACATCCCCGCCGGCGCCTTCGTCAACCTCGGCATCGGCCAGCCGACCAACGTCTCGAACTACCTCACCGCAGACCAGGGCGTCACCCTGCACACGGAGAACGGCATGCTCGGCATGGGGCCGGTCGCCACCGGCGAGGACATCGACGGCGACCTGATCAACGCCGGCAAGATCCCGGTCACCGAACTGCCCGGGGCCAGCTACTTCCACCACGCCGACTCCTTCGCCATGATGCGCGGCGGACACCTGGACGTCTGCGTTCTGGGCGCCTTCCAGGTCTCCCGCACCGGAGACCTGGCCAACTGGCACACCGGGGCCCCCGGGGCCATCCCCGCGGTCGGCGGTGCCATGGACCTGGCCATCGGAGCCAAGTCCACCTGGGTCATGATGGGCCTGTTCACCAAGACCGGCGAGTCCAAGCTGGTCGAGACGCTGGGCTACCCCGTCACCGGCCTGGGCTGCGTCTCGCGGATCTACACCGAATCCGCCGTCTTCCTCCTCG
>DATNBS010000249.1:0-12803 GCA_035571895.1 Arthrobacter sp. | reverse complement strand
GCCGGAAGTGCGCGACCACCAGCCGCAGCCGTGGAGGCTCGTGGTCGGGGACATCCACGGCCCCGTCGCTGGAGACGATCCGCACGCGGCGCGCCAGTTCGGGCATGTACTCGTGGACGAAGGCATCGCGGCCGTTCCGCGGGATCTCCAGGGGCTTGCCCTCCTCCAGCAGCTGCGCGACGATATCGGGAACCGGGCCGTGCGCGGGGGCCAGGTGGATGGCGGTCGCCCGGAGTGGCTGGTCCGGCACCTCGTCCCACCAAGCCATGCCATGGCCCGGTCTGCCGATGACCCGCAGCCGGCGTTCCGCGCCGGGAACGGCCTGCGCCCGGTCGGCCGGCTGGTCCGGTACGGTCCCGTCGGCGTGCCGCAGGGTCGGGGTCATCCGCAGCTTGCCCCCGGCATCGGCCAGGTCCAGGCCCACGGCGACCGGATCGTGCACGGTCACCACGGTGGCGGCCGTTGCCCCGCGCAGCACGATGCCGGCCTCACGCGCGGTGGCCAGCAGGCGCCAGAGCACCGGGGACGAGAAGCGTTCCAGGTCGAGGTACGGGTTGGCGTAGGCAAATCCATGCAGCGCGTGGAAGTCCTGCATCCAGCGTTCCTGGGCCGGGCCGAACTGCAGGGGCTGCTGCCCGCCCGCGAAGTAGTAGCCGGCCGAGGCGTTGGCGCCGAAGCCGCCCCACCGGAGGCTGGAGTAGACCCAGCGGCCCTTCTCGTTCAACGTGACCGGCCGCAGGCCCACGGTCAGCCGGTTCTTCCGGCCCGTGGCCGCGGTGATGAGTTCGAACTGGACGCCCAAGGGCGCCGGCGGCCTCGCCGTGACTGGCGCCTCCAGAATGGCCTCGAGCCGGCGCTGCCACGGCGGGAGCTTCTGCTGCGTCGTCGTCCGGGCCTGGTTCGACGCCACGGAGGCGGCCAGCATGAGCGCCGCCGTGTGCTTGCAGCGTTCGTGCACCGGGCAGCCGCAGACGGCGATCGCCGGCTCCAGCCCGCGGGTAAAGGTGACGATGCTGCGGTAGACGGCGCCGGCCGAGCCCCGCACGTGCGCGGACACCTGCCGGACGCCCGAGTCCCATTCGAGGTCCTGGACCCGGCCGGTGAAGAAGTACTCCAGACCGCGTTCAAAGGTCTGCCGGCCGACGAATCGCTGGATCTGGGCGTCGCGCAGCACGGGAGGCAGGTCTGGTTCCACCGGCCCAGTGTAGCCGCGGACCACGTCTCCGGACGGCGGCATCGGCGCTGCCTGTGGACAACGGCCCAGGCGGTCAGGACAAGCGCAGGACCACCGCGGAATCGGCACCCAGCACCAGGGATCCGCCGTCGTCCCCGGCGGCGGCCTCCCCGACGACCACCAGCAGCGGACCGGCGTCGCGGGAGAGCGGAACGGCCGCTTCGCCTGGCGAGAGGTTCACGGCAATGGCGATCGAACCGCGGTACACCACGAGCCATCCCGCATCCGCGTCGGCCTCCACCTGCGGCCACGTGCCCGTGTCGGCAAGGTCGGGTTCGGCGGTCCGCAGGGCAAGCAGCCGGTGGTACAGGGCGAGCATCCGCCCATGCACGTCGCGCCGGCCGGTGTCATCGCCGGTGTCGTCGCCCGTGTCGTCACCCGTGGTTTCGGCTTCCGCCGCTTCCGACCAATCCAGCTTCGAGTCCCGGAACGTCGACTCGGCCTGGGGGTCCGGAACCGTGGCGGGATCCCAGCCCATGGCGGCGAATTCGGCCAGCCGGCCCTGGGCCGTCGCCTTCCCCAACTCGGGTTCGGGGTGGGAGGTGAAGAACTGCCAAGGGGTCGAGGCCGCGAATTCCTCGCCCATGAACAGCATCGGCGTGAAGGGGGCCGTCAGGTTCAGCACCGCGGCGATCGCCAGCCGGTTGGCACCCAGGCTGGCGGTGGGCCGGTCCCCTGCGGCGCGGTTGCCGATCTGGTCGTGGTTCTGCGTGCACACCACCAGCTGGCCCGGCGACACCCGGCCGGTGTCGATGGGCCGGCCGTGGTGGCGGCCGCGGAACGAGGAGTAGGACCCATCGTGGAAGAAGCCACCGCGCAGGACCTTGGCCAGGGCATCGATCGAGTCGAAGTCGGCGTAGTAGCCGCTGGTCTCGCCGGTGAGGTTCACGTGGACGGCGTGGTGGAAGTCATCGCTCCACTGCCCGGACAGCCCGTACCCGTTGACCCGCCGGTCCTGGACCAGGCGGTCGTTGTTCAGGTCCGACTCGGCGATGAGGAACAGCGGCTTGCCGCCCTGCTCCGCCACGGCGTCGGTCGCTGCCGCGAGTTCCTCGAGCAGGGGGATGGCGCGGGAATCCTTGAAGGCGTGGACGGCATCGAGCCGGAGACCGTCCACGTGGTAGTCGCGCATCCACATCAGGGCGTTCTCCACGATGTAGGAGCGGACCTCGTCCGAGCCGGGGCCGTCCAGGTTCACCGAGTCGCCCCAGGTGTTGGCGTTGCCCTCGGTCAGGTACGGGCCGAAGCGCGGCAGGTAGTTCCCGCTGGGTCCGAGGTGGTTGTAGACGACGTCCTGGACGACGCCGAGCCCGGACCGGTGGGCGGCGTCGACGAACCGCTGGTAGGCCGCCGGCCCCCCGTAGGTTTCCTGGACGGCGTACCAGAGCACGCCGTCGTAGCCCCAGTTGTGCGTGCCGTTGAACGCGTTGACCGGCAGCAGTTCGACGTGCTGGATGCCCAGACCGGCCAGATAGGGCAGCTTCGCGGCAGCGGCGTCGAGGGTGCCTTCGGGGGTGAAGGTCCCGATGTGGAGTTCGTAGATCGCCCCGCCGGCCAGTCCGGGCGACACCCAGTCCCCGTCCGACCAAGCGTGGGCGTCCGGGTCGAACGTCCGCGAGAGGCCGTGGACCCCGTCGGGTTGGCGCCGCGAGCGCGGGTCCGGCAGCGGGGTGTCCGTGCCGTCGAGCAGGTAGCCGTAGTCGAGATCGGTGCCCGGGGGCACGACGGCGGGAGCCCACCATCCGCCGTCGTGCCGGTGCATGTCCCACTGCCGGCCACCAGCGAGCAGGCTGAGCTCGGTGGCGCGCGGCGCCCAGACGGCGAAGGGCTGGTCCATGGTGCTCCCCCTAGTCGGTCGGGTGGTCGGTCGGGTGGTCGGTCGGGTGGTCGGTCGGCCGAGTCAGCAGCGCGCCCGGGTAGTCGGCGAAGACGTCGGCGGCGCTCAGCTGGCCGTCGCTGGTGTGGTGGCGGCCGGTGATCTCGTCGCGGTAGGTCCCGGGTGCCAGGTGCAGGACGGTGTCGCGCCAGCCGCCGTCGGCGGCCAGGCCGACGGGCAGGCGGGTGAGCGCGGCGATGGCGCCGCCGCGGTCGAACGCGAAGAGGTGTCCCGCCGCGGCCCCGGAGGTGGCGACGGCCTCGTAGCCGGTGAACAGCCCGGGCCGGTCGCGGCGCAGCCGGAGGGTCCTGGAGACCATCAGCAGCTTCGCACGGGCATCGGCGCCCAGGCCCGGCAGCTGCGCGGGGTCGTCGATCCCGTCCAGCCCGGCCAGGGCTTCTTGCCGTTGCGCGAAGTCCACCGGCCGGCGGTTGTCCGGGTCCACCAGCGAGCGGTTCCAGAATTCGGTGCCCTGGTAGACGTCCGGGACGCCGGGCATGGCCAGTTGCAGCAGCTTGGCGCAGAACCCGTTGGACCATCCGGCGTCCTGGATGCGCTCGACGAGGCCGGCGACCAGGGCGACCACCTCGGGGTTGTCGTAGGCGGCATCGACCGCCGCGTGGAGGCGGGCCTCGAACTCCTCGTCGGGATCGGTCCAGGTGGTGCTGTTGCCGGCTTCGCGGGCCGCCTTCTCGGCGTAGGCGTGGGCCCGTTCCCGGCCGGCGGGGTACGCTCCCACGGCGGCCTGCCACAGCAGGTCGGCGAAGGGCAGGTCCCCCAGCGGGGCGAGGGCGTCGAGGCGCTGGAGCGTCCCGGCCCACTCGCGCGGCAGTTCGGCGAGCACGCTGATCCGGGCGCGGGTGTCCTCGCCGCGCTTGGTGTCGTGCGTGCTCAGGGCGGTCATCGACAGCGGCAGGTCCAGTTGGCGGGCGGCCAGCCGGGTGTGCAGGTCGAAGGGCTCCAGCGCGAACAGCGAGGGGTCCGCGCCGACCTCGTTCAGGGAGGTCAGGCGGGTGAACCGGTAGAACGCGGTGTCCTCCACGCCCTTGGCCATGACCATGCCCGAGGTCTGCTGGAACCGGGTGGGCAGTTCGCCCAGCTGGCCTGCGCCGTCGTTCCCGGTGTCCAGAGCGGGGTTGAGCAGCGGGTGCAGGGCGGTGATGGCCTCGGCGATGTCGGGGCGGTGGATGCGGGCGGCGATGACGGCGGCCTCCAGGTGGCCGGCGCCGTCGGGCAGGTAGCTGCGGTAGACGGGGAAGCAACTGAGGATCTCGGCGAGGGCGTCGACGACGGCGTCGCGGTCGGGCACGGACCCGGCGGGGACGAGCCGGGCCAGCCGCAGGACCTCGGAGTGCAGCAGGCCATCGGCGATGGCGCGCTTGGTGTCGTGGATCATCGGATGGTAGCCCTCCACCGGGGCGACCTCGCTGAGGATGCCGCGGCCCTCGGGGTCCACGAAGAGCCGGTCGATGTCGGCGAGCGCGTCGTAGCCAGTGGTGCCCTCGCAGGCCCAGCCGGCGGGCAGCGCCTCGCCGGGTTCGAGGATCTTCTCGATGAGCAGGTAGGCCCCGCCGGTGAGCTGGCGGAGCCGCTCCAGGTAGCCGGCGGGATCCGCCAGGCCGTCGGGGTGGTCGATGCGCAGCCCGTCGACCAGGCCGTCGTCGAACCAGCTGCGGATCTGCGCGTGGGATTCGTCGAAGACCCAGGGGACCTCAACCCGCAGGCCGGCCAGCGAGTTCACCCCGAAGAAGCGCCGGTAGTTCAGCTCGTTGTCGGCGCGGCGCCAGTTCACCAGTTCGTAGTGCTGGCGGTCGTGGACGGCCCGCGCGTCGTCCCCGGCCGTTGCGGTGCCGGCGGCCACGGGGAAGGCGTGCTCGTGGTAGCGCAGCTCGTACCCGTCGTCACCGGACACCAGCTCCAACTGGTCGAGCCCGTCGTCCCCCAGGACGGGCAGCCGGATCCGTCCGGCGCCGGCGTCCCAGTCGACGTCGAAGGCCTCGGCGTAGCGCGACTCCCGGCCCTCGGCGAGCAGGGACCACCACCAGCGGTTGGACTTCGGGGTGGCCACGCCCATGTGGTTGGGCACGATGTCCACCAGGACGCCCATCCCCGCGGCGTGGGCGGCCTGCGAGAGGGCCTCGAGTCCGGCGCGGCCGCCGCGGGCGGGGTCGACGGTGGTGGGGTCCACGACGTCGTAGCCGTGGTCCGATCCGGTTTCGGCGGTGAGGATCGGGGACAGGTAGACCCAGTCGACCCCCAGGTCCCGCAGGTACGGGACCAGTTCGCCGGCGTCGTACAGGGTGAAGCCGGGCCGGATCTGCAGGCGGTACGTGGAGCGCGGGGTCTTCATGCCTACTCCCCCGACTTCGGCGTGCCGGCCTCGTCATCGGTCGCCGCCTGGGCGGCGAGGGAGGCCGCGACCGAGTGGTCCGCCTCGGGTGTCTCCTCGTAGGCGCGCAGGACCAGCAGCGAACGCGCCGTCACCGTGATGGTGCTTCCGGCGTCGACCCGCTCGGTGTTGGCGTGGTCCCCGGCCGTGTCCAGCACCGGTTCCCAGGCCGGGGCGAATTCGGTGGACGGGATCGTGAAGACCACGTCCTCGTGGTGGGGGTTGAAGAACAACAGGAAATTGCTGTCGCGGATGGGCTGCCCGCGTTCGTCGGTGCCGGCGATGCCGTAGCCGTTGAGGAACACCGCGAAGGATTGGGCGATATCGGCGTCCCAGTCCTCGGGGGTCATCGGGGTGCCGTCGGCGCCCAGCCACTTGATGTCGGGCAGGGCCTCCCCGTCCGCGCGGACGACCGGACGACCGTCGAAGAACCGGCGGCGCCGGAAGGTCGGGTGTTCCGCGCGCAACCGGTTCACGGCGGCCGTGAACTCGAGCAGCGGCGTGTCCGCGTCCTCCCAGTTGATCCAGCTCAGTTCCGAGTCCTGCGCGTACGTGTTGTTGTTGCCGTCCTGCGTGCGGCCCAGCTCGTCGCCGTGCGCGATCATCGGGACCCCCTGGGAGAGCAGGAGGGTCGCCAGGTAGTTGCGCTGCTGGCGGGCCCGCAGGGTCAGCACCTCGGGGTCGTCCGTCGGCCCCTCGACGCCGCAGTTCCAGGAGCGGTTGTGGGATTCGCCGTCGTTGTTGTCCTCGCCGTTGGCGTCGTTGTGCTTGTCGTTGTAGGAAACCAGGTCGCGCAGCGTGAAGCCGTCGTGGGCGGTGACGAAGTTGATCGAGGCGACCGGCCGCCGGCTGGAGTGCTCGTAGAGGTCGGAGGAGCCGGTGATGCGGGAGGCGAACTCGCCCAGGGTGGACGGCACCCCGCGCCAGAAGTCCCGGACGGTGTCGCGGTACTTGCCGTTCCATTCGGTCCACTGGGGCGGGAAGTTGCCGACCTGGTAGCCGCCGGGGCCGATGTCCCAGGGTTCGGCGATGAGCTTGACCTGGGAGACCACGGGATCCTGCTGGATCAGTTCGAAGAAGGTGGAGAGCTTGTCGACGTCGTAGAACTCGCGCGCCAGCGTGGAGGCGAGGTCGAAGCGGAAACCGTCCACGTGCATTTCCGTCACCCAGTAGCGCAGGGAATCCATCAGCAGCTGCAGCGCATGCGGGTTGCGCACGTTCAGGGAGTTGCCGGTGCCCGTGTAGTCCATGTAGTACCGCGGGTCGTCCTCCACCAAGCGGTAGTAGGACGAGTTGTCGATGCCGCGGAAGGAGATGGTCGGCCCCAGGTGGTTGCCTTCGGCGGTGTGGTTGTAGACGACGTCGAGGATCACCTCGATACCGGCCAGGTGCAGTTCCTTGACCATGGCCTTGAACTCCTGGACCTGCTGGCCCGAGTCCCCCGTGGAGCAGTAGGTGTTCTGCGGGGCGAAGAAGCCGATGGTGTTGTAGCCCCAGTAGTTGGAGAGCCCCTGGTCCTGCAGGGTGGAGTCATTGACGAACTGGTGCACCGGCATCAACTCGATGGCGGTGGCCCCGACCTTCTGCAGGTGGGCGATCACCGAGGGGTGCGCGACGCCGGCATAGGTTCCGCGCTGCTCCTCCGGGACGTCGGGGTGCAGCTGGGTCAGCCCCTTGACGTGGGCCTCGTAGATCACGGACTGGTGGTAGGGAGTACGGGGCTTGCGGTCGCCGTCCCAATCGAAGAACGGGCTGACCACGACGCCGAGCATCACATGTGCCGCGGAGTCCTCGTCGTTGCGTGATTCCTCGTCGCCGAAGTTGTAGCCGAAGAGCGACTGGTCCCAGTCGATCTGGCCGTGGACGGCCTTGGCATACGGGTCCAGCAGCAGCTTGTTGGGGTTGCAGCGGTGCCCGGCGGCGGGGTCGTTCGGGCCGTCGACGCGGTATCCGTACTTCTGACCCGGGATGATCTGCGGCAGGTAGCAGTGCCACACGAAGCCGTCGACCTCGGTGAGCTCGACGCGTGTCTCCACCCCGTCGTCGTCCAGCAGACAGAGCTGCACGGACTCGGCGATCTCGCTGTAGAGTGCGAAATTCGTGCCGTTGCCATCGTAGGTCGCGCCCAACGGGTAGGCGTCTCCGGGCCAAACGTCCATGTGTTCTCCTCATAACGGCGAAGGCACCCGGGGGCGGGGCCTTGCCGCTCACGATATCCGCATCCGGGCCCCCGCGCCCAGCATCCCGGTCCGCATGACCCCCGATGGCGTGCGCCGGGGACGGTGGCACGGGCGCGGGCCCTGGGGAGGCCCGCGCCCGCACGTTGTGGGACGTGCCGCTAGGGCACGAGATAGGCGCTGTCGCGCGTGTCGGTGATGAGCATGTGCCCGGGGGCATGGCCGATGGCCAGCCGGGGCTTCGATTCCATCACCGCGGCCTGCGGGGTGACCCCACAGGCCCAGAACACCGGCAGGTGTCCCTCCGGGATGTCCACGGCGTCGCCGAAGTCCGGATGGTCCAGGTCGGCGATCCCGAGTCCGGCCGGGTCCCCGATGTGGACCGGGGCCCCGTGGACGGCCGGGTAGCGGGAGGTGATCCTCACGGCGTCGGCGACCTGGGAGGCAGGGAAGGGCCGCATCGAGACGACCAGGGGCCCGGTCATCGACCCGGCCGGCTCGCAGCGTCGGTTCGTGCGGTACATCGGCACGTTCACGCCCTGGTCGATGTGGGCGACCGGCAGCCCGGCATCCTGCAGCGCCGTCTCGAATGTGAAGGAGCAGCCGACGATGAACGTCACCAGGTCATCGCGCCAGTAGGGGGTGATGTCGGTGGGTTCGGCGACGGGCACGCCGTCCTCGTAGACCACGTACTTCGGCACGTCGGTGCGGATGTCGCCGCCGGCCAGCAGGGCCCCGCTGGTTTGGCCGGCATCGAGCACGCCGAGGAGGGGACACGGTTTCGGGTTGCGCTGGGCGAAGAGCAGGACGTCGAAGGCCTGGGATTTCGGCACGATGATCAGGTTGGCCTGGGCGAAGCCGCGGGAGATGCCCGCCGTGGGGGCCACCAGCCCGTCGCGGAAGGCCGCTCGCGCCCGGGCCGGGGTCCAGGTGTCCCGCGGCCCGGCGGGAGCCGCGTCCGGGCCGGGCACCGGCGTCGTTCCGTGGACTGCGTTGGTCATGCGATCACTCACTTCCAGAGGTCGGCCAGGCCGGAAAGCGAGTTCCAGCCCAGGTAGAGGGTCAGCAGCCAGACGACGACGCCGACGATGAGCAGCCACGCCGGGTACCGGTAGCCGTGCAGCAGGTCGCGGCGGCGCCAGGCGACCCAGAGGATGACCGCGAAGCCCAGCGGCAGGATCAGGCCGTTGAAGGCACCGGCGAAGATCAGCAGCGTCTGCGGTGCCTGGCCCAGCAGCAGGAAGGCCACGGCGCAGACGGCGATGAAGACGACGGTGATGAGGTTGCGGGTGCGTTCGGAGGTGGTCGACCTCGTGATGAAGGAGACCGAGGTGTAGGCGGCGCCGATGACGGAGGTCAACGCGGCGCTCCAGAGGATGACGCCGAACATGCGCAGGCCGATCTCGCCGGCCGCGTGCTGGAAGGCCTCGGCGGCCATGTTGTTCCCGGCCAGGGTGACCCCGCCGGCAACGACGCCGAAGATCGCCAGGAAGAGCAGCACGCGCATGACCCCGGTGACGATGACGCCGAGCACCGAGCTCTGGGTGATGGCCTTGACGTTGTCCGGGCCGGTGGCACCGGAATCGAGCATGCGGTGGGCGCCGGCGTAGGTGATGTAGCCGCCGACCGTGCCGCCGATGAGCGTGGTGATGATCAGTAAGTCGATCTTCTCGGGCAGGATCGTGTTCTTCAGCGCCTCGCCGACCGGCGGGGCGGCGACGATCGCCACGTAGATCATCAGCAGGATCATGATCGCCCCGAGCAGGACGACGATGCGGTCCAGGGCCGTGCCGGCGCGCTTGGAGAGGAAGATGAGGATGGCCACGACGGCGGAGATGGCGCCGCCGATCTTCGGGTCCAGGCCGAGCATGGCGTTCATGCCCAGGCCGGTGCCGGCGATGTTGCCGATGTTGAACACCACGCCGCCGATGAACACCAGGACGGCCAGGACCCAGCCGACGCCGGGCAGGGCCTTGTTGCCGAGCTCCTGGGCCCGCAGGCCGGAGACGCCGATGACCCTCCAGACATTGAGCTGGACGGCCACGTCGACGAGGATCGAGATGACGATGGCGAAGGCGAACGCCGCACGGAGCTGCACGGTGAAGACGGTGGTCTGGGTGATGAAACCGGGGCCGATGGCGCTGGTGGCCATCAGGAACATGGCCCCCAGCAGCGCGGTCCGGCGGGCGGCCGGGCTCAGCCCCTTCTGGGTGGATGTCTCGGACATGGGAAGTTCCGTCCTGTCGGCGGTGACTGGCGTCACACGGGCGATTACTGCTTCGCAGCCTACAGGTTGTTGAACAATCTTGACAAGACATTGTTGAACAATCTTTTCTGACCCCGTCCGGGACGGTCACGCACGCCCTCCAGCCGGTAGCCTGAGGCATGTGAAATTCCTCAACGACGTGCACCCGCAGTACGACTTGACCTACAACGACACCTTCATGGTCCCCTCGCGCTCGGCCGTGGCATCGCGCACCAGCGTCGACCTGACCACCCCGGACGGCATCGGCACCTCGATCCCGCTGGTCGTCTCCAACATGACCGCCGTGGCCGGGCGCCGCATGGCCGAGACCGTCGCCCGCCGCGGCGGCATCGCCATCCTGCCCCAGGACATCAGCCAGGCCGCCGTGAACGACATGGTCGGCCAGGTCAAGCGCGCCCACACCGTCTTCGAGACCCCCATCACCGTCCAGGCCGGCGACGCCGTGGCCACCGCCCTCTCGCTGCTGGGCAAGCGCTCCCATGGTGCCGCCGTCGTGCTCGACGGCGATGAGCCGGTGGGGATCGTCAGCCTCGGCGACTGCCAGGAGGTCGACCGCTTCGCGCGGATCTCCGAGGTGATGAGCCAGAACATCACCACGGCCCCGGTTGAGGAGGACCCGCGCTCGGTCTTCGACACCCTCACCGAACGCCACCTGACGATGGTGCCCATGCTCGACGGCGGACGCCTGGCCGGGGTGCTGACCCGCAAGGGCATCCTGCGCTCGACGATCTACTCCCCCGCGGTCGATCCGCAGGGCCGGCTCATGGTCGGCGGCGCGGTCGGCATCAACGGCGATGTCCGCGCCAAAACCGAGGCCCTGCTCGCCTCCGGGGTCGACGTGATCGTGGTGGATACCGCCCACGGCCACCAGGAGAAGATGATCGAGGCGCTGCCGCTGGTGGCCGCCGCCCGCGACGAGTTCGCCGACCGCACCGGCCGGCGCCTGCAGGTGGTGGCCGGAAACGTCGTCTCCCCGGCCGGCGTCGCGGACCTGGTGGCCGCCGGGGCCGACATCCTCAAGGTCGGCGTCGGGCCGGGCGCCATGTGCACCACGCGCATGATGACCGGCGTGGGGCGCCCGCAGTTCTCCGCCGTGCTCGAATGCGCCACCGCGGCCCGCGAAGCCGGCGCCGAGGTCTGGGCCGATGGCGGCGTGAAGTACCCCCGCGACGTCGCCCTGGCCCTGGCCGCCGGGGCCGCCAGCGTGATGATCGGCTCCTTGTTCGCCGGCACGCACGAGTCGGCCGGGGACCTGGTGCTCGACTCGGATGGCCGCGCCTACAAGGAGAGCTTCGGCATGGCCTCGGCCCGCGCCGTGCAGAACCGCACCAAGGAGCAGTCGGCCTTCGACCGGGCCCGCTCGGGGTTGTTCGAGGAGGGCATCTCGCACTCGCGGATGTACCTGGACCCGGCCCGCCCGGGCGTCGAGGACCTCGTGGACTCAATCGTCTCCGGGGTGCGCTCCTCCTTCACCTATGCCGGGGCCTCGTCCATCGCCGAGTTCCGCGAACGCGCCGTCGTCGGCGTCCAGTCCAGCGCCGGTTACGAGGAAGGCCGTCCGCGCGAGACCTCCTGGTAGGGCCTCCCCTCCGGGAGCACGGCCGTATGCTGGTGCCGTGATGCAGAACCAGGACGACGGCGGTGCCGTCCGGCGCCGCGGTCGTCCCCGGCGGGGCTCCTCCGGCGGGGGCCGGGAACGCATCGTGGCGGCGGCATCCGCCGAGTTCCACGAGCGCGGCTACGAGGCCGCCTCCCTGCGGTCCATCGCCCGCCGCGCCGGGGTGGACTCCGCCCTGGTCCACCACTATTTCGACGACAAGGCCGGGCTGTTCACCGAGGTGGTCCGCGTGCCCCTGCGGCCGGACCGCATCATCGCCAGCGTCATGGAAGGTCCGGCGGAGCTCTACGGGGAGCGTCTGGTGCACAGCGTGCTCACCTTGTGGGAGCGCCCCGCCGTCCGCCCGGCCGCCACGGCCCTGCTGCGCACCGCGGTGGGCACCGGGACCGGCGCGTCCATGGTCCGCAGCTTCCTCAAACGCGAGCTGCTGGGCCAGCTGGCCCGCGCGCTGCCCGCACCGGACGCGGACCTGCGCGCCTCCCTCGCCGCCAGCCAGATGGCCGGGCTGCTCATGCTGCGGTTCGTCCTGGAGATCGACCCCCTGTCCTCGGCCCCCGTCGACGAGGTCGTCGCGGCGGTGGGCCCCGTCATCCAATGGCATCTGACCGGAACGGCTCCCCCGGGCCGGACCACAGCGACGGACGCGTAAAGTGCCGCGCCCTTGACCCGATGACGTCCCGGGTCTTTAATTCATTGCGTGATGAATAATGGCATGGCCATCGAGGTCGACGGACTGACGGTGCACCGGGGCAAGGCCACGGTTATCGGGGACCTCTCCTTCGGCGTGGCCCCCGGCGCGGTCGTGGGCCTGCTTGGCCCCAGCGGATGCGGGAAGTCCACGCTCATGCGCAGCATCGTCGGCACGCAGCTGACCCACGGCGGTTCCATCCGGGTGCTGGGGGAACCCGCCGGCTCCAGGCAGCTGCGCAGCCGCGTTGGATACATGACGCAGTCGGCCAGCGTCTACGACGACCTCACCGTCCGCCAGAACCTCGAGTACTTCCGCCAGGTCCTCGGGGCACCGGCCGACGACGTGGACCGCGTCCTCACCGTGACGGATCTCCAGGAGACGTCCGGCCAGCTGGTGGACAGCCTGTCCGGCGGGCAGCGCAGCCGCGTGTCCCTGGCCGTCTCGCTCCTGGGCAGCCCCGAATTGCTGGTGCTCGATGAACCCACGGTGGGCCTGGACCCGGTCCTGCGCGCCGACCTCTGGGCGATCTTCCGCCGCCTGGCCGAAGAGGGC
>DATNBS010000248.1:0-11414 GCA_035571895.1 Arthrobacter sp. | reverse complement strand
AGTACCGGTCGCCGAAGTACACGGTTTCCCCGTGTCCGGCATGCTGGGACTGCCCCGGCACCAGCGGGCGGCGGGAGCCGTCGGTGCCGGCGATGCCCGAGCCGTTGGTCGAGTTCCGGTCGGTGACCCAGACCCCGGAGCTGTCGGCGGCCAGGTGCAGGTGCGTCTTGGACACGGAGCGGCCCATGTCGGCGTAGTTGAACAGCTCGGCGACGTCCTCGCCGTCCCGCGCGGCCGGGTTGCGTCCCACCAGGGCGGTCGAGTCCAGGACCAGCACCTGTCCGTCGTCGAAGCGCAGCCGGGCTCCCGACGCGGCCGGCACCGCGGCCCCGGTGCGCAACTGGGTATGGCCGGCCTCGTCCTCGGCCTGCGCCACGTCGGTGGCCTGCGAAGTGGCCGGGGCCGGGGCCGGTGTGGAGGCCGGTGCCGCCGCCGCGGAAGGAGCCGCGGAAGCAGCAGGTGCAGGGGACGACGACGGGGCCTGGGTCGTGGGGGCAGGCTGCGGGGGCGCAGGGGCCGCAGCGGGGCTCGCCTCGCGGCCGGGGATCGCGGTGATCGGGCCCTCGGCGAGTTCGGGGGCCAAAGCCGGCCAGCGGTGCGCGGCCTGGCTGTACTCCGGGTGCCCGGGCTGCCCGGGCTCGGTGGTGCCGCCGGGGGCGAACGCCGAGGGACCGAACAGCCCGCCGGTGGTGATCGGGTTGCGCCCCTGGTTGACGTCGATGACCAGGGTGCGGGCGGCCTTGTCGTGCCAGCCCTGGCGCTGGTGGTTGGGGTCCCAGAGGTTGGAGAGCAGCATGATGACCGGCCCGGCCACGGGGACGATCCCGGCCAGGCCGACCAGCAGGCGCCGGATGAAGACCTTGCCCCAGCCGGGGGCGAAGCCGTCCTCGTCGCTGGTGCGCAGGCCCAGCGCCAGGTTGCCGGGGGTCTTGCCGGTGTGCGCTTCCCAGCCCCAGACGGCGATGGCATAGGCGAGCACGAAGACCGTGAGCAGCATCGAGGAGGTCGCCATCCCGGAGATCAGGTCCGAGGTCGTCAGGTACGCGCTGGAGGTCAGCGTGGAGAGGTTCACGGCGTAGAAGACCATCCAGGCGAGCACCACCGGGACGATGTCCAGCAGTCCGGCCGCCAGGCGCTTCCCGGCCGCGGCGTTGACCAGGTTCAGGTTCTGGGCCACCGGCTACTCCTTTTCCTCGGTTGTCTCTACTGTACGGACTGCTCCACGGGCCCTGCGGCCTGGACCGCGGACACCCCTGCGGACACCCCCGCGGGCTGCCCGCGGGTCTTCCCCGCGTCGCGCCCGGCGGGCGGTGATCCGGGCGGTGGCGTCGAGGACCAGCGAACGCGGCGAGTACTTCCCGCGCAGGCGTCCCCAGAATCCTACCGATGAAGCCATGCCGGCGAGGTGGTCATCGACCTGGTTCCAGTAGTCGGCCACCTGTGCTTCGGTCGGTTCGCCGTGGCCGAAGACCGCGGCGTCGGCGCGGCGGGCCAGCTGCACCCCGGTGGCGGCGGTCTGCGGGAAGTCCCCGCCCAGTGCCGCGGCGTTCTCCCGGCGGGTGCCCTTGGGTTCGGGGCGGGAGCCCAGGTCGGTGGCCAGGGCGACGACCTCGTTCCAGCCGCCGCTGACCCGGTCCCCGGGCCGGCCCCGCAGGCGGCGGCGCTTGCGGCGGCGCAGCTTCAGCAGGGCGATCAGCAGCAGGGGCAGCAGCAGGATCGCCACGGGGATCGCCACGATGCCCACCGTGGCCAGGATGGGGCCCCAGAAGGCCCAGAAGCCGTCCTCCTTCTCGTCGACGTCCTGGGGGTCCGGAGCCGTCTCCGGCGGCAGGTCGGCGTCGTCCTGGGGCGGGGGCGGCGGCTGCAGCACCTGCGGCTGCGGGACCGACTGGGGTTCCTGCTGCGGCGGGGTCGGTTCCTTGTCCTTGTCGGGGGTCGGGTTGAAGGCCACCCAGCCGACGTTCTCGAACGCGATCTCCACCCAGGCGTGCACGTCGGCGCCGGTGAGCTGCACGGTGCCGGAGGGGTTGTACTTCTCCGGGTAGAACCCCATGACCACCCGGGCGGGCATGCCCTGGTCGCGCGCCATGAGGGCCATCGCCGCGGCGTACTGCTCGTCGTCGCCGATCATCGAGTCGGCGTCCAGCAGGGCGGCGATGCGGGCGGCCCCGTGCCCGGAGAGGGAGGGCACCTCGTTCTCCTTGCCGTTGGAGAAGTAGCCGGTCTCGTGGAGGATGCCCTCCATGGCCGCGGCCCGTTCGACGGCGGTGCGCCCGTCCCCCGCCATGTCGGCTGCCTTGCCGGAGACCACCTGCGGGACGTTGGCCAGCTTGGGCATGGTGATCTCGGAGAGCCCCTGGGCCTCAAGCTTCTTGCGGTCGACCTGAACGGGGAACTCCACCTGTGCGGTGTAGTGGTCCCCGCGGTGCAGCCCGGTGGTCGACAGGGCGGTCTCGGCGTCGTCGTTGTAGAACAGGGAACCGGCCAGGTTCGCGGCGCCGTCGCCGGAGACGTCCAGGCCCAGCAGCTTGCCGCCTCCGGGGACCCAGACGCCGTCGTAGCCCTCGATGGTGACGTCCAGGGTGCCCCGGGAGCGCAGCGGGTCGTCGGCGGCCGTGGCGTTGATGTTGGAGAGGTCGCCGACGGGGGTGAAGTTCCCGCCGGAGCGCGGGTCCACGTTGAAGACCATGCCGTCGTAGGTGTCCAGGGCGGCCAGGCGGATCCGCTGGCCCTCGGGCAGGCCGGAGACCGAGAGCAGTGGTTCCTCGGCCTGGTCCTTGACGTAGGTGCGGAAGCGCATCAACGGGCTGGGGTAGTCGTAGAGGTCGATCGGGGGCACGACGGCGTCGCGGAGCACCTGGCGCTGCTCGCCCGCCTGCAGCATCGGGGCCGCCACCGCGGTGAGCCCGCCGGCGGCCAGCAGCACCACCGCGCCCATCCCGACCCGGCGCAGCAGCCCGGTCCGGGCGAGTGGGGTGGCACCGCCGTCGTGCAATGACTGCATTTCGGGGCCGACCGCGCGGTCCACCTGGTGGCGCCAGGCCAGCCAGCAGACCAGGGCCATGACCAGCACCAGCCCGCGCAGCAACGGCAGCGGAACGTCCCGGGTGCCGAAGGCGATCCCGATGATGAACATCGCGGTGACCGGGATCGTGCTCCAGAAGGGCGAGCGCAGCCGCCAGGCGAGCAGACCGGCGACCAGGGCGGTGAGGTAGGCGCTGAGGAACGGGACCACCAGCATGCCGGCGCGGATGCCGACCGGCGGGGCGACGGTGAGCACGTCCTTCCACGCGAGCACGACCCCGGCCAGCAGGATGCGCAGCGATTCCAGGGTCGGCACGACGCCGGCGATGGCCTCGGCGGGGGTGGCCAGGGCGGTGCCCAGCAGCAGGTAGGCGCCGATGCCGATCCCGGCGGCGGGCAGGAACCCGAGCCGGTAGCGCACGATGCAGTGGGCCAGCAGCAGGCCCAGCACGGCGCCGCCGAGCCCGGCGGCAAGGTAGCGGCCGTTGCCGCCGAACGCGGCGTGCAGGCCCAGCACGCCCAGGGCCAGGCAGACGAGCAGGACGGCGGCGTCGACGGCGCGGCGGGCGGTGGGCAGGTGGGAGCGCAGGGTCGTCGGCAGGTCGTTCACGAGGCCACCTGGTGCAGGATCAGCGGCAGTTCGGACAGGTCCCCGACGGTGACGACGGTGAGGTCGCCGATGGTGGCCCGGGCCGGTTCCAGGCCGGTCCCGCAGCGCACGGCGAAGGCGCGGACCCCGACGGGCACGTGGGTGCCGGCCCGGCGCAGGTCCGAGGGCGTGGCGACCGGGCCGGTGACCAGGAAGAAGACGGAGGCGTTGGGCACGGTGTCCGCGGTGGTGCGCGAGAGGTCCACCAGGTCGCTGCGCCGCGGCTTGCCCTCGACGCGGGTGAGGTCGTCGAGCAGGTTCCGGCCGGTTTCGGTGCGCACCGGTCCGGCCTGGGTGAGCACGGAGAGGTTGCGCTGCTCGCGCACGGCCTGCAGGCCGATGGACGCCGCGGCGGAGACGGCGAGTTCGAAGTCGTCCTCCGAGGTGTACTCCGCCGTGTTCGAGGACAGCGCGATGGCCAGGTGGGAGCGGCGGGTCTCCTCGAATTGGCGCACCATCAGCTCGTTCGTGCGGGCGGTGGTCTTCCAGTGGATGTGCCGGCGGTCATCGCCCGGGACGTAGTCGCGCAGGGCGTGGAAGGAGACGTCGGAGGAGGACAGGTCGCGGGTGGGCTGGCCCTCCAGGTCGCGGATGAACCCGGAACTGGTGGCGCCCAGGGCCGTGGTGCGCGGGTGCACGAACAGGTCCTGCGCCTCGGTCCACTTCACCTGCCGGCGCAGCAGCCCGAAGGGATCCTGCCGGATGGAGCGCACGGGGCCGACCTGGATGACGGCGCGGCGGTGCGTGGGGATGGTGAACAGCTCGTCGTGCGTGGCCTGCGGGGCCAGCCGCGGGATCCGGAAGAACGCGGTGGACGCGCCCACGGGCAGTTCCATCGACACCGGCAGCAGCGTCTTGGGCGAAGCGTTCTGCACGTCCATCCCGCCCACGGCGCGGTCGCCGACCGCGACCCGGGTGCGGTTCAGGTCCAGCGATACCCGGTACACCGAGCGGCCTAGGATGAACGCGATCGCCAGCAGCAGCAGCAGCGCGCCCATCAGCGCGGCGACCTTGGCCTCCTGCCAGCCGAAGACCCCTCCGAGCACCGCCAGGACCAGCACGACGGCGGCCAGCAGCCACCCCAGCGGGCTCACCACCTCGGTGGCCGGCTCCAGGCGGTGCGCGGTCCATCCGGAGATGCGCTGCCAGGCCGGGGCCACCTCGAGGCGGACCAGCTGGGCGATCTCGGCCGATAGCGAGGTGGGGTGCAGGCGGGAGCGCTGTGCTGCGGGCGCGCGGCGACTGCCGCGCCGGGACCGCCGCCGGGCCGGTTCGCCTCCGGGCCGGTTCGCCGGCGTGCTGCGGTCCGCGCGGCGTCCGGGCGCTTGGGTGGGGGTGCTCATGCCGGGTGGGATGCCTTTCGCCCGCGCCTAGACGGCGGCGCCGGAGCGCTGCTGGGGGGCGGCGGTCTCGGCCAGGACGCGGGTGAGCACGGAGCCGGCGGTGGCACCGGAGAACTCGGCTTCGGGGTCCATCACGAACCGGTGCGTCCAGACGAAGGGCGCGAGCTCCTTCACGTCGTCGGGCAGCACGTAGTTCCGGCCCTCGGAGGCGGCCCAGACCTTGGCCGCGCGGACCATCGCCAGGGCGCCGCGGACGGAGACGCCCAAGCGGGTTTCGGGGGCCTCGCGGGTCTGCTCGGTCAGTTCGGCGATGTAGTGCAGCACCGCGTCGTCCACGTGGGTGGTGGTGGCCAGGTCGGCCATGTCGGCGATGGCGCTGGTGGTGATGATCGGCTTCAGGGCCAGTGAACGGTCGCGGGTCGCGGCCCCGGAAAGCAGCCGGACGGTGGATTCACGGTCCGGGTAGCCGATGGAGGTCTTGATGAGGAACCGGTCCAGCTGGGCTTCCGGAAGCCGGTACGTGCCGGCCTGTTCGATGGGGTTCTGGGTGGCGATGACCATGAAGGGGCGGTCCTGCGTGTAGGTCTTGCCGTCCACGCTGACGCGGGCCTCCTCCATGACCTCGAGCAGCGCGGACTGGGTCTTCGGCGACGCGCGGTTGATCTCGTCGGCCAGGACGATGTTGGCGAAGATCGGGCCCTGGTGGAACTCGAAGAGCTGGGTCTTCTGGTCGTAGATGGTGATGCCGGTGACGTCGGAAGGCAGCAGGTCGGGGGTGAACTGGATGCGCGAGTTCGTCCCCTGCACGGTGGCCGCCAGCGAGCGGGCCAGCATCGTCTTACCGGTTCCAGGGGCGTCTTCCAGCAGCACGTGGCCCTCGGAGAGCATGGCCGTGAGGATCAGCTTGATCACGTCCTGCTTGCCGAGCACGGCCTGGCCCACGTTGGCGGCCAGCTTCTCGAACGTTCCGGCAAACCATTCGGCCTGGTCGGTGGTCATGGTCGTCGTCATGCGTTTCCCCTCGGAGAACTGGTGGTGAATCGTCGGTGAGCTCTAGAAGTTGGTTTCATTGGATTTCACTCCGCCGAAGAGCGCATAGAAGGGAGCCCCGTTGACGGCCCCGGGGGTGACCCAGCACGAGTAGTCGCCGCTGAATCGGCCGCCGCTGACCCTCAACCCGTACTTGGTGGACCCGATTTGATGGTTGGTTTGGGCCATGCATTTTCCTTCATAGGTGCCATCCGGGAAATCGTAGGCTTCCACATGGTATTTGTAGCAATTTTGCGATCCTTGGCAATCGCCGGACGGCACCTTGGGACCGCGGGTGAGCACGACGCGCTTCTTCGGCGCGGGCGGTGGTGGCGGTGGGTCGGTCTTGGCCTGCGCGGTCCACGACCTGCTGCTTGAAGCGCTCGAGGGGTCGCCGGGATTGAGCTTCGTGGTCGCGGTCACCGTCAACGTCACGGTGTCGCTGTCACCGAGTCCCGTAACCTGGCCGGTCGACTTGTCCAGCTTCCCCTTGTTCACCGTGGCGGAGAGCGCCGTTCCCCGGCCGTTGTTGTAGGCCGAAGCGGTGCGGTTCCAATTGAACTTCACGGTCTTCTTGCCGCCCGAACCACTGGCATTGGCCGCGTCCTTCGGCGGGCCGAAGGCGCTCGTCGAATTGGACGTGCCAGCGGGGCCCTGGCCAGCCGCGTTGACTGCGGCAACCTGCCAGCTATGCGATGCCCCGTTCTGTGACGAGATGATTCCCGATGTCCTGTTGCCGAAGGACTGCCAGGCACCGTTGTCGGCCTTGTACCGGTAGTCCCGGACGGCGGAGCCGTTGGATGGCGCTTCACTGAAGTCCAGTTTCACCTGGCCGCTGGTCCCGGTGGCCGTGGCGGTGACCTTCCCGACCTTGAGCGGCTTGCCGTAGGGGGTGACTGCGGTCGAGCGCCCGCTCTCGGGCGAGGTGCCGACCTTGTTCTTCGCCAGTACGGAGAAGCTGTAGGAGCCCGTCGTCTTCAAGCCGGTCACGGTCTGCTGCGTAGCCGTCGACGAAATGCTCCGCACCGTGGATCCACCTTCGAAGACCTTCAGCGTGTACCCCTGAATGGGAGCACCGTTGTTGTCCGGCTCGCTCCAGTTCACGTTCACGACGCCGCCATTGACCGCCGACTCCGCCCGGACAGCGGTGGGGGCGGTTGGCTGGAACGGCTTGCCCGCCGGGATCACCGATGCCGAATAGCTGCTCCACTGCGACGGTTTGTCGGCCTTGTTCCGGGCCTGGACGCGGAACTGGTAGGAGACGCCGTTCGCCAATCCCTTCCACGTGTGGCTGGTTGCCTTGATCCCGGAGACCTGGCTGACTCCGGTCGCCGGAGCCGGCGAGATCTCGAGGGTGTAGTCGGTGACGGCCGAACCACGGCTGACCGGTTTGTCCCACGTGACCGTGGCTTGTTCGTCCCCGGACTTCGCCGATGGGGCCCCCGGCTGTTCCGGTTCGACATCCGGGCGGGCGTCGGCCGAAGCGGCGGAGGCTTCGGACTCGCCCACCGCGTTGGTGGCAGTGACGGTGAAGTTGTACACGTGGTCGTTCTCCAGGCCCGTGATCGTGCAGGTGGTCGTTTGGCACGTCTGCTTCACGCCGTCGCCGGAGACCGTGTAGGACTCGATGGGAGCTCCGTTGTTCGACGGGGCGTCCCAACTGAGCACGGCTTTGGAGTCCCCCGTCGACTCGACCAGCGGCAGGCCGGGGGCATCCGGCTTGCCCTTGACGTTCAGGGTGACCGTGCCGTTGACGCGGCGGTCCGGGTCCTCGGTCACGTCCCCGATCGTGTACTGGACGGTCATGGTGCCCACGAACGTGTCATTCGGGGTGATCTTCAGCTTGTCGCCGGCGATGGAGACCGAGCCGTCGCCATTCGTGCCGCCGTTTCCGGAGAAGGCGTCGGTGATCTTCAGCGGGCCCTTTTCCGGATAGGGGTTGTGGTCGTTCGCCAGCACGTCGACGATTTCGGTCCGTCCCTGGTGTGCGTCGGCGACGGTGTCCTTGTTGGCGACGGGCATCTCTCGGGTGGAGGCCAGGACGGTGAGGGAGATGTTCGCCGAGACGGGGTCATTGTGTCCGTCGGTGACGGAGACCTTGACGGATCCCTTAGTACCCTTGGGCGTGTTCGCGTCGGCTTCGGCGGTGAGGATGTGGCCGTCGGCGAGGCCGACCTTCACCCCGTCGATGTTCTGCTCGCCCACGGAGAACTTGAGCTTTCCGGCGTCGTCCTGGTCCGGGTCGCTGGCGATCTGGCGCAGGTCCAGCCGGGCGGCATCCTCGCCCTGGGCAACGTCCAGGGAATTGGACTGGATGGTCGGTGGCTTGTTGTCCTCCGGGCGCGGCAGCACCTTGATCGGGATGGAGAGGACGCTGGTGAGCCCGTCGCGGTCATCGGGGCCGGAGCCGTCGGTGACTTCGACGGTCACGGACGCGGGGCCGGAGTATTCCTTGTCGGCCCTGAAGGTGAGTTCCGTGGCGGACTTGACCAGTTCGCCGTCGTTCTCGGGGACCGACGTGACCTTGTTCTCCTCGGTGAGGCGCGGCTTGTGTCCGTCGCGGACCTTGACCAGTTCGCCGAGGTCGAGCTTGAGGGTCTCCCCCGCCATGATCTCCTGGGCCTTGTCGCTGCGCAGGACCGGGCGGGCACCGCCGGCGCCGGGGACGATGGCGAAGGCCGTGGACGTCAGGTCGTCCTGGTCGGTGATCGTGTAGGCGATCACCTGGGACTTGTCGCCGACCTTGACCTTGAGCTGGTTGTTGCCGGTCACGGTGGCCGATCCCGGCTTGTCCGGCAGGGAGATCTCCAGGTCGTCGGTCCGGCCGTCGGGGTCCTCGTCGTTGTCGAGGATGGGGAGGGTGACCTCGTCCTTGCCGACGGTTTCCTGCAGCGAGGCGCGGTCGTCGCGGGCGATCGGGGCCAGGAGCTTTGCCTCCGGATCGGCCTCGACGGTCAGCGTGGCGCTGTCGGTGCCGCCGCGGCCGTCGGAGATGTTGTAGCGGATCGACAGGGAGCCCTTTTCCTTCGGCGAGGTCACCTGGATGCGTCCGTTGACGACCTGGGCGTCGACGCCGTCCGAGGCGCGCAGGTCATCGACGAGCGTGATGCGGTCGCCGTCGGGGTCGGTGTCGTTGGACATGACATCCACCGCGACGGGGCGGTCCGGGCGGACGGTGATGGAGTCGTTGACGGCCACCGGCGGGTTGTTCTCCGACGACAGCGGGGCCACGCCGACCATGACGGTGCCGGTGGCACGGGCGCCGAGCCGGTCCTCGACCACGTAGGAGAAGACGTCGGTGCCGGAGGCGGTGTTGCTGGCGGTGTACTCGATGGAGGAGCCCTTGACCTTGGCGGAGCCGAGCTTCGGGGCGCCGCCGAGTTGCACGAGGGTCACCGAGTCGCCATCGGGGTCGATGCCGCCGAGCGGGACCTGGATGGCCGTGGTGCCGCCGGCGAACACGCGGCCGGTCACCTGTTCCGGCGAGGGCGGGGCGTTGGACGCGACGTCGACGGGTTGGACGTGGAAGGTCACGCGGGCGTTGGCTTCCTGCCCGTCCGGGCCCGCCACCGTGTAGACGGCGGAGACGGTGTGGGGTTTGCCGTCGAATTCGCCGGCGCGGAAGCGGACCGTATCATCCGCCACGCTGACCAGGGATCCGGTGCCGAGCTGGTCGGCTTCCTTCAGGTCGGGCCGCAGGGTGAGTTCGGCGCCGTTGGGGTGGATGTCGTTCTCCAGCACGTCCACGGTCGCGACATCGCCGGCGCGGACGACGACGTCATCGGGGTTCGGGCGGGGCGGGTCGAGCTTCGGCGGGGCGGGCACGGGGATGACGTTGATCTCTCCGGTGGAGACGCCGTTGCCGTTGGAGACCGTGTAGTCGACCTTCATCGGCTCGGTCAGGCCGCGCACGTCGGTGACGCGGACGAAGCTGTTGCGCTCGACGGACACGGTGAAGGGTGCATCTGCCGGGACATCGGCGCCGGTGAGGACCAGGACCCCGCCCGCGGGGTCGGAATCGTTGCCCAGCACGTTGACCAGGACGTCCTGGCCGGCCGGCAGCAGGGCCACGTCGCGGACGGCCACGGGGTTGCCGGAGTTCTGCTCGGGGTCCTTCACGTCGATCCGGATCAGGCCGGGTGCGCTGGCGGGCCCATTGGTGGCGACGTACTTCGCGTAGAAGGTCCCGGTGCGTTGCCCGCGGATCGTGACCGTGCCGGTATCCGAGTTGCTCTTCAGCTCCAGCCCGTTCACGGATTCGACGTTGGCCAGCCGCAATTCGGTGCCGCTGGGGTCGTCGTCGTTCTCCAGCGGGGAGAAGGTCACCTCCTCCCCGACGTTGGCGGTCACGTGGTCCGTGGCGGTCACCGGTGGCGTGGCCGACTTCGGGAGGACTTCGACGATGACCCGGCCTTGTGCCCCTTCCCGGCCGTCGGAGACCTGGACCGTGACTTCCTTGCGGCCGACCTTCTTGCCGTTGTCCTGGAAGGTCAGCGCCCCGTCGGGACGGACGCGGACGATGTCCTTGTCCTCGCTCGAGCCGCCCAGGAGTTGGAGGTCGTCACCGTCTGGATCCTTCCAATCGCTGAGGATGTCCTGGGTGATGGACCCGCCTTGTTGGACCCGCAAGGTTGTGACGCGTTCCTGGGTGGGCTTGTGGTTCTCATCCTCGGGGACCACATGGACGGTGGCGGTGCCGGTCGCATGACCACCGCGACCGTCATCGGCCTTGTAGGTGAAGGAGGTCCGGCCGGTGGCGTCGTCGGGGACGACCAGCTGGAAGCCGGTGCCGTCGTGGATCTGCTGCAGGGTGCCGATCGAGGGCTGCTTGCCTTCCAGCGAGGCGGTCAGCAGGTCGCCGTCGGGGTCGACGTCGTTGAACAGGACCGGCAATGCGGTGGTGCGGCCGGCCCGGACGCCGAAGTCGTCGGGCTTGGTGACCGGGGTCTTGTTGTCCTCGGTCCGGTTGGGCAGCTCGATGGCGTCGGTGATCTCCTTCGAGTCCTCCTTCTTCGCCTCGCCCTTGCCCTTGGGTGGTTCCAGGTCGCTCCAGTTGCTGACGATCTGCATGCCGTCGTTGACCAGCCACACCTGGCCGGAGGTCACGTCGTTGAGGACGACGACGTCGCGGTTGACCCGGAATTTCAGTTCCGCGGTGCTGGGCATCTCGGGGACCTGCCGGGAGACGTCCTGTCCGTCGTCCTCGCAGTCCCGCAGGTATTCGGCGCTGCCCTGCCAGGCGGCATAGGTGCAGTCCCCGACGCGGACCGGCTGGATCGCGGTTCCACTGGAGGCCAGGGTGAGGTATGCGGCCTCACCGCCCCGCAGGGGGACGTTGGCCAGCTTGTTGCCCAGGGCGATCGCCACGT
>DATNBS010000247.1:0-9008 GCA_035571895.1 Arthrobacter sp. | reverse complement strand
GGACGCGCAGGGGGGCGGCCACCCCCGTATGGGATGGCCGCCCCCTGCGTGGCTGCGTCGCGCGGTCAGGCCGTGCGGCGCTTGGTGATGAAGCCCCAGATCACCAGGACGATCAGCGAACCGATGATGGCCCAGATCCATGAGGAAAGGCTGAAGAACTCGTTCATTTCAGCGCCGGCAACGGCACCGCCGATCCAGCCTCCGAGAAGGGCGCCGATGACACCCAGAATCAGGGTGGCGATCCAGCCGCCACCTTGCCTTCCGGGCAGGATCGCCTTGGCGATGGCCCCGCAGATCAGTCCGAGAAGTAGAAATCCCAGGAAACCCATATGTCTCTCCTCCTTGTGTCCCCACGCCACGGTGGGGTTTCTGCCGCCGGGAACGGGAGCCCCCGGTGTGTTCGGCTTCCCCAGCGTATTGACGCCCCCCATGCGATGCAACTCTTTGGGACCATGAGCGCAGGTCGGCAGCGGATCGGGTGTCAGGGCGCGGAGACGAAGTCGGCCAGGGCGGCGGACTGGGTGAGGCGGCACGCGTTGTTCAGGTACATCATGTGCCCGGCCTCGTGGTAGTGGTGCGAGAACCGGCTGCGGGCCTGTTCGGGCAGCCGGAGGTGCGCCCACGTGTACTCGGTGGCGGCGAACGGGGTCGCACCGTCGAAGTAGCCGTAGTCCACGTGCACGCGCAGGTCCGGCAGGTCGACCATCAGCCGCTCGAGGTCGCCTGAGACGTCGACCGGGGCGCCCTCGAACGTGCGGTAGCTCCACGGATGCACCCGGCCGGTCAGGACCTCGTAGGGCAGGTCCGACTCGTAGCCCAGTTCCGCGCGGACATAGTGGTTGATGGCCGCGGCGTAGGGGCCGGTGATGGCCCGCATGCTCGGGTCCTCCCACGTATGGGACTCCTGGGCGCGCGGCGGTTGGGCGGTGAACCGCCCGTCGATGCGCCCGACCAGCAGGCCGTCGTCGCGCAGCAGCTCGGTGGCGAACTCCATGTAGTCCCAGCGCAGGTTGGTGCGGCGGATGAAGGCCTCGGACAGGGTGGTCAGCTCGGCGAGGTGGCGCACGACGGCGTCGTGCTTGCGCTTGGTCAGGCGGCTGCCCAGGTGCAGGGCCAGGACGTAGTCGCCGGAGGCGTAGTCCTGGGCGTCGCGGACGACCTCGGCGAGGGGGCGGTTGCCGTGGCGGCCGTGGTGGTGGGCGATGGCCGCGTAGGTGGGTAGGTGCAGCGCATAGGGGGTGTCGCTGCCGGGCTGGAAGTCCAGGGTGGAGAGGTTCAGGACGGTGCTGATCAGCCCCAGACCGTTCACGGCCAGGCCATGGGCGTCGTAGAGCCGGCGGGCCACGGCCACCGCGCGCAGGGTGCCGTAGCTTTCGCCGACAAGGTACTTGGGCGAGAGCCACCGGCCGTTGCGGCTGGTCCACAGCCGGATGACCTCGGCGACCAGGTCGCGGTCCTCGATGAAGGCGTGGAACTCGTCGGTCTTGCCGCCGTCGACCACCCGCGAGTAGCCGGTGTCGACCGGGTCGATGACGACCAGGTCGGCGTGTTCGAGCAGGGACTCCTCGTTGTCCACCAGCGCGTAGGGCGGGGGTGTCATGGCGCCGACGTCGCCGCTGTCCACCCGGCGCGGACCCAGCAGGCCCAGGTGCAGCCAGAGGCTGGCCGAGCCCGGGCCGCCGTTGAAGGCGAAGACGACCGGGCGGGGGTTCGGCTGGTGGACGGCTTGTGGTCCGTCGCTTGGCTGCGCGTCCGCGTCTTGCCCGTCTTCGCCCTGCCCGTCCGGCCGGTCGGCGGTGTAGGCGACGAGGAAGATCTCGGCCTTGGGCAGGTGGCCGCTGGAGGTTCCGTCCGAGTTCTCCTCGCGCCGCAGGACCATCCGGCCGGTGGTGCTGGTATAGGCGAGGCCGGAGGCCGTCCGGTGTGCGCGGACGACGAAGTCGTCGGCCACGTCGGGGGAGCCCGTGGTGTCCTGGCTGCGGGGTCCGGCTGCGGCGGTGCCCGTCGGGGCGTGGTCTGCCGGGGGTGTCTGCTCTGCCATGGGCTTGAGCGTACCGCACCGGTGGCGATGGTTGGCGGGGCGAAAGCCGGCATCGACTGCCGCGCCGGCCCGGCGCCGGACACGGCCTGGCGCCCGACACGGCAGGGCCCCGGCCGGCACTGCCGGGTCCGGGGCCCTGACCCACCGTAGCGGCGGTGGAGACGCGCCGGTCAGCTCGTGGTCAGCTGGCGGTCATTTACGGACGGCTGTGGCCTGCTTGCCGTTGACCTGGGCCTCCATGGCGGAGAACTCCTCCTCGATCACCGGGTTGTGCTTGTAGGTGAAGCGGGAGACGACGACGGCGACGACCACGTTGAGGATGAAGCCGGGGACGATCTCGTACATGGCATCGTGCAGCACCGGGATCTTGCCCCAGATGAACGCCGTTGCTGCGCCGACGACCAGGCCGGAGAAGGCGCCGGTGGCGCTGAGCTTGCGCCAGTACAGGCTCAGCAGGACGACCGGGCCGAAGGCGGCGCCGAATCCGGCCCAGGCGAAGGACACCAGTTCCAGGATGGTGGCCTCGCGGTCCAGGGCGATGAGGAACGCGATGACCGCGACGATCAGCACGCCGGTCCTGCCGAGGATGACCTCCTTCTTCGGCGTCGACTTGCGGCCCACGATGTTGTAGAGGTCCTCGACGAGGGCCGAGGAGGTGACGATCAGCTGCGAGGACATCGTGGACATGATGGCCGCCAGGACCGCGGCCAGCACCAGCCCGGCGATGAACGGGTGGAAGAAGATCTGGCTCAGCAGCAGGAAGACCGTCTCCTCCTTGCCGTTTTCCAGGGGGTTGTCGGCGAAGTAGGCGACGCCGATCAGCGCGGTGCAGATGGCCCCAATGGCCGTGAGGATCATCCAGCCGATGCCGATGCGGCGGCCCGCCGTGGCGTCGGCGGGGGTGCGCAGCGCCATGAAACGGACGATGATGTGCGGCTGGCCGAAGTAGCCCAGTCCCCAGGCCGCCGTGGAGAAGATGGCCACGGCCAGCAGCCATCCGCTCTGGCCCTCGGAGCGGGTGAACAGGTTCAGGGCATCGGGGTTGACGCTCTGCATCCGGTCGATGGTCTTCCCGATCCCGCCGGTCTGGACGAGGGCGACGATGGGGACGGCGATCAGGGCAGCGAACATCAGCAGGCCCTGGGCCACATCGGTGAGGGTCGCGCCGAGGAATCCGCCGAACAGCGTGTAGACCAGGGTCACGACGGCAACGAGGCCCAACCCGAGGAAGTAGTTCCAGCCGAAGCTGCTCTCGAAGAACTTGCCGGCGGCGACCATGCCGGAGGAGACGTAGAAGGTGAAGAAGACCAGGATGACCAGCGAGGCGCCGATGCGCAGCAGGTGGCGGTTGTCCTTCAGCCGCTTCTCGAAGAAGCTCGGGATGGTGATCGCGTTCTGCGACACCTCCGTGTAGGAGCGCAGGCGCGGCGCCACGAACTTCCAGTTCAGCCAGGCGCCGATGGTCAGGCCGATCGCGATCCACGCCTCGATCAGGCCGGAGGCGTAGATGGCCCCGGGCAGACCCATCAGCAGCCAGCCGGACATGTCGGCAGCCCCCGCCGACAGGGCGGCGACACCCGGTTTCAGGCCGCGGCCGGCCAGCATGTAGTCGTCCAGGTCGCTGGTGCGACGGAACGCGAAGTAGCCGATGGCCAACATGCCGGCGAAGTAGACGGCGATGGCCAGTAGCTGGAAAGCATGGTCAGACATGATGTTCCTCAATGGTCCGGTGGGTCAAAGGTGGTCCGGGTGTGTGGTCCCGGAGGGGTGCGTCCGGAAAGCAGGTCAACGGATACCGGGCGATGCGCGTGAGTGGTCCCCCGAGTATGGCACCCGGTTCAGGATCCGTGTGAGCGCGGTCACGGGGCCGTGACCTTTTCGTGACCACTCTATTGGTTGCCCGGGGACAGGGTCTCCACCTCGTGCGCCAGCGCCCGGCGGACGGCATCGATGCCTGGATGGCCGGCGCTGGAGTGGCGCATCGAGGTGAAGATGGAGCGTTGCGGACGGCCGGGCAGGTCCGCGAGCCGGACGGTCGGTGCGCGCTGCGCCCACACCAGGTCGGGCAGCAGGGCGACGGCGTTGCCCGATTCCACGAGGCCGATGTGGGCTTGGAGGTCGGCCGTCTCGTACCGGACGTCGGGTTCGAATCCGGCCAGCCGGCAGGCCTGCTCCGCCCAGTGGCGTGAGGCGGCCCCATGGGGCTCCATCACCCAGGGCAGGGAAGCTGCCTCCCGCAAGCCGGACACCCGGTCGAATTCCGCGGGCGCGTCGTGGGCGGGCAGGGCCAGGCGGATGTCATCGTGCGTGAGGATCTCGCGGTCCAGTTCGGCGTAGTGGGGAGCGGCGTGTTCCGGGTACTGTTCGGCCACGACCAGGTCGAAGTCACGGGCCCAGGTCTCGTGCAGTGCCGTTTCGGGTTCGTGCTGGACCACCTCCACCCGCAGGTGCGGGTGCTCGGTGCGCAGGCGCCGCAGGGTACGGGGCAGCAGGGCCAGCGCCGCGGTCTGGAAGGTGGCCAGGCGGACCGTCCCGGAGACCAGCGGCAGGGTGCTGGCCAGCGCGGTCTCGGCACGTTCGAGGGATTCGAGCAGTTCGGTGGTGTGCGCGACGAGGACCTGGGCCTGGGGGGTGAGCTGGAGGCGGCGCCCGCTGCGCCGCAGGAGCTCCACGCCCGTCTCCTTCTCGAGGAGTGCCAGCTGCTGGGACACGGCCGACGGGCTGTAGTTCAGGGCGGCGGCGACCCCGGCGACCGTGCCGCGGATGCTCATTTCCCGCAGCAGGCGCAGCCGTCTGACCTCAAGCACGGACACCACCTTCCCCTCGCCCCGGAATCGTTACTTTTGCTTCACGCCATTCTTCACTAATCGTTGCTTTTACTTAATACATGACGGCCGGATACTGAATCCGTGGGGGACTGCCCCATGCCGTGCAGGCCGGAAGGTTCCGGCCGGATTTCCGCTAGGAGCACCACCGGAGTGACCACCGCTTCCCCGTCCGCCGCGCCGGACACCACCGCTTCCCCGAAGGACCTCGCCGACGACGCCGTTGCCCTGGTCCGCCATTGGCTCGTCGAGGGCTCCAAACAGCCCGTCGATGGATCCGCACGCCAACTCGCCGGCGTGCTGAAGGACCCGAACGGCCTGGACTTCACCGTCGGGTTCGTCGACGGCGTCATCCGTCCCGAGGACCTGCACGTGGCCGCCCGCAACCTGCGGTCCCTGGCCCCCAAGGTCCCCGGCTTCCTGCCTTGGTACATGCGTTCCGCCGTCGCCCTCGGCGGTGCCATGGCCCCGGTGGTCCCCGGTCTGGTCATCCCCATCGCCCGCCGCGTGCTCCGCGAGATGGTCGGCCACCTGATCGTCGACGCCACCGACGCCAAGCTCGGGCCGGCCATCGCGAAGATCAAGCAGGACGACGTCCGGCTGAACATCAACCTGCTCGGCGAGGCCATCCTGGGCGAAAAGGAGGCCGGCCGCCGGCTGGAGGGCACCGCCCGCCTGCTGCGCCGTCCCGACGTGGACTACGTCTCCATCAAGGTCTCCTCGACCGTCGCCCCGCACAACCACTGGGCCTTCGACGAGGCCGTCGGGCACATCGTGGACAAGCTCGCCCCGCTCTACCGGATCGCCCGCGACGCCTCACCGCGCAAGTTCATCAACCTGGACATGGAGGAGTACAAGGACCTCGACCTGACGATGGCCGTCTTCATGCGGCTGCTCTCGATGGACGAGTTCCGCGACGTCGAGGCGGGGATCGTGCTGCAGGCGTACCTGCCCGACGCCCTGTCGGCCATGATCACCCTCCAGGAGTTCGCCGCGGACCGGGTCGCCGCCGGTGGCGCCCCGGTCAAGGTCCGCCTGGTCAAGGGCGCGAACCTGCCCATGGAGATCATGGAGGCCGACATCCACGGCTGGCCCACCGCCACGTGGCACTCCAAGCAGGCCACCGATACCTCCTACAAATCTGTGCTGGATTACGCGCTGCGCCCGGAACATATCGCCCATGTCCACCTGGGGGTGGCCGGGCACAACCTGTTCGACATCGCCCTGGCCCACCTGCTGGCCCAGGCCCGCGGCGTCACCGAGGGGCTGGACTTCGAGATGCTGCTGGGCATGGCCACCGGCCAGGCCGCTGCCGTCAAGGCCGACGTCGGCTCCCTGCTGCTCTACACCCCGGTGGTCCACCCCGGCGAGTTCGACGTCGCCATCGCCTACCTGATCCGCCGCCTCGAGGAGGGGGCGAGCCAGGAGAACTTCATGTCCGCGGTCTTCGAGCTCGACGGCAACGAGGCCCTGTTCGAACGCGAGAAGCAGCGCTTCCTCGCCTCCCTCGAGGACCTCGGCGACATGGTCCCGGCCCCCAACCGGGTCCAGGACCGCCGCGAGTACGACGCCGATGCCGCCGCCACCGAGGTCGCCGAACTCGCCTCCGGGGCACGCGGGTTCGCCAACACCCCGGACACCGACCCCGACCTGCCCGGAAACCGGGCCTGGGGCGCCGGCATCCTCGCCCGGGTCCCCGGCTCCACGCTGGGCACCGCGACGATCGAGGCGCACACGCTGACCACCACCGGGCAGGTCGACGACGTCGTCGCCGCGACCCACGCCGCCGCCGAGGCCTGGGGGAAGCTCAGCGGTGCCGAACGCGCCGCCGTCCTGCACCACGCCGGCGAACGGCTGGCCGCCCGCCGCGCCGAGCTGCTGGAGGTCATGGCCGCCGAATGCGGTAAGACGCTTGACCAGGGCGACCCCGAGGTCTCCGAGGCCATCGACTTCGCCCACTTCTACGCCGAGTCCGCCCGGGCGCTCGACGACGTGGACGGCGCCACCTACATCCCCTCGCGGCTGACCGTGGTCACCCCGCCGTGGAACTTCCCGGTCGCCATCCCCGCCGGTTCCACCCTGTCGGCACTCGCGGCCGGATCCGGCGTCGTGATCAAACCGGCCAAGCAGGCCGCCCGTTCGGGTGCCGTCATGGTCGAGGCCATCTGGGAGGCGCTCGACGCCGCCGGGATCGGTCGGGACCTGCTCTCCTACGTCCAGCTCTCCGAACGCGACCTCGGCACCCGGCTGGTCTCCCACCCCAGCGTCGACCGGCTGATCCTCACCGGCGGCTACGAGACCGCCGAACTGTTCCGCTCCTTCCGCCAGGACCTGCCACTGCTGGCCGAGACCTCGGGGAAGAACGCCATCATCGTCACCCCGTCGGCCGACCTGGACCTGGCCGCCCGCGACGTGGTCGCCTCGGCCTTCGGGCACGCCGGACAGAAGTGCTCCGCTGCCTCGCTGGTGGTGCTCGTCGGCTCAGTGGCCACCTCGCGGCGCTTCCACAGCCAGCTCGTCGACGCCGTCCGGTCGCTGAAGGTCGGCTACCCGGTGGACGCCGGGACCCAGATGGGCCCGGTCATCGAACCGGCGCAGGGCAAGCTGCTGCGCGGGCTGACCACCCTGGGTCCCGGCGAGCAGTGGGTGCTGCAGCCGCGCCAGCTCGACGACTCCGGCACGTTGTGGAGCCCGGGCGTGCGTTCGGGCGTGCAGCGCGGCTCCGAATACCACCTGACCGAGTACTTCGGTCCGATCCTGGGCGTCATGACCGCCGAGACGCTCGAGGAAGCGGTCGGCATCGTCAACGACATCGACTACGGGCTCACCTCCGGGCTGCATTCGCTGGACCCGGAGGAGCTGGCGTACTGGCTCGACAACGTCCAGGCCGGCAACCTCTACATCAACCGCGGCATCACCGGCGCCATCGTGCGCCGCCAGCCGTTCGGTGGGTGGAAGAAATCGGCCGTCGGTGCCGGGACCAAGGCCGGCGGCCCGAACTACCTGGTCGGCATGGGCTCCTGGACCGATGCCCCGGTGAGCGCCGAGGCCATGGCCGCCGCCGAATCCCACGCCGCCGTCTCGCACGCGACGGTGCGCACGGCGACGGGCACGGACACCTCGGAACGCTCCAACGCCGACGTCGCCGGCGGCAGCGACATCCTCGGCATCGTCGCGGCCGACGCCGGCACGGCGTCCGGAAACGCCATCGAGCCCGACGACTTCGCCTGGCTGCAGGGTGCCCGCGCCACCGACGCCGCCCAGCTGGCCGGTGAGTTCGGCGTGGCGAAGGACGTCTCGGCGCTGCAGGCCGAACGCAACGTCTTCCGCTACCGTCCCGTCCCGGTCACCATCCGCTACGAGCAGGCCACCTCGGGCCATGGGCTGGCCGAGCTGCTGCGCGTGGTCTCCGCCGGCCTCGGCGCCCATGCGGCGACCAGCACCCACGGCATCAGCGGCCGGGCCGGCACCGGTGCACGCCCGGGCTCGGGCATCACGGTCAGCGTGTCCGCCGACCTGCCCGCCCGCGTCCTCGCCGCCCTGCGGGCGGAGGGCGTGCAGGTGGCGGTCGAGGACGAGGCCGCCTGGGCAACCCGCGTGGGCCGGCTGGCCGCCCAGACCGGACCGGACTCGGGGGCCCGGATCCGCTACATCGGCGCCTCCGCGCGGGATACCTACGCCGCGGCCCAGGGCAAGCCCGACGTGGCCGTCTACGACCATCCGGTGGTCGCCGCGGGCCGGGTCGAGTTGCTACCGTTCCTGCGTGAACAGGCCATTTCGGTCACCGCCCACCGGTTCGGCACCCCGAACCACCTCAGCGACGCGATCCTCTAGATCCGTTTCCGCGGATACAGCGGTGGCCCGGGCTCCACGGCCCGGGCCACCGCCGTATCCGGGGGTGCCCGGCGAGGTGCCGGTTCCGTCCGGCGTCGACTCGACCCAAAGGCTGGCCAGGACGGCGTTGTGCGGGCCTACCATGGCCCATGGCTGGCAAACGGGATGAAGGCATCGTCCACCGCGCGTTCTCCGGGGCGCTCGCCGGCGTGGCCGGCACGGCCACCATGAGCGCCGCGCTGGGGATTTCCGACCTCTTCGGGGTCATGGACCGGCAACCCCCGCGCATCATAGTCGGGGACCTGCTG
>DATNBS010000246.1:0-4778 GCA_035571895.1 Arthrobacter sp. | reverse complement strand
CGTGGCCGGGCTCCATGGCCGAATCGAAGGCGGCGAAGGTCCGGGCCGCTCCCCCGTCCTGGCCGAGCACGTCCAGCAGGCGGCTGGCCGAGGTGGGCATGATCGGCTGCACCAGCAGGGCGACCCGGCGCAGGACCTCGAGGGTCACGTACAGCACGGTCTCCATGCGGGCGGTGTCCGTCTTGCGCAGCACCCAGGGCGCCTGGTCGGCGAAGTAGGCGTTCGTGTCGCCCAGGACGTGCCACGTCGCCTCGAGGGCCTTGCTGAACTCCTGGCGCGAGTAGGCGTCGCGGGAGTGGTCCAGCAGGGCCGCGGCGGCGTCGAGCAGGGTCCGGTCGTCGTCGGTGAAGTCGCCCGGCGTGGGGACCTTGCCCTCGCAGTTCTTGGCGACCATGGACAACGAGCGCTGGGCCAGGTTGCCCAGGTTGTTGGCCAGGTCGGCGTTCATGCGTCCGACGATCGCGTCATGGCTGTAGTTGCCGTCGGCCCCGAACGGGACCTCGCGCAGCAGGAAGTAGCGGGTCTGGTCCAGCCCGTACGTCTCGACCCAGTCGGCCGGGGCGACGGTGTTGCCCAGGGACTTGGACATCTTCACGCCGTTGTTGTGCAGGTGGCCGTGGATCATGATGCGCCGCGGCAGCTCCAGGCCCGCGGACATCAGGAAGGCGGGCCAGTAGATGGCGTGGAACCGGGAGATGTCCTTGCCGATCACGTGCACGTCGGCGGGCCAGTACTTGCGGAACGAGGCCGAGTTCGTGTCGGGGAATCCGACGCCGGTGAGGTAGTTGGTCAGTGCGTCGACCCACACGTACATCACGTGCTTCGGGTTGCCGGGGACCGGGATGCCCCAGTCGAAGGTGGTCCGGGAGATGGACAGGTCGTTCAGGCCGCCCTCGACGAAGCGGATGACCTCGTTGAAGCGGTACTGCGGGGCGCCGAATTCGGGCTGGCTGCGGTAGAGCTCCAGGAGCTTGTCCTGGTAGTTGGACAGGCGGAAGAAGTACGACTCCTCCTCGGTCCAGGTCACCTCGGTGTCGGATTCGGTGGCGTAGCGCACGCCGTCCTCGCGGACCTCGGTCTCGTCCTCGCCGTAGAAGGCCTCGTCGCGCACGGAGTACCAGCCGGCGTACTTGTCCAGGTAGATGTCGCCATGGGATTCCATGCGCTGCCAGATCGCCTGCGCGGCGTCGTGGTGGTCGGCGTCCGTAGTGCGGATGAACCGGTCGTAGCTGACGCCGAGTTCGTCCTGGGCCTCCTGGAAGACGTCCGAGTTGCGCTGGGCCAGCTGGCGGGGCGTGATGCCCTCCTTCTCGGCGGTCTGCAGCATCTTCTGGCCGTGCTCATCCGTACCGGTCAGGAAGAAGACGTCACCGCCGTCGAGGCGCTTGAAGCGCGCCATCGCGTCCGTGGCAATAAACTCGTAGGCGTGGCCGATGTGCGGCAGGCCGTTGGGGTACGAGATGGCGGTGGTGATGTAATACGGGGTCTGGTCCTGGGATGAAGTCACCCTAGAAATCTACCGTACCCGGGCAGGCGGCCGCCCCTTCGGGTCACCACACGAACCCGGCCCTACCGGCCGGGACCCGGCCCGCTGCCGTGCGACGCCGGCCGAAAGGAGTCACCGTGTTTGCACCGGAAACCACCGCGTTCTGGCGGGCCCCCTTCCGGGGCGAGGCCCTGCCGACGGCCACCGGCTTCAGCCTGGCCATCAACCCGGCGCTGGCACCGGACCCGCCGGTCGAGGTCCTGACCCGGCACGACGGCACCGTCTCGGCCGCGGTCACGGCCGAGGTCGCCACCCGACTGGGCCTTTCGGGTCAAGGCCCCGGCGAGGAGCCACCCCTCGATGCCGGCGGCTTCCGCGGTCGGCTGGCCGATGCCGGGCTGGAGCTGTATGACCCGGATTGCCTGTTCTACTTCACCGAGGAGGCCTCCTCCCTCCTCGGGCAGGCACCGACCCCCACCCACGTGCGGCAGTTGACGTCCGCGGACGCCGCCGCGTTCTCGCGGTTCGAGGCAACGGCCAGCCCGGCGGACCGCGACGAGGCCTATGTGGAACTCGGCCATTGGGCGGTCTACGGCGCCTTCGCCGGAAACGACCTGGCCAGTGTGGCCAGCGCCTATCCGTGGCACGGGAGCCGGCTGGCGGACATCGGCGTCCTGACCGTGCCGGCCTTCCGCGGCCGCGGGCTCGCCCGGGACACCGTGCGGGCGATCAGCCGGCATGCCGCCGCGTGCGGGTACGTACCGCAGTACCGCTGCCAGCCGGGCAACACCGGATCGCGGGCGGTGGCTGCGGCGGCAGACCTCACGTACTTCGGGCTCTGGGAGGTCGTCCTCGTCCCGCCGGCCGAGGGCTAACACAGGAGGGCTGACGCCGGGCTCCGCGTCCCCGGAAACACCAAGGGCGTGTGGGGCGGCGTATCTACGCGCCCCACACGCCCCCGGCCGGGTCGGTCAGTCGGCGAGGTTGACCTCGCGGGCGGTGGTGGCGCCGATGGAATCGCGCACCGCATCCAGGACGCCGGCCGGCAGGGCGGTGTCGATGGCGAGCACGGCCAGGGCCGGTCCGCCTTCCTCGTTGCGGGCGACCTGCATGGCGGCGATGTTGACGTCGTGCTCTCCCAGCGTGCTGCCGAGGGTGCCGATGACGCCGGCACGGTCCTGGTAGACCAGGACGATCATGTGCTCGGCGATCGGGATCTCGAGTTCGTACCCGCCGATGCCCACGAGCTTCTCGATCTGCTTCGGGCCGGTGAGCGTGCCGGTGACGGAGATCTGCTGTCCGTCGGAGAGCGCGCCCTTCAGCGTCAGCGCGTTGCGGTACTCCGGTGACTCCGCGGTGGTCACCAGCCGGGTGGTGATGCCGCGCTGTTCGGCCAGGACCGGGGCGTTCACGTAGGAGACCTGGTCGGAGACGATGTCCTGGAAGACGCCCTTCAGCGCCGAGAGCTCCAGGACCTTCACATCCAGTGCGGCGATCTCGCCGGCGATCTCCACGTCCAGGGAGGTCAGCGAATCCACGGTCAGGGCGGTGAAGATGCGGCCGAGCTTCTCGATCAGCGGGATGCCCGGGCGGATGGATTCGTCGATCACGCCGCCGGCGACGTTGACCGCGTCGGGGACCAGCTCCCCTGACAGGGCCAGGCGGACGGACTTGGCCACCGAGACGCCGGCCTTCTCCTGGGCCTCGTCGGTGGAGGCGCCCAGGTGCGGGGTGACGGTGACGTTCTCGAATTCGAAGAACGGCAGGTCGGTGCTGGGCTCGTTGACGTAGACGTCGATGCCGGCACCGGCGATCTGCTGGTCCTTCAGCGCGGTGTAGAGGGCGTTCTCGTCGACCAGGCCGCCGCGGGCGACGTTGATGACGTAGGCGCTGTCCTTCATCTTGGCGAAGGCCTCGGTGCCGAGCATGCCCAGGGTCTCCGGGGTCTTGGGCATGTGGATGGTGATGAAGTCCGAGGTGGCCAGCAGCTCGTCGAGCTCGAGCAGGCGCACGCCCATCTGCTGTGCACGCGCGCTGGTCACGTAGGGGTCGTACGCGACGACGTCCATGCCGAAGCCCTGCAGGCGGGCGGCCACCAGGGCGCCGATGCGGCCCAGGCCGATGATGCCGGCGGTCTTCTCGAAGAGCTCGACGCCGGTGTAGGCCGAGCGCTTCCAGGCTCCGCCCTTGAGGGAGGCATTGGCCGCCGGGATGCGTCGGGCCAGGGAGACGATGTGCCCGACGGTCAGCTCGGCCGCGGAGATGATGTTCGAGGTCGGTGCGTTCACGACCATGACGCCGGCCTGGGTGGCGGCCTTGATGTCCACGTTGTCCAGTCCGACACCGGCGCGGGCGATGACCTTGAGGTTCTTGGCGGCGGCGATGGCCTCGGCGTCGACCTTGGTGGCCGAGCGGACCAGGATCGCGTCGACGTCGGCGATGGCCGGCAGCAGCTGGGAGCGATCGGAACCGTCGGTGCTGCGGATCTCGAAGTCCGGGCCCAGGGCCTGGATGGTGGCGGGCGAGAGTTCCTCAGCCAGGAGGACGACGGGCTTGGTTTCTGACACGGAGGTGGCACCTTTGCGATCGACGGATGCTGGTTCGGGGCCGGGGGTTCCCTGCTGCCCCGCTGCCAGAATATCGTCCGGGTCCGCCGGTCCCCCTGTCGGAACGGCCATATTACGGGCGGGTAAGACGTGTGGCGTCCGAACGGGAACCCGGGGCGTGTCAGTCAGGGGCCGAGAACACCCTCACACGCGGCGATGGCCGGCACTGTCGGGACAGTGCCGGCCATCGCCGTCGTACTGGTGGGGTCTCCCCCGCGCAAGGGCCAGCGCGGGTTAGCGCGCGGTGACGCCCTCGGTGTAGTCGTCGTTGGTCTGGATCCAGGAGAACAGCTTGCGCAGTTCGCGGCCGGTCGACTCGATCGGGTGGTCCTCGCCCTTCTGGCGCAGCTCGAGGAACTCCTTGGCGCCGTTGGCCTGGTCGTCCATGAAGCGCTTGGCGAAGGCACCGGACTGGATGTCCGCGAGCACGGCCTTCATGTTCTCCTTGACCTCCGGGGTGATCACGCGCGGGCCGGAGACGTAGTCGCCGTACTCGGCGGTGTCGGAGACGGACCAGCGCTGCTTGGCGATGCCGCCCTCGACCATGAGGTCCACGATGAGCCTGAGCTCGTGCAGGACCTCGAAGTAGGCGATCTCCGGCTTGTAGCCGGCTTCGGTCAGGGTCTCGAAGCCGTACTGAACCAGCTGCGAAGCGCCGCCGCAGAGCACGGCCTGCTCGCCGAACA
>DATNBS010000245.1:0-3248 GCA_035571895.1 Arthrobacter sp. | reverse complement strand
CCTCGAGGTTCTGGTTCAGGCGCTCCCGGTAGGTGGTGCGCTGCGCCCGCGTGAAGTTCTTCTTGCTGACTTCTGCTCCCATGACCCGAGGGTACTGGCGCGCCGCGGCGGTGTACACGGGTTGGTCGTCCGGATTCCGGGTGGTCGCGGCACCGGGATCAGCGGGTGCGGTCGTTGAGGTAACTGACCCCGAGCTGGTTGCGGGCACCGTCGAGCAGGCGCATGGTGTCCACCGAATCGGCCCAGCTCATCGTCGGGGATTCCAGCAGGCCCTGCTGGATGCAGCGCGTGGCCTCGCGCAGTTCGTAGACGTAGTTCCGGCCCACGGGCTCGAACCGTTCCGTGCGCGCCGGGCCATCGGCCGGGTGGACCTCGAAGTACGGGGGGTTGTTCAGGGGCGCCCCGGTCCGCAGCCAGCCCGTGCTGCCGGCGATGACCGCCTCGCGGGGGCCCGCGCCGGTCAGGGAGCACATCAGCTGCGCCTGGGCACCGGAGCCATAGCCCAGGGTCAGCGACTCCTGCGTGTCCACCCCGTCGTCGTTCAGGACACCGACTGCCTGGACCGAGCGGGGGAAGCCGAGGACCCCGAGGACCCAGGTCAAGGGGTAGACGGCCAGATCCAGCAGGGCACCGCCGCCGGCTGCAGGATCCCAGAGCCGCCAAGCCGGGTCGTAGGGGGCGGGGAAGCCGAGGTCCGCGCGGATCCAGGCGACCTCGCCGAGTTCGCCGGAGTCCACGACCTCCAGCGCGCGGTGCACCGCGGGCAGGAAGCGGGTCCAAACCGCCTCCATGAGGAACACGCCGTTCCCGCGGGCCAGGTCGACCAGCTCGAGGGCTTCGACGGCGTTGATGGTCAGCGACTTTTCGCACACCACGTGCTTGCCCGCGGCCAGCGCCGCCCGGGCGACCTCGAAATGCTGGCCGTGCGGGGTCGCGATGTAGACGGCGTCGACGGCAGGGTCGGCGAACATCAGCTCGTGGCCCGTCCGGCCGCCGTCGTCGCCGTAGGAGGAGGCGAAGCCGTGCTCGACGGCGAAGGCCGCGGCCCGGTCGGCCTGCCGGGAGCTGACCGCCTGCAGCACGGAGTCCTCCAGCAGGGCCAGATCGCCGGTGACGGTGGTTGCGATGCGCCCGGTGGAGACCACGCCCCACCGCACGGGCCGTCCCGTGGCGGCCAGCGGGGATCCGGCATCGGGTGTGGCACACGGCGGGGTGGGGAAGCGACGGCTCATGCCCCCAGCTTTGCATGCCCCCTTGGGTCCGGCAATGAACGAGCCGGGCCCGGCCGGCCGGACCGCCCTGGCCGATCCGCCGGGGTCAGCCGGCGTTGGCCAGCCGGTGCTGGTCGGCCAGGTCCAGGTAGTGCTCGGCGTTGGTGCGCAGCCCGGCGACCTCCTCGTCGGTGAGTTCGCGCCGCACCTTCGCGGGCACGCCGGCGACCAGCGAGCGCGGCGGCACGACGGTGCCCTCGAGCACCAGCGCCCCGGCGGCGACCAGCGACTGGGCGCCGACCTCGGCCCCGTTCATCACCGTGGCGCTCATGCCCACCAGGCAGCCGTCGCCAATGGTGCAGCCGTGGATGACCGCCGAGTGGCCCACGGAGACACCCGTGCCCACGGTGGCCGGGTACCCGGCGTCGGCATGCACGACGACGTTGTCCTGCAGGTTGGTCTCGTCGCCGATGCGGATGGGGGCGGAGTCGCCGCGGACGGAGACGCCGTAGAAGGCGCTCGCGCGCTCGCCGAGCTCCACGTCGCCGGACAGCGTGGCGGTCGGGGCGGTGAAGGCCGACGCGGCGACCTTCGGGGTCTTCGAATCGATCGTGATGATGTAGGTCATGGCCCGAGTCTACAAAGCCGGACGGCGGGCATCGGGCGCCGCAGTCGACGACCGGCCCCGGTGGTGGGTCTCAGTTGAAGACGACGGTGCGCCGCCCGTCGAGCAGGATGCGCCGCTGGGACGCCCACTGCACCGCCTGGGCCAGCGTGCGGCCCTCGACGTCGCGGCCCATGGCCACGAACTGGCTGGCGGTCTTGGCGTGGTCGACCCGGATGACCTGCTGTTCGATGATCGGGCCCTCGTCCAGGTCGGCGGTGACGTAGTGGGCGGTGGCCCCGATCATCTTCACGCCCCGGGCATGGGCCTGGTGGTAGGGCCGGGCGCCCTTGAAGGAGGGAAGGAACGAGTGGTGGATGTTGATCGCCCGTCCGGCCAGCTCGCGGCAGAGCCCGTCGGAGAGGATCTGCATGTAGCGGGCCAGGACGACCAGCTCGATCTCGTGTTCGCGCACCAGCTCGAGCAGCTTCGCCTCGGCGTCGGGCTTCGTGTCCCCGGTGACGGGCAGGTGCAGGAAATCCACGCCGTAGAACTCCGCCATCGGGGCCAGGTCGGTGTGGTTGGAGACGATCAGCGGCACCTCGATGGGCAGCGAGCCGGCACGCTGCTGGAAGAGCAGGTCGTTGAGGGCATGGCCGGCGGTGGAGCACATGATGAGCGTGCGCAGCGGCTGCGCCTCGGGGTGGACGGCCAGCGTCATGTCGAAGCGGGCGGACACCGCGTCCAGCGGCGCGCGCACCGCCTCGATCCCGGCGTCGGTGGAGACGGCTACGCGCATGAAGAACCGGTCCGACTCGGGGCTCTCGAACTGCTGGGACTCGGTGATGTTGCACCCGGCCTCCAGCAGCGCACCCGAGACGGCGTGCACGATGCCGGGCCGGTCGGGGCAGGAAAGGGTCACGATGTACTGGTGGCTGGTCACGGACCCCAGCCTAGCGCCAGCGCCTCCCGTGGCCGGAGTCCCCGCGCCTCGAGTTCCCGCTGATCCGGTGAAGCGCCTGCCTGCACCGAGCGCAGCGCGGCCAGCGCCGCGGCGCGGCCGGCCCGGGTGGCGCCGAGCGTGGAGGCCGAGGCGCCGTAGCCGACCAGGAACAACCGGGGTTCGCGCACCACGGTGACCGAGTCCGCTGCCATGCGGATCCCGCCGCCGGCCTCGCGCAGCCGCAGCGGGGACAGGTGGTCCAAGGCGGCCCGGAAACCGGTCGCCCAGAGCACGGCGTCCAGGTCCGCCGTCGTGCCGTCGGCGAAGACCGCCCCACCGCGCACCAGCCGCTGCAGGGGCCCGCGGGAGACCAGCACCCCGGCGTCGATCCCGGCGCGGTACTGCGCCGTCAGCGGCAACCCGGTCTCCGAGACCACGCTGCGGGGCGGCAACCCGGCCCGGGTGCGCGCGTTGACCCGGTCCTCCACCC
>DATNBS010000244.1:0-12204 GCA_035571895.1 Arthrobacter sp. | reverse complement strand
CGAACAGCTCGTCGACGTAGGGCCAGAGGACCTCGAGGGCGTGGCGCATCCGGGCGGCCGATTCCTCGGTGCCCAGGCCCAGCCGGCGGGTCCACATGATGGCGTGGTCGCGGTGGTAGTCGACCTCCTTGACGGCCTTGGCGCTGATCGCCGCGATCGTGGCATCGGAGGAGTCCAGCAGTGCGGTGTAGAGCAGGTGCTGGTAGATCGCCACGGCCAGCTGGCGCACGATGGTGACGCCGAAGTCGCCGTTGGGCTGCTCGAAGAGGTGCAGCGAGCGGAACTCGGACTCCTCGCGCCAGTAGGCCAAGTCGTCCTCGCTCTTGCCCCACGCCAGGCCGGCGTAGGAGAGGAAGGAACGGGCATGGCCGAGCTGGTCCAGGGCGATGTTGCCCAGGGCGATGTCCTCCTCGATCTCCGGTCCGCGGGAGATCCAGTGGGAGAGGCGCTGGGCCAGGATCAGTGCGTCATCGCCCAGACGCAGCGCATACTGTGCGACCGGCTCGGACGGGATGTCCTGCTGCAGCTGGATGTCCTCGGGACGCAGGGCGTTGCCCGGGGTGATGCGGGTGGCCGAGGCGGTCGAGTCGCCGTAGCTCTCGGTGCCGTCGTGGGTCTCGGTGTGGCTCACAGGTGCTTCACGCCTTCGCTCTTCTTGTAGTACGTGGCGTGCCGGTAGTCCTTGCCCTGAGGGGATTCGAAGAACTGGCCCTTGGCGTCGGGGTCGGAGGCGACGATGTCGTCCGAGGCGACGACCCACAGGGACACGCCCTCGTTGCGGCGGGTGTAGAGGTCGCGGGCGTTGCGCACGGCCATCTCCGCGTCGGGGGCGTGCAGCGATCCGGCGTGCACGTGCGAGAGGCCGCGCGAGGAGCGGACGAAGACCTCCCAGAGGGGCCATTCGCGCGTGGAGGGGGTACCGGCGTCGTGCTGGTTGGGTTCCTGGGCCACCTAGGCCACCTCGGCTTTCTGGTTCATCTTCTCGGCGTAGGCCGCGGCGGCCTCGCGGACCCAGGCGCCGTCGGCGTGGGCGTCGCGGCGGCGCTGCAGGCGCTGGGCATTGCAGGGTCCGTTCCCGGAGATGACGGCCTTGAACTCGGCCCAGTTCAGCTCCTTGTGGATCCACTTGCCGGATTCCTCGTCGAAGCGCAGTTCGGGGTCCGGCAGGGTCAGCCCGAGGACCTTGACCTGCTCGGCGATCATGCCGACGAAGCGCTGGCGCAGGTCGTCGTTGGAGAAGCGCTTGATCTTCCACTTCATGGACTGCTGCGAGTTGGGCGAATCGCCATCCGGCGGGCCGAACATCATCAGGGAGGGCTCGTAGAAGCGGTTGATGGCGTCCTGGGCCATCTGCTTCTGCTCCTCGGTGCCGGCGGCCAGTTCCATGAGGATCTCGAAGCCCTGGCGCTGGTGGAACGACTCCTCCTTGCACACGCGGACCATGGCCCGGCCGTAGGGGCCGTAGGAGGCGCGGCAGAGCGGGACCTGGTTGACGATCGCGGCGCCGTCGACGAGCCAGCCGATGGCCCCCATGTCGGCCCAGGAGCGGGCCGGGTAGTTGAAGATCGAGGAGTACTTCGCCTTGCCGGTGAGCAGCTGGTCGTTGAGCACGTGGCGCGGGGTGCCCAGCGTCTCGGCGGCGGAGTAGAGGTAGAGCCCATGGCCGGCCTCGTCCTGGACCTTGGCCATGAGGATGGACTTGCGCTTCAGGCTCGGGGCGCGGGTGATCCAGTTGGCCTCGGGCTGCATGCCGATGATCTCGGAGTGGGCGTGCTGGGAGATCTGGCGGGTGAGGGTCTTGCGGTATCCCTCCGGCATCCAGTCGCGCGGCTCGATGCGCGAGTCATCGGCGATGACCGCGTCGAAATGCTCCTGGGCCGCCTCTTCCTCGGGCGTCAGCACCGCGGACAGGTGCCCGTTCGGGTCGTTCTGTGCAGCCATGGGGCTCACCTCACTGTGACAATTTTCGAATTACTGACCGTTCGTTCAGGATATGTGGCCCATCACCCATCCGTCAATTGGGCCGCGGGCGCGGCACCTGCCGGGCGCACGGTCGCAGTTGACAGCCAGACTAGTTAGACACACAATCTAGCTATGTCGATCAAGATGCCGCCGCACGGGGGTGAGCCTGCCGCCCCGCGGTGGCCCACTGACTGGATGCGGGCCGTGCTGGGCCTCTGCGTCCTCCAATCGCTCGAGCCGGGGCCGTCCTACGGGTACGCCATCATCTCAACGTTGGAGGCCGCGGGATTCGGCACGGTCAAGGGCGGGACCCTGTACCCCCTGCTGGCACGGTTCGAGGCCGGCGGGTGGGTCGAGACCGAATGGCGTGCTGGCACCTCGGGTCCCGGCCGCAAGTACTTCTCCCTGACCGGTGCCGGACGCACCGAACTGGGCCGCCAACGCACCGCGTGGGAACGTTTCAGCACGACCGCCCTGACGTTCCTGGCCGGCTCACCGACCGGTCCGGCAGGGCGGCCAGAACATCCCACCGCATCCCCCACCCCCGGAGAAGGAGCAGGACAATGACCACCACCAAATCGAACCGGGCTTGGATCGACGAACTCACCCTGGCCCTGCGGATGCGCAACGTCCGGGGTGATGCCATCGGAGATGCGGTGGCCGTGGTCCGCGGACACCTCGCCGATTCCGGGGAGAACGCCGGGGACGCATTCGGGGATCCGCACACCTACGCCGCCGAACTCGACCTGCCGACGGGACCGGTACTGCGGCCGACGGATCCTGTCGTCATGGGCCCAGCAGTGTCGTTGCTGGGCCTGCTGGTCTTCGTGTCCGCCTTTTCAGCCCTCTTCGACGGCCTGGCCCTGGACTTCTCGCTTCTGCAACTGCTGCTGTACCTGGTCCCCCTGACGGTTGTCCTGGCCCTGCCGTGGTACTTCGACCTGGCCGTGCGGCACTTGTGGCTCTTCGCCGTTGCCTTCATCCTTGCGGTCCTCGCCGCCGCGGGATCGGGGTTCCTTGCGCCCGCCCGCGGCTACCCGGCGCTGGTGTCATGGCATCCGGGCTGGGTGGCCTTCATCTCCGGGGTCGTGCTGCTGGCAGCAAGCGGGTGGGCGGTCCTCGATGCCCTCCGGTCCGGGTCGGACGCCATCATCGAACCCGCCGGGCAGGAGCAGCGTGCGGCGGGGCGCGGAGACCGGCTCGCCGCGGTCGCACCGCACCTGTTGATACCGCTGGCAGCGCTGGCGTGCGTCGCCGCCGAATCGATCCTCGCCTGACTCCCCGGACACGCAGGGGCCCGGCCGCACGATGCGGCCGGGCCCTGCTGCTTTCCTGCTGTTCGCTCTAGCTGGACGCCGAGTCCTGGTCCTCGCCCAGCCCCTCGTCCAATTCCGCGGCGAGGTCCTCGTCGGTGCCGGGGTCTTCCGCTGCGGGGTCGGCCAACGGCTGGAAGTCGTCGCCGGCATCCTCGGCCAGCTCCCTGTCCAGTTCCGGATCCAGTTCTTCATCCAGCGATTCGTTCGCCAACTGGTCGGCGGCCGGGTCCTCCAGCTCGCCCGAGTCCTCCAGCTCGTTGACCTCGTCCTCGACGTAGGGCAGCTCCTCGGCCTCGGCATACCCGGGCTCACGCAGCGGGTCATCCTCGTCCATCGTGGCCGCGTTGTCGGAGGACCCCTCGGCGGGCTGTGAGTCGCGTCCGTCCAGGGGCTCCGGATCCAGCGGATCGCCCGTGGCGTCCTCGGGATCGGGGACGAATTCGGCTCCGGGATCAGGTTCCATGTTGGGATCGCGTTCCGGCATGGTCGCACTCATGAGTTGCTCCTTCGCTCGTTGCCTGCACGACGACGGCTGCCGCCTGCCGGCCCAGGGCGCATCGGCCCGGTGCCTGGTTCCCCACCGTAGGCACCCGGGAGGTTCCCGGACAAGTGGATCTGCCACAGGACGACGGCGGGGATCCGGCATCTGCCGGATCCCCTCCGTCGTGCTGTCTTCGGGCGCCGCTACAGGACCTTGGAGAGGAACTCCCGGGTGCGGGCCTGCTGCGGGTTGCCGAAGAGCTGGTCCGGCGTGCCTTCCTCGCAGACGACGCCGTCGGCCATGAAGATCACCCGGTCACCGACCTCGCGGGCGAAGCCCATCTCGTGGGTGACCAGCACCAGGGTCATGCCGGTCTGGGCCAGGTCGCGGATGACCTGCAGGACCTCCCCGACCATCTCCGGGTCCAGGGCACTGGTGGCCTCGTCGAAGAGCATGATGTCGGGATTCATCGCCAGGGCGCGGGCGATGGCCACGCGCTGCTTCTGCCCACCGGACAGGGCCGCCGGGCGGGCGTCGGCCTTCTCGGCCAGGCCCACGCGGGTCAGCAGCTCGAGGGCCTGCTTCCGGGCCTCGGCCTTGGAGGCCTTCTTCAATTCGACCGGTGCCAGCATCACGTTCTCCGCCACGGTCATGTGGGGGAAGAGGTTGAAGTGCTGGAACACCATGCCGATGTGGCGGCGGACCTCGTTGATGTCCACCTTCGGGTCGGCCAGGTCGAACCCGTCGACCACCACGTGGCCGCCGGAGATGTCCTCGAGCTTGTTCAGGCAGCGCAAGAAGGTCGACTTGCCCGAGCCCGAGGGGCCGATGACGCAGACGACCTCGCCCTCGGCGACCTCGGCGTCGATGCCCTGCAGTACCTCGTTGGAGCCGAAGGACTTGCGCAGGCCCCGTACCTGAATCTTGGGCTGGCCGGTCGTGTCCGTTGTCGATGTGCTCACTTGTTGAACCTCCGGTCGGCGAAGTTGGCGAGCTTCGTCAGCAACATGACGGCGACGAAGTAGATGACGCCGACGATCAGCAGCGTCTCGGTGACGCGGAAGTTCGCAGCGTAGATCTGCTGGCCCTGGTACAGCAGTTCGGCGAAGCCGATGGCCAGCAGCAACGAGGAGTCCTTGAGCATGATGATCAGCTGGTTGATCAGCGACGGGGTCATGATCTTGAAGGCCTGCGGGACGACGACCTTCTGCATGGACTTGCCGTACCCCAAGCCGAGCGACCGGCTGGCCTCGAGCTGGCCGGGATCGACCGACTGGATGCCGCCGCGGACGATCTCGGCCACGTAGGCGCCCGAGTTCAGCGACAGGGTCAGCACGGCGGCGACCCAGATGTTGATCGGCTGGCCGGTCAGCTGCGGGATGCCGAAGTAGAACATGAAGGCCCAGAGCAGCAGCGGGGTGCCGCGGAAGATGTTCACGAACGTGGTGGCGATGCCGCGCAAGACGACGTTGCGGGCGATCTTCATGAACCCGGCGGCCATACCGATGACCATCGCGACCACGAAGGAGATCCCGGTGACCACGAGCGTGTTCTGCAGGCCCTTGAGCAGCGCGGGCAGCGAGTTGCCCAGCAGCTGCCAGAACGTCGTGGGCTGCGCGGCCTTCGGGTCGGCCAGGTAGCTGTCGAGGATCTCGTCGTACTTGCCGCTGGCCTTGAGCTTGGCCAACCCGTCGTTGAAGGCCGCAAGCAGGTCGGCGTTCTTCCCCTTGTTCACGGCGAAGCCGTAGGAACCGCCCGGCTCCTTGTCGGTGACGATCTTCAGGCCGTTGTCCTGGGCGACGCCGTAGGCCAGCACCGGGTAGTCGTCGAAAACAGCGACGGCGTTGCCGGACTTGACCAGTTCGTACATGCTGGCGGACTGGTCCAGCGACTTGACGGTGAAGCCGTACTTCTTGGCGATCGACTTCGCGAAGGCCTCGCCCTCGGCACCGGTCTTGGCCGCCACGGTCTTGCCCTTGAGGTCCTCGTAGCTCGAGACGTCGTCGTTGCTTTCGGCGACGGCCATCTGGACGCCGGAATCGAAGTAGGGTTCGGAGAAGTCGTAGACCTGCTTGCGCTCGTCCGTGATGGACATGCCGGCGATGACGCCGTCGACCTGGTCGGAACTGAGCGCCTGGAGAGCCGCGTTGAATCCCAGGGACCGGATCTGGACGTTGAAGCCCTGGTCCTCGGCGATGGCCTTGAGGATGTCGATGTCGATGCCGGTCAGCTCACCGGACGAGTCGCGGAACTCGAACGGGGCAAAGGTGGTGTCGGTGCCGATGACGAAGGTCTTGCCCTCGACCGCCGAGTTGGACGATGTGCTGTCGGCGGCGGCGCCGGTGGCACCGAACAGCAGTGCGGCGACGGCCATCAATGCCGCGACCACCACCCCCGTCCCGCGTCGGCCGGGCCCGGCCGTTCTCTGGTGGTGACGCAAGGTCAATACCCCATTCCCTTGTGGTGCGGCCCGTGTTTACGGGACTTTGACTTCCTTAGACAATAGAGCATGGTGCACTGCCTCACAGGGAGTACCCAGCGGCGCGTGGTAGATCGGGGCGGCGCAGCGACCGGCCGCCGGGGTCAGGCCGCCGGGCCTGAAGACGGCCCAGGCGCCGGGTTGGCCAGACGGGTCGGCAGCTCGAAGTCCGCCTGCCGGACCATGCGCATGCCGCCCGGTCCGCGCAGCGCGGCGGCCTCGCCCGCCTCGTCGAATTCGAAGGCCAGCTCCTCGCCGTAACCGGCAAAGCCATTGGGGTCGCGCGAAAGCAAACGGGACCTGTCGACCACGTCCAGCGGCTCGGTCCGCGACGGATCAGGGTCCGAGCCCACGTCGAGCGAGTAGAGCTTCCCTCCGAGTTCGACGATGTCCTGCAGGCCCCACAATCCGGCGAAGCGCCCGGTGAAGCGGGCCAGATCCCTCCGGGAGAGCCCGGAGTACGACGCCGGGACCTCGCGGGCGGCGAGTTCCGCCAGGGCGATGAGCTGCTCGCCCCAGGTGTTGGCCGGGCCGTCGATGGCATTGGTCAGGAGGCTCAGGGCCACACCCATGTCGGGGAGCGCCCAGCTGCGGGTGATGTGCCCCGGGTAGCCGCCGCTGTGCCCGAAGGTCGGCTGGCCGTGCACGTCCTGCAGGATCAGGCCCAGCCCGTAGTGCCGGCCCGGAGCGCCGGAGGACTCGACCCTGCGCTGCATGCGCCGCTTGGCGTGTTCGCCGAGCACGGCGCCGGTCCCGACGCGTCCGGGCGCCTCGGGAAGTAGGGCCGACAGGAAGCGGACGACGTCGCGGGCCGTGGAGTAGAAGCCGGTCGCGGAACTGAGCGCGCCGGTATCGACGGGGTCGATCACCGTGCGGCGTTCCAGCGTGTAGGGCTCCCCGACGACGGCGAGCGCCCCGTAGCCGGTGGCCAGCCGACCGGATCCGGCGTCGAGGTCCGGACCGGTGTCCTGCAGCCCGAGGGGTCCGATGAGATGTTCCCGGATATGGCTGCGGTAGTCCTGCCCGCTGGCGGCCTCGATGACCAGGCCGAGCAGCCCGTACCCGATGTTCGTGTACTTGAAGTGCTCGTGCCGGGCGATCACGCGGCCGTGGGCTGCGGTTCCCAGCAGCGTGGCGCGGTCCGGGAAGGGCCGGCCGAGGACCCAGAAATCCGAGTCCGTGCCGTCACGGGTCAGGCCCGAGGAGTGCGAGAGCAGTTCGCCGACGGTCACCTCCGCCGCGTCGGTCCCGGCCAGTTCGGGCAGGTGGTCGGCGAGCGCGTCCTCCAGGGTGAGGCGCCCGGCGTCGGCCAGCTGCAGGATCGCCGTGGCGGTGAACATCTTCGAATGCGAGGCGATGCGGAATTGGTGCCCGTCCTCCATCCGGGTCCCCGAGGCGACGTCGGCGAAACCGCCGCTGCACGTGCCCACGAGGACCCCGTCGACGGCGACCGCAACCTGGTACCCGGGCTGGTGCCCGACGCCGCGCAGGTGCTCGAGGAAACGCGGGGCGTACGCGAGGACCGAGGTCCAGGCCGCGATGGCGGGGTTGGCGGTGGTGGACGAGACGTTGTCTGGGGCCATGTGAACATCCTGCCACCCGGTATCCTTCGGCCGGCCTTCGTGTCGTCCCGGTCCACTTGCCAGCCATCGGCCCGTCTTCTCCGGGATCCGCTGGGCGACGGATCCAGCGATTCCGCGGTCCTGTGGTCGCGAGCGTCAGGGCCCGAGCGGCTGCACGCGATCATGCGTGCTGCCGGCCGCGGCGGCCTTGTGGGGCGCGGCCGCCACGGCCGTGCTCTGCACCTGCGTCGCTCCCACGCCAATGCCCCGGTTTTCACTACCAAGATCGCCCCCCGAGGGTTGACGGCTGGAACCAGCTTCGCCGTCGAACACCACATCGAGGACGAACGAGGACGGCGCAGCGAGTCGAAAAGACACTAGCCCACGTGTCACGTTGGTGGCACAGTCAGGGCATGGCACGCATACGCATAAGCACCACCGTCGATGCCGATCTGTTGGAAAGCGCCCGCGAGGCCTCCGGGACAACGGATTCAAGACTCCTGGACGAAGCCCTCGCTGCGTGGCTGGCCCGCTACCGCTCTGCTGAAGTGGATGCCGGCTACGCCGCCTACGACCAACACCCCCTTGATGATAGGGATGCTTGGGGCGATTTGGCCTCGTTCCGGCGCGCGGCGGGCGCTGGGTGATTGCGATCCCTGCCCGGGGAGAAGTGTGGTGGTGCAAGATGCCCGGCCGCGGTCGACGCCCCGTCGTCGTCGTGTCGCGTGGCGCCGCCATCCCTCGGCTTCGCCGCGCTCTCGTTGCCCGTGCACGACCACCATCCGGGGTCTCGCCAGCGAAGTCCTCCTCGAGCCCGGCGACGATCCGGTGCCGCTCCGTTCGGCGGTCAACCTCGATTCCATCGAAAGCGTCTCGGCCACCATCCTCGTCGAACGCCTGGGACGGTTATCCCGTGTGCGGATGCGCGAGATCTGCGATGTCCTTGCCGTTGCCGTCGACTGTTCACCCTGAGTTGGTGACCGCCATCAGCTGTGTCAGGTTCCGGTCCGGCGGCGGTGACGGCACGACGCCGGGTAGCTAGTCTCAACCCCATGGCCCCTTCCCCGCACAGGCCCCTCGCCCTCATCACCGGCGTCGGACGACGACGTTCGATCGCCTCCGCCATTGCCGCGGGTCTCGCCCAGGACGGGTGGGACCTGCTGCTGAACTACTGGCAGCCCTATGACGAACGGCTCGGCCTCGAGCGGGGCGAGGACGATGCCCACACCATTGCCGACGACTGCCGTGAACTCGGCGCAGAAGCCATCCTGGTACCGGCCGACCTGTCCGACCCGGACGTCCCGCACCAGCTGCTGGCCTCACGCCCGGCGGGACGGACGGTTTCCGGGCTGGTGCTCTCCCACTGTGAATCAGTGGACAGCTCAATCGCCACCACCGACGTCGAGAGCTGGGACCGGCATTTTGCCGTCAATGCCCGGGCCTCCTGGCTGCTCGTCAAGGCCTTCGCCGAACAGCTCCCGGCGGCGCCGCCGTCACCGGGGGCGGTCACCGGGAGGATCGTTGCGTTGACCAGCGACCACACCGCCAACAACCTCCCCTACGGCGCCAGCAAGGGCGCACTGGACCGGCTCGTGATCGCCGCCGCGCTCGAACTCGCCGACCTGGGCGTCCGGTCGAACCTCATCAACCCGGGCCCCATCGACACCGGCTGGATGGATGACCAGCTGCGCCATGACCTGACCCGGGCCACGCCGGCCGGCCGTCTCGGCACGCCCCAGGACACGGCCGACCTCGTCCGCTTCCTGTTCTCCGATGCCGGCTCGTGGATCAACGGCCAGCTCCTGCACAGCAACGGCGGTTTCCAGACGACCTAGCCGGAGCGCACCGGCTCGCGCTAGGCTGCCGGGACCAGGCACATTTGGGAGGGATTCCACGTGTCGTCACAGCCATACCAACAACCGTCGCAGCCCACTGCCGTCAACGGCTGGTCGGTCACATCACTGGTCCTGGCCATCGGCTGCCTCGCTGTATTGGTTTTCACGGGCATTGCCGTCATGGCCGTTTTCGCCGTGGGGGCGGGCCACATTGCACTGGGCCGGTTGCGTGAACACGGTGGACGCGGGGCGGGTCTGGCCCGCGCGACCCTGGCCATCGGGTACGCCATCGGGATCTGGGCGATCGCGCTCGCCGTCGTGTCCGTGGGGCGGTTGGCCGTCTGAGGCCCACGGCACGATTCTCCGGCTCGCTCTAGACACGCCGCGGGCGAACACCCGCCGGTGGACGCCGCCGATGGCGTTGAATGGTGCCCATGAGCGAATCCCCCACACGCCTGCAGCCGCCCGTCGCCGCCAAGGTCCCCGTCGAGCGGACGCACCACGGTGACACCTTCATCGACGAGTACGAGTGGCTGCGCCAGAAGGACAACCCCGACGTCATCGCCCACCTCGAGGCGGAGAACGCCTACACGGAGGCCGTGACCGCCGGCCAGCAGGACCTTCGGGAGGCGATCTTCGCCGAGATCAAGGAACGCACCGAGGAGACCGATCTCTCGGTCCCGGCCCGTAAACGCGGCTGGTGGTACTTCACGCGGACCGCAGAGGGGCAGCAGTACGCGATCCACTGCCGGGTCGCCGCCACCGAGACCGGCGATCCCGTGGCGGACTGGACGCCGCCGGTCATCGAGCCCGGCAAGGCATTCGAGGGCGAACAGGTCCTGCTCGACGGCAATGCCGAGGCCGAGGGCAAGCCGTTCTTCTCGCTCGGCGGCATGGCCGTGACCGAGGACGGCAACCTGCTCGCCTACGCGCAGGACAACGCCGGCGATGAACGCTTCACCCTGCGCATCAAGGACCTCACCACCGGCGAGCTGCTGCCGGACGTCATCGAGAACGTCTTCTACGGGCTGGCCTTCTCCCCCGACGGGACCCGCGTCTACTACACGGTCGTCGACGAGTCCTGGCGCCCGCACCAGATCAAGGCCCACACGCTGGGGCAGGATCCCACGCAGGACGCCGTCGTGCTCCAGGAGGACGACCCGGGCATGTGGATGGGCTTCGACCTCTCCCCCGACCGCCGCGAGCTGCTGATCTCCATCGGCAACTCGGAATACTCGGAAACGCACTCGCTGGACCTCGTGGACCCGCTGGCGGCCCCGCGCCTGCTGCTGGGCCGCGAGGCGCACCTCCTGCACGGCATGGATCCGGTCACCGTCGACGGCGAGCGCGCCTACCTGCTCACGCACAACCGCGGAGCGGTGAACAACATGGTCTCCCTGGTCCGCGCCGAGGAGTTCACGAAGCCCCTGGCCGACCAGCACTGGGCCACGGTCTTCCCCCACCGCGAGGACGTGAAGGTCGAGGGCACCGCCGTCACCTCCACCCACGCGGTCATCTCCGTCCGCCAGGACACCATCGAGCGCATCCAGGTCCTCCCCCTCGCCGGGCTCGGGACCGACGACCAGGCCCCGGTCGTCGAACCGGCGTTCGACGAGGCCCTCTACACCTGCTCGCTCGCCGGGGCCGAATACGATTCCCCGCTGATCCGCCTGTCCTACACCAGCTTCCTGGTCCCGCCGCGCATCTACGACTACACGCTGGCCTCCGGCGAGCTCTCCCTGCGCAAGGAGACCCCGGTCAAGGGCGGGTACGACGCCGGTGCCTACCTGGCCGAGCGCGAGTGGGCCACCGCTGCGGACGGCACCCGCATCCCGCTCTCGGTGATCCGCCGGCGCGAGGTCGAACGCGACGGCACCAACCCGGCGCTGGTGTACGGGTACGGCAGCTACGAGATGAGCATGGACCCGGGCTTCTCCATCCCCCGCCTGTCGTTGCTGGACCGCGGCGTCGTCTTCGTCATCGCCCACGTGCGCGGTGGCGGTGAACTGGGACGCCACTGGTACGACGACGGCAAGAAGCTCGCGAAGAAGAACTCGTTCAGCGACTTCGTCGTCGCCACCGAGCACGTGGTCACCACCGGTTGGGCCGACCCGCAGCGCGTGGCGGCCATGGGCGGCTCCGCCGGCGGCCTCCTCATGGGCGCCGTCGCGAACCTCGCCCCGCGGCTGTACACGGCCATCGTGGCCCAGGTGCCGTTCGTCGACGCGCTGACCAGCATCCTGGATCCCGACCTGCCGCTGTCGGCCCTGGAATGGGAGGAATGGGGCAACCCGATCACCGACGCGGAGGTGTACGCCTACATGAAGTCCTACACCCCGTACGAGAACATCGCCGCGGTGCCCTACCCGCGGATCGCCGCGGTCACCAGCCTCAACGACACCCGGGTGCTCTACGTCGAGCCCGCCAAGTGGGTCCAGCGGCTGCGGGAAGTCGGCACCGGGAACGAGCCGATCGTGCTCAAGACCGAGATGGACGGCGGCCACGGCGGCGCCTCGGGACGCTACGAGGCGTGGAAGGACCGCGCCTGGGACTACGCCTTCGCCCTGGA
>DATNBS010000243.1:0-18345 GCA_035571895.1 Arthrobacter sp. | reverse complement strand
GTGCTCTCGAAACCCTCGAGTGCGTCGCGGGCTGCGGCGACCACCGAACCGCTGAACGGATAGAGCGAGAGGAACCTCCGCGCGCGCACCGCCGCGACCAGGCCCTTGCCGCGGTAGATGAGCGCAGCCATGGCGTAGCTGGTTCCCTGCTCGGCTTCCGGGACGACCTCGCGTGCGATGGCATAGACCCGTTCGAGGGCCATGCGGTCGGCCCCCTCGAGGGTGGCCAGATACGTATCGACGGTGCCCATGACCGGGATTCTACGTCCCCCGCCGTGGCCTGGCGATGGCGCTGTTCCCTACCGGCAGAACACCGCTTCCTCAGAGCCCCCCGGAGACGCGCAGGTTCGCCCCCGTCACGTAGCCCGCTTCGGCGGACAACAGCCAGGCCACCGCCCCGGCGATCTCGTCCGCCTCGCCGGCGCGGCCGAGCGGAACGGTCGGCGCCACCCGGGCTGGCGTGGGTAGCCCAACACGACATCGCGTCCCGCTGCGGCGAGCCTGAGGCTGACGGCCCGGCCGATGCCGCGTCCGCCGCCGGTCACCACTGCCACGTCGGCTGCACTCATGCTGCCAGTGTAGCCAGCGGTAAACACCGCCCGGCGACGGGCCCGCCGACCGGCCACAGGGGGCTGGCCGCCGGGCCCGACGATGCCAAGGGCTAGGCGATCGATTCGACCTCGCCGTCTTCGGGGTCCGCCATGTGGGTCCGCTGCACGTTGTCCACGACGTCCTGCGGTGCCAGTCGCTGGGTCACGGCGACGAAGAACACGATGACGGTGAAGACCAGGATGACCAGTTCGCCCCAGCCGAAGCCCATGAGGTCCAGGGCCCCGTCGCCGTAGTGGCCGATCCAGCTCAGCAGGGCCAGACCGCCCATCCAGAGGATCATCCACCAGCCGGAACGCATCTGCATCGGCGGGATCTTGCTACGGTCGCTGAAGATGTAGTGCAGGACCAGCACGACGTAGCCGATGAGCACCGCCAGGAACAACTTCCAGTTGACGTCCCAACCCGTCCAGTAGACGATGAGGTTCGCGCACAGGAAGCCGAGGATCGGCAGCACGTCGCCGCCGGGAAGGCGGTAGGGGCGCTCCTGCGCGGGCAGTTGGCGCCGGAGGGCCGCCACGGTCACCGGACCGCTGCCGAAGGAGAGCACCGTGCCGGTGGTGATGAAACCGACCAGCTGCGCCCAGGAGGGGAACGGCAGGAACATGAAGCACGCGACGACGAAGGTCACGATCAACCCGATCCAGGGGATGCCCCGCTTGCTCAGCCGCTGCAGGCCGGTGGGTGCGTTGCCCACGCGGGCCTGCGAATAGGACAGGCGCGGGGCCAGCGCGGTGTAGATCAGGCCGGTATCGGCCGGCGAGATGACCGCGTCGGCGTAGAGGACGATCGCCAGCCACATGGCCCCGAGGACGATCGCGATCTCCGCCCAGGGACCGGCTTCGTCGGTGAACGACAGGCCGGACCATCCGTCGGCCAGCAGGCTGTCCGGTACGGCACCGATGAACGCCACCTGCAGCAGCACGTAGATGATGCCGGTGATCACGACGGAGCCGATCAGGGCGAACGGCACGTTCTTTTGCGGGTTGGTGGTCTCGCCGGCGAACTCGACGCCCTGCCGGAACCCCAGGTAGGAGAAGACGATGCCGGCGGCCGGAAGGGCCGCGAAGATCGGCGCGACGCCCTCGGGCATGAACCCGCCGAACCGCGCCTCGTGGAAGTGCCCCGGGTGGAAGGCCAGGATGCCGAGCACGACGATCACCAGGACGATGACCAGCAGCTTCCACCAGACCAGGACGTTGTTGAAGCGGGCGAAGAATTTCACGCCGTACATGTTGATGATGCAGAAAATGGCCACCAGGACGATGCTGACCGCTATGCCCGGCCCGGTGAGCACGAGGGTGCCCTCGACGGTGTGCATCAGCCAGGGCAGGTAGCTCGAGGCGTACTGCACGGCGGCCAGGACTTCGATGGGGACGGTCGCCGCGACGGCCAGCCAGGTGATCCAGCCGCTGGTGTAGCTGGCGAACGAACCGAACGAATAGTGCGGGAAGCGGATGACACCCCCGGCGACGGGGAACATCACGCCCAGTTCGGCGTAGTTTAACGCGACGATGATGATCATGATCGCGCCGAGGATCCAGGAGAAGATCGCAGCGGGACCAACCATGGAGGCCGCCTCGAAGGCGCCGAACAGCCACCCCGATCCGATGATCGAGCCGACCCCGGTGAAGAGGAGCCCGATCTTGCCGATGTCTCGTTTCAGGCCCCGGTCGTGTTCGACCTTGACCTTTGTCGGTTGGGAGGTTGTTGACGACATCGGTGGCCTCTTTCGTCGTGTCTACGAAAAAATCCTTGCATCCTGCGGCTCGGTGAGCTGAGTCACTCGTGAAGTATTTACCCGCATCTTCCCGCTGTCAATGTCGCCTCCGGCCAGCTTTTGGCATGACAAGCTGTGCTAATCCGGTTCAGCGACGGCGAGGATTTGGCCTCGAAATTGTGGTGGAACGGGTGGACCGGATGTCATTCGGGGTCGGTGCCTCGACGCTTCTCCCAACGTCGGAACCGGCGCCGGACGCCGCGTCGGCAAGACCCCGGAGGGACGCGGCGCGGGCTCAGCGCTTGCCGACGAACCAGTCCTGCAGCTTGTCGAGCCGCCGGGTCAACTGGTCGGCATTGGCCTGGGCGACGGCCGGTCCGCCGCAGACCTCGCGCAGCTTGTTGTGCACCACGCCGTGCGGGGTGCCGGTGCGGGCCGCCCAGGCGGAGACGTTCTTGGAGAGCTTGCTGCGCAGTTCGGTCAGGCGCCGGTGGTCGGTGACCGACGGTTCCTCCACCGGTGTGGCGGCACCGGCGCTGCGGCTGCGCCGGGTGACCTGTTCCTGCTGGCGCTGGCGCAACAGCACGCCGACCTGGTCGGCGTCGAGCAACCCGGGGATCCCGAGGAAGTCCTGCTCGTCCTCGGAACCGAGCATGGCACCGGTGCCGAATTCACCGCCGTCGTACAAGACGCGGTCGAAGGAGGCCCGCGAGTCGAGGGCCTCGAACTTCTGCTTGGAAAGCTCGTCGGAGGCCTTCTCCTCGCGGTTGGCCTCCTCCATGAGGGCTTCCTCGGGGATGAAGTCCGGATCGTCGACGTGCTGCTCGGGCCGGTCCAGGGCGTGGTCGCGTTCGACTTCCATCTGGTTGGCCAGCGCCATGAGGATCGGCACCGAGGGCAGGAACACCGAGGCGACCTCGCCGCGCTTGCGCGAGCGCACGAAGCGGCCGATCGCCTGGGCGAAGAACAGCGGGGTCGACGTCGAGGTGGCATACACGCCGACTGCCAGGCGCGGGACGTCGACGCCCTCGGAGACCATGCGCACGGCGACCATCCACCGGTCGGTGCCGGCGGAGAAGTCCTCGATCTTCCGCGAGGCGCCGGCATCGTCGGAGAGGATCGTGGTGACCTTCTCCCCCGTGATGCGCTTCAGCTGCGCGGCGTAGGCCTTGGCGTCGGCGTGGTCGGTGGCGATGACCAGGCCCCCGGCATCGGGGATCGTCCGGCGGACCTCGGTCAGGCGTCGGTCAGCGGCGGCCAGGACGGAGGGGATCCATTCGCCCTCGGGGTTCAACGCGGTGCGCCAGGCGTGGGCGGTGATGTCCTTGGTGAAGCCCTCGCCGAGCTGGGCCTCCATCTCCTCGCCGGCGGAGGTGCGCCAGCGCATCTGGCCCGAATACGCCATGAAGATGACCGGGCGGACGACGTGGTCCTTCAGCGCGTCACCGTAGCCGTAGGTGTAGTCGGCCTTGGAGCGGCGGATGCCCTCGGCGTCCTCGACGTAGTCCACGAACGGGATGGCCGCGGTGTCGGATCGGAACGGGGTGCCGGTCAGCGCCAGCCGGCGGGCGGCAGGTTCGAAGGCCTCGCGGATGCCGTCGCCCCAGCTCAGGGCATCGCCCCCGTGGTGGATCTCGTCGAGGATGACCAGCGTGCGGGCCGCCTCGGTCTTCGCCCGGTGCAGCAGCGGCTTGCTGGCCACCTGGGCGTAGGTGACGGCCACGCCGATGAAGTCGGCGCCGTGCCGGCCGTCGGAGTTCTTGAAGTTCGGATCCAGCGCCAGCCCGATGCGCGCGGCGGCGTCGGCCCACTGGCTCTTGAGGTGCTCGGTCGGGGCGACCACGGTGATCCGGTTGATGGTCCCGGCCTCCACCAGCATGGCCGCCACGCGCAGCGCGAACGTGGTCTTGCCGGCACCGGGGGTCGCCACCGCCAGGTAGTCCTGCGGTGCGGCCGCGAAGTACTTTTCCAGCGCCTCGGCCTGCCACTGGCGCAGTTTCGGGGCGGTGCCCCAGGCCGCGCGTTCCGGGTATGCCGGTGGCATGGACTCGCCCAGACTGAACAGGGCATCGCCCACGGCCAACCTCCTCGATTGCCTGGTGGCAGGTGGATACGGCCGCGAACGGCCCAACAGGAGAAACCATCCTATGGCGGGCACGCCACAGTGGTCCCCTCCGACACGGGACGACGCCGTTGCGCCCCCGTGGGGTCCGTCACCGCCCGGCGCGGGCGGGCTGCGGACCGCGCGGCCACGACCTACTGGTCGTCGCCGCCGCCGCCGTCCTTGGGCGACTTGATGCCGTCGTACACGGCCTTGCATTCCGGGCAGACCGGGAACTTGTTCGGGTCGCGTCCGGGAACCCAGACCTTGCCGCAGAGCGCGATCACCGGTTCGCCGGTCAGGGCGGACTCCATGATCTTCTCCTTGCGCACGTAGTGCGCGAAGCGCTCGCTGTCGCCGGGTTCGACGTGCTCGCGCAGCTGCTCGCGCTCGATCGTCGCGGTGCCGCCGCCTTGGCCCGGGTCGCGGGGGTCGTTCTCAAACGGATCTGGGGGCATGCTCATGCCCCCCAGTCTACCAACCCGTGGCCGGCCTAGCGGTTCAGGACGACCGCCTGCATCAGTTCCGGGACGCGCCGGTCGAACCATCGCCCGCCGATCCGCAGGCCCAGCAGCAGCAGCACCGTTCCCAGCACGACGCCGGTGCCCAGCACCAGCCAGGCGTACAGCTGCTGCCCGGTGACGAGGAAGACGATGTGCAGCACGATCTCCGGCAGCATCAGCACCGCCGTGGACCCGAACGTCGCCAGCTGGGTGAGCGCCATGCGGGCACCGGCCCCCGGGGGCGTCTTCATCGGGTTGTCCCCGGGCAGCGGGACCGCGTAGGTGTAGCGGGCCGAGGCGATGCTGGAGACGGCCCACCCGGCCCCGAGGGCGCCGAGGGCCAGGCCGAGGATCGCCGGCAGCATCGCCGGCTCGTCCAGCAACACCGCCGGGAGCACGGCGGCCACCAGGACGGCGGGCACCGCGAAGACGGCACAGGCGGCCACCCGGCCCAGCCGGTCGTCGATCCCGCGCAGGCCGGTCAGCACGTGCAGCGAGAAGGCCGTGCTGTCGTAGGACACGTCGGCGGAGATGGAAAAGGCCATGAGCACCGCGATGATCGGCGCGATGTAGAGCATCGCCGTGAAGTTGCCCTCGCGGCCGGTGATGAACCAGATGAACACGGGCACGAGCGGGACCATCACGATGCTCATCGCGTAGCGGGGGTCCTTGAACCAGTAGGTGAGGCAGCGTGCTGCCACGGCGCCCCACGGCGTGGAGGGGAAGAAGCGGAAGGTGCCCAGGCCCGAGACGTCGCGGGTCCCGGCGGACTGCTGGGGCGGGGTCTCCAGCGCGCGCATCAGTGCCGCCTTCCACGCCCACACCGTGGCCACCAGGTAGGCCAGCGCGAGCAGCAGCCGCAGCGCGGCCGTCCCCCAGGCGCCGGTGGCAACGTCGCCGGGCACGGCGGTGAAGGCCCCCAGCGGCGTCCAGCCCAGGACGGCCGCGGCGTCGGGAAGCCAGCCGATGCCTGCTTCGATGCCCTCCGTCGCGGTCTGGACCAGGGGCCCGATGAGGATCAGCGGGACGAACAACACGATCATGCCGACTTCGCGGAAGCGCCGGTTGGAGGTCAGGGCGGTCGCCGCGGTGACGGTCAGGCGGGAGAGGGCGAGCGCGGACAGCGCGGCCAGGACGCCGCACACGACCCCGAGCACCACCAGGGCGGGTTGGGCCCGCCAAGCCAGCCCCTGGCCGGCGAAGAGCAGCAGGGTGACCAGGCCGGGGACGCCGATGAACCCGCTGAGCAGCAGGCCGATGACCAGTTGCCGCGGCGGGATGGTGAACGAGGAGAAGCGGGCCGGATCCAGGGTCAGGTCGACCCCGGCCGCCAGCACGGGGATGACCGCCCAGCCGAGGGTGACCAGGGCGACGCCGAGCACCAGGACGGTGGAGACCAGGCCGGCGGCCTGGCCGCCGAGGAAGAACATCCCGACCAGGAGCATGACGGCCACGCCGAGGCCGTAGATCCCGCCGATGATGACGCCGACCAGCTGCCAGGGGCTGCGGCGGAACCCGTTGCGCAGCAGCGCCGCCTTCAGCTTCAGGAGGTGTGCAACCACGCCAGCCCACCGCCTTCGGCACGGCCGCCGACCATCTCGACGAAGGTGTCCTCCAGGCTGCCCTCGCCGCGGACCTCGTCCACGGTCCCGGAGGCCAGGAGGTTGCCGTCCGAGATGATGGCCACGTGGGAGCACATGCGCTGCACCAGGTCCATCACGTGGCTGGAGACGACGACGGTGCCCCCGTGGTGGACATAGTCGGCCAGGATGTCCCGGATGTTCGCCGCGGAGACGGGGTCGACGGCCTCGAAGGGCTCGTCCAGGACCAGCACGCGGGGGGAATGGATCAGCGCGGTGGCCAGTGCTACCTTCTTGGTCATGCCCGCGGAGTAGTCCACGACCAGCTTCCCGCCGGCGTCCTCGAGGTCCAGCACGCGCAGCAGGTCATCGGTGCGCTGGCCCACCGTGGCGGCATCCATTCCGCGCAGCAGCCCGGAATAGGTGACCAGCTGCCGTCCGCTGAGCCGGTCGAACAGCCGTACCCCGTCGGCAAGGACCCCCAGCAGGGACTTGGCGCGCAGGGTGTCCTGCCAGACGTCGACGCCATGGATCCAGGCCTGCCCGGCGTCGGGCCGGAGCATGCCGGTGGCCATCGACAGGGCGGTCGTCTTGCCGGCGCCGTTCGGGCCCACCAGCCCGTAGAACGATCCGGCGGGGACGTCGAGGCTGATGCCGTTCACCGCGATCTTCTGGCCGAAGCGCTTGCCCAGGCCGCGCAGGCTGATGGCAGGTGCCACCTGCTGGTCGAGTTCGGAAGTCATGCTCCGAACCTAGCAGCGGGGCCGCCGGGCAGGCATCATCCTTGCGGCTGAATCCGCCCTGTCGGCCCTTGTCCCCGCAGCTGTCCCGTCAGCCCTTGGGCTGACGGTCTCAGAACAGGACGCGGGCCAGGCGCTGCCGAGACTTCGCGACGCGTTCGTCCTGCGTTCCGACGACGGCGTACAGGGAGACCAGGCGGGCGCGGACGCGTTCGCGGTCCTCCCCCGCGGTCCTGCCCACGAGCGAGACCAACCGGGCGAAGGCGTCCTCGACGTGTCCGCCGAGGACGTCGAGGTCGGCGACGGCAAGCTGCTCGTCGATGCCGTCGGGGTGCTCAGCCGCGGCGTCGCGGACGGCCTGCAGGTCGGCGTCGGCGGTGCGTTGCAGCAATTCGACGTGCTGCAGGCCGGTCTGGGCCTCGTCGTCGTTCGGCTTCTCGGCCAGCGCCTTGCGGTAGGCGGCGATGGCGCCGTCGTAGTCGCCGGCGTCGATGGCGTCCAGGGCCTCCTGGTGCAGGGGCGGCACCGGCTGGTCGGCCGGGTCGCCGCCGAAGGCCGGGACCGTGCCGGTCACGCCGTGCTGGACGCCGAGCTGGAGGAGCTCCTGCAGGAGCGAGGAGATCTGCTCCGGCGCCGCGGCACCCTGGAACAGCGGGACGGGCTGGCCGTTGAGCAGGGCGACGACCGAGGGCACCTGCTGGACCCGGAACGCCTGGGCGATGGCCGGTTCCCGGTCGGTGTCGACCAGCGCCAGGACCAGGCGTCCGGCATATCCGTCGACGAGGTCGCGCAGGGTCGCATCGAGCTGGGCCGAGGCCGGGGAGGCCCCGGTGCCCAGGGAGACGACGACCGGGGCGGTGCTGGAGAGCTGCACCAGTTGGGTGAAGTCCTGCTGGTTCACCGCCGTCGTCCACGTGGACCCGTCGGCGGGCGCACCGGCCGGCGCCGCGCCGGGCATGGTGCCGGCGGGATTCGGGGTGCCGAGGCCCGAGAGGTCCACGGCGCCGCGGCTGGAAGCTGCTGCTGGTTCGGAAGTGCTCATGTCCCTACCTTATGGTCTGGCCGGGCCGGTGGCCGAACGGCTGCCCCGCCCCGGCGCCCTACTTCAGCTTGGCCGAGAGCAGCATGGACTCCGCGGCGATGAGGCGGACCTTGTCCTTGCTGCCGTCCGCCGGGATGTAGAACACGACGGGTTCGGCGTACTTGATATCCACGCCCTTTCGGGAGCTGCTGCCGCCGGCGAGCTTGGCGCTGGCGTCGTCGAGCTTGACGGTGCCGCCCTCTTCCTTCGGGGTCGCGGACATCGTGCTGGTCAGGTAGGCGCTGACCAGTGCCCCGCCGTTCGGCGTGGAGAGCACGTGCAGCGACTTCTCGTCGAGCTCGCGCTTGTACCTGATCTTGGCGTCTTTGTTCGCCTTGACCAGCGCGGCCTGCTCGTCGTGGGTCGAGGTGATGAACGGGCTCTTGGCGAATTCGTCCTTCTTCTTCGACTTCGGGTTCCCCAGGTACCCGGCCAGGTCGCGGGCGGCGGTCAGCGGGGCCACGGAGACCGAGTCGTCCTTGGCGCCCAGGGTGCGGATGGACGTGTCGCCCACGGCGATGCCGGGGAACTCGGAGCCGGACAGCATGGAGACCGCGTTGACGAGGTGGTAGTTCGCCCGCGGGTCCTCCTGCTTCAGGACCAGGACCTGCGGGTTCCGCTTGGATTCCTGCTCGCCGGTGACGACCATGAGGGTGCGCGGCCAGTCGGTGGACGTGGTCACGGCGGCCGAGCGCAGGGGTGCGGCGACCACCGGGTCCGGTGCCGGGACCTTCACGTCGTCGCTGCGCTGGGAGTAGTTCACCTTGCGCAGGGCCAGGGCGCGGCCCCCGACGCGGGAGGTGAGCTTCTTGGCGTCCTTGGCCTTGTCGCCGGCGGCCACCGTGTCGGCGACCGATTCGAGGATGCGGTTCAGCTGGTCCTGCTGGACGACCGGGTAGGCATTCCCCTCGGTGTCCGCAGGGTCCGCGGCCGAGGCCGAGCCGGAGGGCGAACCCGCCGGGGTGGCCGAGGCCGGAACGGCGGGGACCAGGACCAGGGCAGCGGCGGCGAGGACCGCGGCCGTGCGCTTGAGGGCGGTCGAGCCGGGACCCGGTCCGCCGGCCGGGATGCCCGGGCCCGTCCCCGCGCCGGTGGAGGCGCTGGGCTGCGGGTCCCGCGGCTTGCGTCCGGCGACCAGCAGCGAGGCGATGCCGAAGACGACCAGCAGCGCGCCGACGATGATCAGCGGGATGGAGAAGGGGGCCGAGGCGTCGTTTTCCCAGGAGACGGTGATCTGGGTGGGGGCGGCCTTCGTGCCGTCGGCGGCGAGCAGGAGCGACCAGTCCCCGTCGGCGGGTTCGGTCCAGCGGTGCACCAGGTGGGAGTCGGCCGATTCGGAGGCGACCCAGAGGTCGGAGCCCTTGGGGTTGGGGACCTTGGCCTCGCCGTCGACGTGTTGGGCCGTGAGGGCCATCGTCTCGGAGTCGATGCCGGAAATGGTGTTGTGCGCTGCCTTGCCGACCCACGCGTCCACGTCGGCCGAGCGGCCCAGGGCTGCGGTGAATTCGCCGTCCGCTTCGATGGTGACGTCGACCGGGCGGTTCTGGTCGGTGGCGATCGCGGGGCCGACCACGGTGACCGGGGCGTCCTCCAGCTGGGTCTGGACGGTCGCCGTCGCGATCTCGGGCGGCGCCCAGAAGGTCCGCTGGCCGATGCCCACCACGAGCGCCAGGGCGCCCAACAGGATGGAGATCGCCGCAATGATGATTCGCACTAAAATACACCTAACACAATGGGGGTCGATGGATCGGCCTCGGCGCGCCCGGGCATGGTCCCGTCCCGGTCCGCACTTCAATGATAACGAATCGGTTACCGCAGCGGTTCCCCGTTGTGTCCGGTGCCACGATCGCCGATGCCCTGCGTCCGGACGCCAGGTGCAGCGGGTCGCACCAGCCGCCGGGTAGGCTCGGTCCGTGAAGACCGAGAGCAACGCCGCGCCGGACGGGAACGAGCCCGAGCGCCGCTCGTCCACGCCCGGACACGACGGTGCCGGCTCCCCCGGCGCCCCGGCCTCCCCCACGGCACCGGGACCCGCCGCGGCCCCGCACGTCGGCGCGGCCGCTGCCGGCACGGAACCGTCCGCCGGCTCCTCCGCCACCGCCCCGACCGGCGCCCCCGCCGAGGCCGCGGCCGGCAGCCCCTCCGGTGGGCCCCGGCCGCCACTGGGCGGGCAGCCCGCGACGGGGGCACCGTCGTCGTTCGGTGCCCGCGTGCGGGCCCTGCTCCAACGGGCCCGGCCCGTGCCGATTGCCCCGGCCACGGAGGCCCCGGAGGACCTGGAGCCGCTCGTCACGACCCCGGGGGTCCACCATCCGATCTTCACCGGGTTCATGATCAGCGTCGGGGTCGGGCTGGCCCTGCTGCTGTACTTCATCCTCACCAATGTCGGCTCGCTGCTGGTCTGGATCGCCATCGCCCTGTTCATCGCCCTGGGCCTCGAGCCGATCGTGCGCTTCCTCGAGCGCCACCGGGTCCCCCGGCCGCTGGGCGTGCTGGCGGCGATCCTGCTGCTGGCCGCCGTCTTCGGCGGCGTCGTGGGAACGCTGGTGCCCACGATGGTGCGCCAGACCACCGCGTTCGTGGAGAAGGCGCCGGACTTCGTGGACAGCTTCCTGAACTCGGAGTTCTTCACCACCATCGACGAGCAGTTCCAGGTGCGCGAGCGGATCACCCAGGAGGTCGACAAGTTCTTCCAGAACTCCGATGCCGTTGGCGGGGTCTTCGGCGGCGTGATCGGCGTCGGCTCGGTGGTGGCCCAGGGCATGTTCGGCACGCTGATCGTGCTGGTGCTGGCCGTCTACATCCTGGCCTCGCTGCCCGGGCTGAAGGCCTGGTGCTACCGGCTGGCCCCGCGCTCGAAGCGCGAGCGCGTCCAGGTCCTCGCCGAGCAGATCACCAACAGCGTGGGCAACTACGTCATGGGCCAGGCGGTCGTGGCGCTGCTGAACGCCCTCTACGCCTTCATCGTGATGACCATCGTCGGGGTGCCGTACTCGCTGCTGCTGTCGATGGTGGTGGTCCTGCTGGCCTTCATCCCCCTGGTCGGGGCGGTGATCGCCGGGATCCTCGTGTCGCTGGTCGCCCTGACGGTCGGCTGGGAGACCGCGGTGGTCTACGCCATCTTCTACTTCGGCTACCTGCAGTTCGAGGCCTACTTCATCTCCCCGCGCGTCATGCAGCGCACCGTGGCCGTCCCTGGGGCCGTGGCCGTGATCGCGGTGATCGCAGGCGGCGCGCTGCTCGGGGTCGTCGGCGCGCTGATGGCCATCCCGCTGGCGGCCTCGGCGATGCTGCTGATCCGCGAGGTCTTCATGGCGCGGCAGGACCGGCTGTAGCGCCGGGGCTGGCCAGGGCAACGGGCAGGCCATTGCGAGCGGGCAGGCGGTGATGCCGGGTTCCGGGGGGACGACGGGGGTGCCGGCTCAGTAGCGGAAGCTCCGCCCGGTCCAGCACTTCAGGTGCCAGTGGCGCCGGCCGGCGGCCGAGGCCTCGTCGCCGCTCCAGTGGTCCGCCCGCCAGGCCACGATGTGCTCGACCCCGGGGTCGATGGCGCGATGGCATCCCGGGCAGGTGTAGCTTTTCCCGGCCCGGGCCGCGGAGATCCGGCGGACGTGCCATTGCCCGTCGGGTGCGCTCTGCAGCGACGGGATGGACAACCCGGGACCGCGGAAGCCGCCGTCGTCCTCCGCGCGGGAGCCGCCGGCGGGTGACCACTTGCCGGGGCGGGCCGGGCGGGCTGGACGGCGGGGTCGGTTCGAGCGGGGCATGTTCCGGATGGTATCGCCTTCCGGACCGGGGACGGCAATGCCCGGGAACGCCGGGGCCCGAGCGGGCGGTAGAGTGCTGGATGTGCGTTTAGTGATAGCCCGTTGCTCAGTCGACTACCTGGGCCGCCTGCGTGCCCACCTTCCACTGGCGACCCGCCTGCTCGTGGTCAAGGCCGATGGCTCCGTTCTCATCCATTCCGATGGCGGGTCCTACAAGCCGCTGAACTGGATGAGCCCCCCGGCCACGCTCCATGTCGCCGCGGCGGACGAGGACGCCGCGGCCGAGGGCGTGCAGGAGACCTGGCGGGTCCAGCATGCCAAGAGCGATGACCACCTGGTGATCCGGATCCACGAGATCCAGCACGACTCCAGCCACGAGCTGGGCATCGACCCGGGCCTGGTCAAGGACGGCGTCGAGGCCGACCTGCAGCGCCTGCTGGCCGAACAGATCCATCTCCTGGGCGAGGGCTTCCGGCTGGTGCGCCGCGAGTACATGACCGCCATCGGGCCGGTCGACATCCTGGCCCGCGACGCAGCCGGTGCCACCGTGGCCATCGAGCTCAAGCGCCGCGGCGACATCGACGGGGTCGAGCAGCTCACCCGATACCTGGAGTTGATGAATCGCGATCCCCTGCTGGCGCCGGTCCGCGGCGTCTTCGCCGCCCAGCAGATCAAGCCGCAGGCCAGGACCCTGGCCACCGACCGGGGCATCGAGTGCCTGACCCTGGACTACGACGCCATGCGCGGGGTCGACGACAGCGCCTCCCGGCTCTTCTGAGCCGGCCCCTTCCGGGCCGCCACCTTCCCGGCCGCCGTGCACCGGCGCGGCACATTCCGGGCCGCCACCCGGTCCCGATCTAGGTGTGCCACGGGGCAGAACCTATGCTGGGGTCATGACTTCCACCGAGGAACCCACCCGCCTGTACCTGAAGGGACGGGCCGTCACCAGCGGAACCACCATCGAGGAGGCCGTTCTGGCCTTCGAGGGCGACCGCATCGCCTTCGTCGGCACCCAGGACGAGTTCGCCGGCTGGGCCGAGGCCGCTGGCTACTCGGAGGTCCGCATCCCCACGGGGGCGACCATCCTGCCCGGCCTGGTGGACGTGCACTGCCACGGGGCCGCAGGCGCCGATTTCCCCAGTGCCGACGCAGAGGCGGCCGAAAGGGCGATCCGCTACCTGCATGCCGCGGGGACGACGACGTTGCTCGCCAGCCTGGTCACCGCCGACCAGCAGGACATGCTGCGCGCGGCCGAGGTGCTGGCTCCGCTGGCCGAGAACGAAATGCTCGCCGGCATCCATGCGGAGGGCCCGTTCCTCTCCTCAACCCGGTGCGGCGCACAGGACCCGGCGTTCCTCACGGTCCCGGACCCCGCCTTCGTCGACGAACTGGTCGCCAGCGCACACGGCCAGCTGCGCACCATGACCTATGCACCGGAACTGGCCGGATCGGACGCCCTCGTCGAGCAGCTGGTCTCCCACGGGGTCCTCCCCTCGGTCGGCCACACCGACGCCGATGCCGGGACCGTCACCGCTTCGATCGAGGTCGCGGTCGAGGAGCTCTCCTCGGCCGGGTTCGACGGCTACACCGAGCGCGCCACGGTGACCCACCTGTTCAACGGCATGCCGCCACTGCACCACCGCTCCCCCGGGCCGGTCGCCGCCTGCCTGGAGGCGGCCGCGCAGGGCAAGGCCGTCCTCGAGCTCGTCGCCGACGGCGTCCACCTGGACCCGGCGACGGTCCGGACGCTCTTCGCGCTGCTCGGGCCCGAGGCCCTGGTCCTGGTCACCGATTCGATGGCGGCGACCGGCCTGGCCGACGGGACGTATGCCCTCGGCCCCCAACAGGTCGTCGTCGCCGACGGCGAGGCCCGGCTGGCTGACGGCGGTTCGCTGGCCGGCGGCATCTCCACGCTCCTGGACGTGGTCCGCCACACGGTCGAGGGCGGCGTGCCGCTGGAGCAGGCCGTGCTCTCGGCGACGTCGGTTCCGGCCGAGCTCGTGGGGCTGGCGGACGAGGTCGGGGCGCTGCGCGTCGGCTTCAGCGCCGATGCCCTCGTCGTGGATCGCCACCTGCGTCTGGTGTCCGTCTTCCGCGACGGGGTCCAGCTGGACGCGATCCGCGCCTGATCAACACGGAGGGGTAAATCCGGCGTTGAATACCTCACGTCGATATGTGATGATCAACTCAGTCTTTGTGTTGGTCATGTTCATGCCCGCAAAGCAGGTTGCGGGTGTGGAGCGTCACCGGCCTTCGCCGGCCTCTTCCCACTTGGGTACCGCCCGGTCCTGGCAAGGAGCCTTGGCCGGTTAGTTGCACATCTATGAGGAGATATACATGGCGCAGGGCACCGTGAAGTGGTTCAACGCTGAGAAGGGGTTCGGCTTCATTACGCCGGACGACGCGGACGGCGATGTCTTTGTCCACTACTCGGAAATCCAGAGCAACGGCTTCCGCACGCTGGAGGAAAACCAGCGCGTCGAGTTCGAGATCGGCCAGGGGGCCAAGGGTCCCCAGGCCACGGGAGTCGTCGGCATATAACCGGCTGCAGGACGCCCCGGCGTCCGTCCCCGCTGGGACAACGATGGCGCGCATCCTTGCGGATGCGCGCCATTGTGTTGTCCCGGGGCGCTGGGCTAGCGCCAGGTGCCGACGCCGGCCACGGGGCCGGCCTCGACCCAGCTGCGCAGGCCGGTGTAGGAACCGTAGTCCATGGCCAGCAGGATCGGGTCGTTGCCGTCGGTCAGGGAGACCACGACGGCGCCGGGCTGGATTCTGGTCCGTTCATCCGGCTCCGCCTCGCGCCACCCGTTGATCTGCAGGGCGGTGCGCACGAACCGGTGCCGCGGCACCGGCGTGACGGAGAGCAAGCGGAGGAATTCCAACTCGGTCCCCGTATAACGACAAACCCCCATCATCCACTTCCCGGAGGTCGTGGAGATGGAGGCGTCAAACGTGCCGAGGGCGCGCCGCAGCTGGTGGCGGCGCACCCCCATGGCACCCAGCATCATGAGCAGCAGTAGCAGGGCTACCGCCAGGATGATCACGGGAATGCCCAACTCGTTCAATGGCGGACTATCGGTTTCCTGCCGTGGCGGACTCGTCCAGCTGCGCATTGTCAGCCACGATGACGACCCGGTCCTTGTCGACCGAGAAGAAGCCGCCGTCCGACTGGACCGTGATCCGCGACCCGTTGACCGGCTCGATGGCCATTTCCCCGGGCGCGAGGATCGCCAGGACGGGGCTGTGCCCCGGCATGACGCCGATCTCGCCATCGCTGGTGCGTGCCTTGACCAGGCTCGCCGCCCCGGACCACACGAAGTGGTCCGCGGCGACGATTTCGACTTCGAGTTCGGCCATGGCTACTTGCCCTGGATTTCGGCCCACTGGCGCTCGACGTCGTCGAGTCCGCCAATGTTGAAGAAGGCCTGCTCGGCGATGTGGTCCAGGTCGCCGTCGCAGATGGCCTTGAAGCCCTCGATGGTGTCCTTGATGGACACGGTCGAGCCCTCGACACCGGTGAACTGCTTGGCGGTGTAGGTGTTCTGCGACAGGAACTGCTGGATGCGGCGGGCGCGGGAGACGACGATCTTGTCCTCTTCCGAGAGCTCGTCGACACCGAGGATCGCGATGATGTCCTGGAGTTCCTTGTTCTTCTGCAGGATCGACTTCACGCGCACGGCCGTGTCGTAGTGCTCCTGGCCCACGTACTGCGGGTCCAGGATACGCGACGTCGACGTCAGCGGGTCGATGGCCGGGTACAGGCCGCGGGACGCGATTTCACGGGAGAGCTCCGTGGTCGCATCCAGGTGCGCGAACGTCGTCGCCGGAGCCGGGTCGGTGTAGTCGTCCGCGGGAACGTAGATGGCCTGCATCGAGGTGATGGAGTGGCCCTTCGTGGAGGTGATGCGCTCCTGGAGGGTGCCCATCTCGTCCGCAAGGTTCGGCTGGTAGCCCACGGCCGAGGGCATGCGGCCCAGCAGGGTCGACACCTCGGAACCGGCCTGGGTGAAGCGGAAGATGTTGTCGATGAACAGCAGCACGTCCTGGTTCTGCACATCGCGGAAGTACTCCGCCATGGTCAGCGCGGACAGGGCCACGCGCAGGCGCGTTCCCGGCGGCTCATCCATCTGGCCGAAGACCAGGGCGGTGTCCTTCAGGACCCCTGATTCTTCCATTTCGACCCAGAGGTCGTTGCCTTCACGGGTGCGCTCGCCCACGCCGGCGAACACCGAGGTGCCGCCGAAGTTGCGGGCCACGCGGGTGATCATTTCCTGGATCAGCACGGTCTTGCCGACGCCGGCACCGCCGAACAGGCCGATCTTGCCGCCCTGGATGTAGGGGGTCAGGAGGTCGAAGGACTTGATGCCGGTCTCGAGGATCTCCGTGGAGGACTCCAGGCTGGCGAAGTCCGGTGCCTTGCGGTGGATGGGCCAGCGCTCGGTGATCTCCAGTTCCGAGGCGGGCACGTCGAGCGGCTCGCCGAGGACGTTGAAGATGTGGCCCTTGACGCCATCGCCGACGGGGACGGAGATCGAGGCGCCGGTGTCCTGGACGACGGCACCGCGGACGAGCCCGTCGGTGGCCTGCAGCGAGATGGCGCGCACGAGGTTGTCGCCGAGGTGCTGGCTGGTTTCGAAGGTGACCGTGTGCGTCTCGCCGTTGAGCGTGATGTCGGCGGTCAGGGCGTTGTACATGGCGGGAAGGGCATCGGCCGGGAATTCGACGTCGACGACCGGACCGATGACGCGTGCGATGCGCCCGGTTGCACCCGGGGCTGCGGCAGCGGTTCCCTGCTCGTTAAGTTGGGCAGTCATCTCTCTCACTTCGCTTGTATCTAGAGCGTGGGGGTAAAGGGTGATCGGCCGGCTGCTACGCGCTGAGCGCGTCGGCGCCTGCCACGATTTCCGACAGTTCCTGGGTGATCTCGGCCTGGCGGGCGTTGTTCCGAAGTCGCGTGTACTTCTTGATCAGCTCGTTGGCGTTGTCACCGGCCGCCTTCATCGCGCGCTGGCGGGCTGCCAGTTCGGATGCGGCTGCCTGCAGCAGGGCTGCAAAGATGCGGGACTCGATGTAACGCGGCAGGAGTGCGTCCAGGACCTGTTCGGGTTCGGGCTCGTACTCATACAGCGGCAGCAGGTCGTTTTCCTGGGCCACTTCCTCCTCCACGACCTCCAGGGGGAGCAACCGGATGACGGTTGGCTCCTGGACGACCATGGACTTGAACTGCGTGTAGACGACGTGGATCTCCTCCACACCGCCTTCCTCGTACGGCGTGTTGAAGGCCTCCAGCAGCGCCTCGCCGATCTCGCGGGCCGTCTCGAACTTCGGTGCGTCCGTATCCCCGGTCCACACCCGCGCGTATTCGCGGTTGCGGAAGTCGAAGTAGGCCTGAGCCTTGCGTCCAACGACGTAGGTGCTGACTTCCTTGCCTTCGCCGTGAAGCAATTCGGTCAGGGCCTCGGCCTGCTTGATGGCGCTGACCGAGTAGGCACCGGCCAAGCCACGGTCGGAGGTCATCACCAGCACGGCCGAGCGGCGGACCTGCTCCGGCTCGGTGGTCAGCGGGTGCTCGACCTCGGACTGGGACGCGACGGCAGAAACGGCACGGGTGATCGCACGGGCGTAGGGCAGCGAAGCCGAAACCCGGCTCCGGGCCTTGCCGATGCGGGAAGTGGCGATCAGTTCCATCGCCTTGAAGATCTTGCCCATCGACGACGTCGAGGCGATCTTCTGGCGGTAGACCCGAATCTGGGCTCCCATGTTTATCCTTTCCTAGTCCGCGGCGGTGGTGGCTGGGCCCGCGGGCCCAGCCACCGCCTCGCGGAGAACGTCAGCGCTTCTGCTTGACGATCTTTTCCTGGTCGACGTTCTCTTCACCGAGGGCGTCGTGCTCCTCGTGCCCGGCGCGGACCAGCTGGTCGCCGCCCTGGCCGAAGAAGCCCTGCTTGAAGTCCTCGACGTTGGACTTCAGTGCATCGACCGTCGAGTCCTCCAGCTTGCCCGTCTGGGCAATGGTGGTGAGCACGTCGGTGCGGTTGCGCAGGTGCTCGATGAACTCCTGCTCGAAGCGGCGGACGTCCTCGACCGGGACGCTGTCCAGGTGGCCGTTGGTACCGGCCCAGACGGAGACGACCTGGTCCTCGACCGGGTACGGCGCGTACTGGCCCTGCTTGAGCAGTTCCATCAGGCGGGCACCGCGGGTCAGCTGCTGCTTGGTCGCGGCGTCGAGGTCCGAGGCGAA
>DATNBS010000242.1:0-6386 GCA_035571895.1 Arthrobacter sp. | reverse complement strand
CGTGGCCGTAGACCGGGGCGTTGTCGAAGTACGGGCGGAACTCCTTGACCGCGTCCTGGGAGTTCCTGGCCATGTAGAACTGCCCGCCGAGCCCGACGTACGCCTGGTCGGCACGGCCGTGCCCGTAGTGCTCGAAGCGCTGGCGGTAGAGGTTGATCAGCTGCTGGTAGTGCTCCTTGGGCCAGAAGATGTTGTTGGCGAAGAACCCGTCGCCGTAGTAGGCGGCGATCTCGGCGACCTGCGGGGTGCGGATCGAGCCGTGCCAGACGAACGGGGCGACGTCGTCGAGCGGGCGCGGGGTGGAGGTGAAGTTCTGCAGCGGCGTGCGGTGCTTGCCCTGCCACGTCACGGTGTCCTCGTCCCAGAGCCGGCGCAGCAGGTTGTAGTTCTCGATGGTCAGTTCCACCGAGTCCTGCGGGTTCTTGCCGAACCACGGGTAGACGGGGGCGGTGTTGCCGCGGCCGAGCACCAGGTCCGCGCGTCCGCCGGAGACGTGCTGGAGCATGGCGAAGTCCTCGGCGATCTTCACCGGGTCGTTCGTGGTGATCAGGGTGGTCGCCGTCGAGAGCGTGATGTGCTCGGTCTGGGCGGCGATGTAGGCCAGCGTGGTGGTGGGCGAGGAGGAGAAGAACGGCCGGTTGTGGTGCTCGCCGATGGCGAAGACATCCATGCCGATCTCCTCGACCTTCTTCGCGATCGCGATCTCGGCCTTGATGCGCTCGTTCTCGCTCGGGGTATGTCCGGTGGTGGGGTCGGTGGTGATGTCACTGACCGAAAAGACGCCGATTTCCATGCTGTGCTCCTTCGTGTGCCTGGCTCCCAGTATGCCAGAATTTATATGCATTCGCATATAAGAGCGTTCCGCGGACGTCTGGCATTCCCCCGTGGCCTGTGAGGCCGGCCACCGCTCGGGAGGATCCCCCGCCGGGTTCCTTCCCGGTCTCAGGCCCCGGGAGGGATGAGCCCCGCACGGAAGGCGGTGAGCGCGGCCTGAACGCGGTTGCGTGCACCCAGCTTCACCAGCACCGAGCTGACGTGCCCCTTCACCGTCCCCTCGGTGAGGAACAACCGGCGGCCGATTTCGGTGTTCGACAGCCCGGCCCCCAGCAGGGCCAGCACGTCCCGCTCCCGGGCGGTCAGCCGGGTGAGCGCCTCGGCAGCCCCACGGGCGACCTCGTGCCGGGTGCCACGCAGGCGGTCCACCACGCGCCGGGCCACGGCGGGGGAGAGGAAGGCCGCCCCGGCGGCCACGGCCCGGATCCCGGCCAGCAGCTCCCGCGGGTCCCCGGTCTTGAGCAGGAAGCCGCTCGCGCCCAGGTCCATCGCCTCGTCGATGTAGTCGTCCTCCCCGAAGGTGGTCAGCATGATGATGCGCGTGCCCGGAGTCCTGGCCGCCATCTCCCGCGCCGCGGCCAACCCGTCGAAGCGGGGCATGCGGATGTCCAGGAGCACGACGGAGGGACGGAACCTGGCCACGGCGGCCACCGCCGCGTGCCCGTCCGCCGCCTCCGCCACCACGTCGATGGCAGGGTCGGCACCCAGAATGGCCCGGACCCCGGCGCGCACCAGGAACTCGTCGTCGGCCAGCACCACGGTGATCGGCCCGGGCTCGGCGCCCGGGATGCTGGGGTCGGCGCCGGAGGTTTCGGCGTCGTCGCGGCCGTTCATGGTTGCCGCCGGGGGACCAGCAGGTCCTTGGAGACCAGGACGTCGTCGCGGAAGCACAGGCGGAACATCTCGGGGCCGAAGTCGAAGACGTCGGTACGCGCCTGGTAGTAGGCACACCGGGCACCGGCGGGCACGGCCGGCTCGGCCAGCAGTGGGGTCGGCCCGTCCATGCTGCTGGCGGGAAGCACCGGCGCTAGCTGGCCGCGGGTCTGCCCGGGGTCGATGGCGGCGTAATCCGCCGGGGCCAGCGCCGTCATGCCGACGGTCACCAGCTGGAGCACCAGCATGACCAGGGCCAGGGCGGCGGCCAACGACAAGGGGAGGATGGCGCTGCGCAGCTGCAACGACCGGGTGCGCCGTCGCGCCGCCCGCAGGCCATCCACTGGCACCTCCGTCCCGGCCAGGTGCTCCGCACCCGAGACGGCCGCCGGGCCATGGCCTGCGGGGCGGTGGGCGTGTGCGGAGGTCGGCGTGGGGGTGCGCGGCACCTGCGCGCTGACGGAGAAACCGCCCGGGACGGGTCCGGCCTCCAGGCGGCCGCCCAACACTGCCAGGCGTTCGTCCACTCCGGTCAGGCCCCGGCCCGGCTGGCCCTCCGGGCGGCGGGTCGGCAGTCCGCCGGGCGCAGCGCTGTTGCGCACCGAGACGTGGAGCAGGTCCCCGGTGTCATCGAGAACGACCTCCACCGGACCGCCCGGTGCGTACTTGGCGGCATTCGTCAGCGCCTCCTGCACCACCCGGTGGACGGCTTGCCGAGCCAGCGGGCTCGGCTCCGGGGTGCCCGGCTCGGCCGGATGGTGCTCCCAGCGGATGTCGACCCCGGACTTCCGGGTCCGTTCCACCAGCTCCGCGACGGACTCGTCGGCGGGCTCGCGGGCCGGGGCGGCATCGTCGGCGCGCAGCACGGCGACGATCTCGTGGAGGCGTTCCACCGCTGCCGCCGCCTGCTCGCGCACGGCGGCGGCCGTCTGCCGCTGGGCCTCGGTGGCGTCCGGGGCGACCTGGAGTGCGCCGCTACCCAGGGCGATCAGGGCCAGGTCGTGGCCCAGCTGGTCGTGCATGTCCTCGGCGATGCGGGCCCGCTCCCGCAGGCGGGCGTGCTCGGCGATCAACTGCCGCTCGGTGGCCACCCGGGCGAGGCGGAGCATCCGGTACCGGCCCCACCACCAGGGCAGGACGCAGACGACAAACTGCAGCAGGATCGTGGTCAGCCAGGCGGAGAACGCATAACCGGGCGCCTGGGCGAACGCGAACACCAGGTTCAGCAGGGCACCGGCAGCGAAGGCGATGACCGCCGGGGCCAACGGTTCCATGCGTCGACCGGCTAGGTAGCAGGCCGCGACGGCCAGGATCCCCAGGACGAAGCCGGCGTTTCCCTCGGCAACCCCCGTGGCCACCGTCGCCACGACGAGGGCAGCAGCCCAGCTGAGGTCATTCCACCGGCGTTCCATGACCACCCATGCTACTCAGCACGCCCCCGTCCCACACCCGACGAAAGTCAGGGGTGCACACCCGCCAGAAGCCGACGAAGGGCGGATGTGCCCGCTACCGAACCTGCATAGCGTTGAAGGCAACATCGGCAAGCCACCGCAAACAAGGGGAAAGCAACCATGATCGTCCTGGACGGACTCAGCAAGCACTTCGGCGACCGGCGCGCCGTCGACGACCTCACGCTCGCCATCCAGCCCGGCCGGGTCACCGGCTTCCTGGGACCCAACGGTGCCGGGAAGACCAGCACCATGCGCCTGCTGCTGGGCCTGGACCGGCCGAGTGCCGGCACCGCCCTGATCGGCGGGCGGCGCTACGCCGACCTGCCCACGCCGCTGCGCACCGTCGGGGCACTGCTGGACCCGCGCACCGGAATGCCCGGCCAACGGGCCCGCAGCCACCTGCTGGGCATGGCCCGCAGCAACGCCATCCCGGCCCGACGGGTGGACGAGGTGCTCGAGGAGGTCGGCCTGGCCTCGATGGGCGCCCGGCGCATCGGGACGTTCTCGCTGGGCATGCGCCAGCGGCTGGGGATCGCCGCGGCCCTGCTGGGCGAACCCGAGGTCCTGGTCTTCGACGAACCGGTCAACGGGCTCGATCCCGACGGCGTCGCCTGGATCCGGCAGCTGATGCGGACCCAGGCGGCCGCCGGACGCACGGTCTTCGTCTCCAGCCACCTGATGAGCGAGATGCAGTCCACGGCGGACCACCTGGTGGTCATCGGGCGCGGACGGCTGATCGCCGACGACTCCATCGAGAACGTCATCGCCGGCAGCCCGCTGAACTCGATCATCGTGGGCAGCCCGCACCCGGCCGCGCTCCGCAAGGTGCTGGAATCCGCCGGCCTGCAGGTCACCCCGTCCCCGGCGGAGGCCCCCGGGGACCACCAGGCTGCCACCTCGCTGGTGGTGACCGGCGGGACCCTGGAACAGGTGGGCGCCCTGGCCTTCACCCACGGCATCCAACTCACCGAGCTCTCCGCCCGGCGGGCATCCCTCGAGCAGGCCTACGGGGAACTGACCGCCGCCAGCCTCGAATACACCTCCACGACGACCCCGAAGGGAAACCACCCATGAGCACCTCCCAGCTGGCCGCGTTCCACCGCTCCCGCCCCGCAGCCTGTAGACAGGCCGTGGCCTTCGAATGGACCAAGCTCGCCGGTGTCCGTTCGACCTGGATCAGCCTGGCCGTGGCCCTGGCCGCCACGCTGGGCTTCTCCTGGCTCATCGGGGCCTCCGCCCGGGCCAGCGGCGAGAACGGATACGACTCCTTCATGCCGGCCCCGGAGATCGCGTTTTCCTCCCTGCAGGTCTCCCAGCTGCTGCTCGTGGTCGTCGCCGCCCTGTGCATCACCGCCGAATACGCCTCGGGAACCATCACGACGACGCTGCAATCGGTTCCGGTGCGCGGGCGCCTGTTGGGGGCCAAGGCCATGGTGCTGGCGGCACTCGGGTTCGCCACCGGCGTCGTGCTGGTGGTGGTGGGCACCGCGATCGCCGCCCCCAGCGCGGGGGACTACGGCCTCTTCACCGCCGGTGGGTTCCTGGCAGCGGCCGTCGGCGCCGGAGGCTACCTGGCCCTGCTGGCGGTCATGATGCTGGGCACCGGCACGCTCTTGCGCAGCACCGCCGGCACGATCACCACGGCCTTCATCCTGCTGTTCGCCCTGCCCCAGCTGCTGCCGCTGTTCCGCCTCGACTGGCTCCGGCAGGCGGCCGACTACCTGCCGACCTCGGCCGGGCTCGTGCTCGGCTCCTCCGGCCCCGGCCCCTACGGCGTGGGGACCGCGCTGCTGGTGCTCTGCCTCTGGACCGGGTCCCTGCTGGCGGCGGGGTACCTCTCGCTGGTGCGCCGGGACGCCTGAGCGCACAAACAGGGTGGTTCCCCGGTCCATCGGCCGGGGAACCACCCTGTCTTCGTCGTCGGGCACCGTAGCGGTGCCCGCGGGGCTACTTCAGCCCGAGGGACGTGTTGGTGGCCTCGGTGACCTCGGCCAGCAGCTCGGGGTTCTCGTTCAGCTTCGTGCCGAAGCTCGGGATGATCTCCGTGAGCTTGGACTCCCAGCCGGCGAAGTCCTGCGGGAAGCAGCGGCGCAGGACCTCGATCATGATCGGGGCGGCGGTGGAGGCACCCGGGGAGGCACCGAGCAGGCCGGAGATCGACCCGTCGGCGCTGGTGATGACCTCGGTGCCGAACTGCAGCACGCCGCCGCGCTTCTTGTCCTTCTTGATGACCTGCACGCGCTGGCCGGCGGTGATCAGCTCCCAGTCGTTGCCGTTGGCATTGGGGAAGTACTGGCGCAGTGCGTCGTTCTTGGCCTCGCGGTTCTTGAGCACCTCGGTGACCAAATACTTGACCAGGCCGAGGTTGTCCTTGGCGACGGCGAGCATCGGGATGATGTTCCCGGGGCGGACCGAGGCCACCAGGTCCAGGTAGGAGCCGGACTTGAGGAACTTCGGCGAGAAGCCGCCGTAGGGGCCGAACATCAGGGAGCGCTTGCCGTTGACGAAGCGGGTATCCAGGTGCGGGACCGACATGGGCGGGGCACCGACGGACGCCTGGCCGTAGACCTTGGCATGGTGGCGGGCGATGACGTCCTCGTTGGTGCTGCGCAGGAACTGGCCGGAGACGGGGAAGCCGCCGAAGCCCTTGGCCTCCGGGATGCCCGAGGCCTGCAGCAGGTGCAGGGCGCCGCCGCCGGCGCCGACGAAGACGAACTTCGCGTTGACGGTGCGCTTTTCGCCGGTGGCGTTGTTCTTCACCGTGAGCGTCCAGCCGGTGCCGTTGCGGTCGAGGCCGGTGACCTTGTGGCCGAAGTTCAGGTCGACGCCGTCCTCGCCCAGGTTGGTGGTCAGCTGGCGGGTCAGCGAGCCGAAGTCGACATCGGTGCCGCCGACCACGCGGGAGGCGGCCACGTGCTGGTTCGGGTTGCGTCCCTCTGCGACCAGCGGGGCCCAGTCGGCGATGGTCGCCAGGTCCTCGGTGTACTCCATGGTCTCGAACAGCGGCTGGGTGCGCAGCGACTCGAAGCGGGTCTTGAGGTAGTGGGCGTGCTCGTCACCGAGCACGAAGCTCATGTGCGGCAGCGGGTTGATGAAGGAGCTGGGCGTCTGGATGCGGCCCTGGTTCACCTGGTACGAGTAGAACTGGCGGGAGACCTGCCACTGCTCGTTGATGCCCACGGCCTTGGTCGGGTCGACCGTGCCGTCTGCGCCCATGGGGGAGTAGTT
>DATNBS010000241.1:0-3427 GCA_035571895.1 Arthrobacter sp. | reverse complement strand
TGGGCTGGACCCAGAAGGTCAACCCGGTCCTGGCCGAGTCGGTGGGCTGGCCGCAGCTGGTCAGCACGGTCCGCACGCAGTGGTCCTCGCTGCCCGCGGGGCAGCGGGCCAGCGCGGTGATCTTCGCGTCGAACTACGGTGAGGCCAGCGCGATCAACCTGCTGGGAACGGGCCTGCCGCAGGCGGTGAGCGGGCACAACACCTACTGGTGGTGGGGCCCGGGTAACCCGCGGGCGACCACCGTGCTGGCGATCATGCCGGGGCCTGCCGACGGCGGCGGGGACGCCGCCTACCTCGGGCAGTTCTTCACCAGCGTGCGGGCCGTCGCGACGCTGTCCAACCCGTACGGCCTGCACAACCAGGAATGGCACGGTCACGTCTACCTGTGCACCGGCCCGCGCCACCCCTGGGGGCAGATGTGGCCGCAGCTGCGCCAGTACGGCTGAGGCGTGCAGTTACACGATCGCGGTGCGGTCCCGCATAGCCCTCCCCTTCACCCAGCCCGATTCGCCGCTGACCACCATTTTCCGGCCTCGTCAGCCCGTCTACGCTGGGTGGAGTACGCTGATCGGCCAGAGCGAAGAACGCTCGCTCTGGCCGCTTTGTCAGCCGGGGTGCCTGGCATGGTGTTTAATGGGTTCTGGTTGTAGTCGAAATTCGTTACGTGTACCAACGCCTGCGAACTTCTGACAGCGGGCGCCATGAGTACACGGCCAGGACTTCCCGGCAGGCTGGCGGTCGCGATAACCCGGAGGGCACGTACGTGCCTCCCGAATGATCGTCTCTACAGGAGAAGTACATGGCTGAAGGCACCGTCAAGTGGTTCAACGCCGACAAGGGCTACGGCTTCATCGCCCCGGACGACGGAACCGCCGACGTGTTCGTCCATCACTCTGCCATCCAGGCTGACGGCTTCCGCAGCCTGCAGGAGAACCAGCGGGTCGCCTACACCGCCGGGCGGGGGCAGAAGGGCCCCCAGGCCGAGGAAGTCCGCCCGATCTGACCGCAAGCGGGCCGGGCCGGGCATCCTTCGGGCTGCCCGGCCTGACCTGCCTGTGCCCTACCCTGCGCGATTACCGGATCCGGCGCGAGCCGGGGCTACCGGTGAAGGACATCAGGTGCAGGAAGACCAGCATCGTGCGCGCGCGACCATCCGCACTAGCGCTGAAGACGACGGGCCGGCACTGGCACTGATTGACCACGCCACCTGGTCGTCCGAGGTGTCCCCCACGCCGCTCTGGCCTCCTGGCACCCCCTTTTTCGACGACCGGACGGCACCGGAGAACGTCCTCGTCGCCCACCAAGACGAGCACATCGTCGGCTACGTGAAGCTCCGGCCGGCGCCCATCGCCGCATCAAGCGGACACGTCCAGGAGATCAACGGCTTGGCCGTCGCCCCGGACCACCAGGGACGAGGCATCGGCCACCTGCTCTTGACCGCGGCCCGGCACGAAGCAATCAGACGGCAAGCCCGCCGCATTACCCTCAGGGTCCTGGGCACCAACACCCGGGCCCAGGCCCTCTACCTCGCGCACGGCTACCTCATCGAGGGCAGGCTCAAAGGCCAGTTCCTGCTGGAGGGCCGCTACGTCGACGACATCTTCATGGCGCTCGAACTCCCAGACCACACCTAGTGCCGTAGATCTAGTCAGGTACAGCCCAGGCCTGGGCTTTGACATGTCGAACCCGTCAGGCGTCGCCGGACAAGTAGGCGACAACGGCGAACGCCGAGTAGGCGGCCAGGAGGATCGCTCCGCCAAGCCGGGACGTTCTTCCGGTCCGCAGGACGAGCGCGGGAAGAGCAGCCGCTATGGCCATGGCCGCGAGTTCGACGGGCCGAAAGCTGAGGGCAAGCGGCGTGAAGCCCCACGAGATGAGAGCGACCAGGGGGATCACCAGGCCGGCGATCTGGGCGCTCGAGGCCAGCGGGATCTCGGTGGCCAGCTTGACCCGGCCGCGCCGCGCCAGCAGGACCGCGCTGCCGTGCTCGGTCGCGTTTCCGAGGACCGCGACGATCACGGCCGCGACAAAGAAATCCGAGAGGTGGGCCGTATCCGCGAAGGCTTGCAGCGTGCCGACGAGCGTTTCGCTGACGAAGGCGGTAGCGACGGTCGCGATGCCGAGCACCACCAGGGCGGCAGGCAGGGACCAGCCGACGGCTTCGGGTTCGGCGGACCTGAAGAGCTGCACCTGACGGCGGAGCGCATACCAGGTCACGGTGGTGCTGACGACGAGGAGCAGGACGGCGACAGGAACCGAGAGCTCGGCGAGCGAGCGGCGTTCCGGATCGCCGTGGAACCCCGGCACGGAGACGACGAGCACGAGCGCGGTGGTGAACCCGACCAGGCCGAGCGAGGTGTAGGCCGACCGGCGATCGATGGCGCCCTTCTGGCCGAACAGGAGCGTGAAGCCGAGGACGAGCAGGAGGTTGCCGGCGATCGAGCCTACGAGCGACGCCCTGACGATCGCGGTCAGACCATCGGAGGCGGCGATGGTCGCGATGATCAGCTCCGGCGCGTTACCGAACGTCGCGTTCAGGAAGCCGCCGATCCCGGGACCGGTGTGGCGGGCCAGGTTGTCCGTCGCCTCGCCGATCAGCCAGGAAAGAGGGACCAGCGCCACGCAGGCCAGCACGAACAATGGCAGGTCGCCGACGGCGCCGAGCCAATCCAGAACTACGACGAGGGGCGCCAGTAGCAACGTCAGGAGCGAGCCGCGAGCGATGTTCCCACTGGTCCTGGACACACGGTCACCCTACTGGGCGACGCCCGGGCTCTCAGCCAGTGCGCCTCCGGTGATCTCGGTCCACCGCCGCGACCTGTGAAACCTGCCCGGGACGGAGGAGAATGGTGGCCATGGGTGGCGTACCTGACGATCCCGCGGCCATTGGACCGCGGGAGTGGCTGGCGTTGCCCGGCGGCGGGATACGGCCGGTCGTCTCCGTGCCGGGCACCGGCGGCATCGCCGAGCTGCTGGCGTACGGCGCCTGGCTGGCCCGCTTGCGGCCCGCCTGCGGGTGCGGCAGGCCTCGCCTGGGTTCGGGTCGGACCTGCGGAAGCGCGGAGTGCGTAGCCGACCTCCGCGTCCAGGAGGCCGGCGGCTAGGCCGTTTACCGTCGTCAGTAGCGGATGAGGGTGGACCGCGAGGTCTTCACCAGCTCGTCGTTCTGGTTGGTCCAGTTGTCCTCGGTGACGGTGAACAGCATGAGGCCGAGGCGGCCTTCGCGCTCGCGGTACTCGGACAGCCGGCGGACGGAGGTGATCACGTCTCCGGGGCGCATGCGGACGCCGTATTCGACCTCCATGCCGCCGTTCAGCTGGAACTTCAGGTGCGGCCCCTCGACGCCCAGGGTCTTCTCGATCATGTCGGGGTCATGGCTCGCCGCCGCCCGCTGCGGCCCTTCCGACGACATCCAGGCGAACGGGTT
>DATNBS010000240.1:0-8980 GCA_035571895.1 Arthrobacter sp. | reverse complement strand
GCACCTGACATCGCGGCCGGGACGTCGGTGAAGGTGCCGGGGTCGATGACCATGGCCCGGGATCCCTTTTCGAGGCGGATGCAGGCGTGTCCATGTTTCGTCAGCTTCATGCCCCCACCATAGTTCGCGACGGGCCCGCTGATAAGCTGGATCGGCCGGCCACCCACCGGCAGTGGAATACCAGGAGCGCAGCACCATCATGTCCGAGAACGTCGAGCCCAAGCGCGGGCGCGAACAGCGCGTCACCAAGCAGCGCCTCGCCGTCGACGCCGCGATGGGCCGCCTGGATGACTTCGTCTCCGCCCAGGAGCTGCACCGGCTGTTGCAGGACCAGGGGGAAAAGGTCTCCCTGGCCACCGTGTACCGCATCCTGCAGTCGATGGCGGAGGATGGCCTCCTCGACGTCGTCCGCTCGGGTGAGGGCGAGGCCGCCTACCGCAGCTGCGAGGCGGAGGTCCACCACCACCACCTGGTCTGCCGCACCTGCGGCAAGGGGGTGGAGGTCCTCGCCCCCGCCGTCGAAACCTGGGCTGCCCGGGTGGCCGCCGAAAACGGGTTCACGGAGTCCTCCCACACCGTGGAGATCTACGGCTACTGCCCCGACTGCACGCGCTTGCGCGGCGCCGGGACGCAGGAAACCGCGTAGGCGCCTTCGACGTCTCCCCGGTCCCGGGGCGATGCCGCCGCGATCGAGATCGCGGTGGCCATGGCCCGGCAGCTGCAACCGGAACCCACGTGGTCCGCGCGGTGCCGGAGCGGCTCGTCGTTCAGGCAGCCACCGGTTCGGCCGATTCGGCAGCGATCCGCCGCACCCGGGACCGGCGCCAGGCGACCGTGCGGCACACCAGGTAGATCGCGAAGGAAATCGTGGTCACGTAGGGGCTGATCGGCAGGCGGCCGGCCAGGGCCAGCATGATGCCGCCGACCACACTGGTCATCGCAAACGCGATGCTCAGCACCACGGTCAGGCCCGGCCGGGCGGTCACGCGGATCGCCGCCGCCGCGGGGGTGATGAGCAGCGAGAGCACCAGCAGCGCGCCGACGACCTGGATGGACAACGCCACCGCCAGGCCCAGCAGCAGCATGAACGCCACCGACAGCCGCCCGGCGGGGATCCCCCGGGCCGCCGCGACGGCTGGATCGACGCTGACGAACATCAGCGGCCGCCAGATGGCCAGCAACCCGACGATCACCACAAGCGAGCAGACGGCCAACACGCCCAGCTGCACGGAATCCACCGCGACGATCTGCCCGGTGAGCAGGCCGAACTTGTTGGCGCTGCGGCCCTCGTAGAGGGACAGGAAGAGGATGCCCAGGCCCAGGCCGAAGGGCATGAGGATCCCGATGATGGAGTTGCGGTCACGGGCGTTCGCCCCCATGAGCCCCAGGACCAGCGAGGCGGCGATGCTGCCCACCAGTGATCCGGCGACGACGTTCGCGCCGATGAGCAGGGCGAACGCGGCACCGGCGAAGCTCAGCTCGGCGATCCCGTGGACGGCGAAGGCCATGTCGCGCATCATCACGAAGATGCCGACCAGCCCGCCGACCAGGCCCAGGATCGCCCCGGCGATGATCGAGTTGGCCACCAGCGGCAGCAGCTCGCCGTAGTTCTCGAAGCTGAAGATCGTCTGCCAGATGTCGTCCGGGTTCACAGCACGCCGCCTTCGACAGTTGCCGCGGGGGCCGCACCGGGGCCCGCGGGATGGTGGTGTTCCAGGGTCTCGGGCATGCCGACGACGACGATGCGCCCGTTGCTGCGGAAGACCTCAATGGGGCTCGAGTACAGCTCCGAGAGGACGTCCGAGCGCATGACCTCCTCGGGGGTGCCCACGTGGAAGCGGCCGCCGGCCAGGTAGAGGACCCGGTCGACGTACTGCAGGACTGGGTTGATCTCGTGGGTGACGAAGACGACGGCGCTGCCGTGGTCGCAGGCCTGCCGGTGGATCAGCGCGGAGACGGCCTGCTGGTGGTGCAGGTCCAGGGAGAGCAGCGGTTCGTCGCAGAGCAGCAGTTCGGGCTCCCCGGCCAGGGCCTGGGCGGCTCGCAGCCGCTGTTGTTCGCCGCCGGAGAGCAGGCCCACGGGCCGGTCGGCATAGGCGGTGGCGCCGACCCGGTCCAGCAGCTCGTCCACGCGGGCGTTGACCTCGCGGCGGTGCAGGATCCGCGGGCCCCAGCGGTGACCGTCCACGCCGAGGGCGACCAGGTCGCGGGCCCGCAGTGCGGTGTCGGCGGGGAATCCACGTTGTTGGGGGATGCTGCCGATCCGGCGCGAGCCGCGGGTCACCGGGCGCCCGCCGACCTCGACGCTGCCCGTGCTCAGGCCCTGCAGCCCGAGCAGGACCTTGAGCAGCGTGGTCTTGCCGGCCCCGTTGGGCCCGAGCACCGCCAGGAACTCCCCGGGCGCCACGTCAAGGTCCAGGCCGCTGAAGAGGCGGCGGGAGCCGAAGTCCAGGCCGGCGCCGCGCAGCTTCACCGCGGGTGTCGTGGCGGGGGTGCTGGTTGCGGGCACGGTGGGCCTTCCGGTGGGGCTGCTGGCGGCGGGCGGCGCCGCGTCCGGCATACGGACGCGGCGCGGGAACCAGCTTAGCTCAAATGAGACTCGTTTTCATTACCGCCTTGGTAGTTGAAGCGGCGCATCCCCCGGCGCTCGTTGGAATCGGTGATTTCGCCGACCAGTTGCTCGAGCACGTCCTCCAGGAAGAGGATCCCCAGTGTCCGGCCGCCGGCGTCGTTCACGCGGGCCAGGTGCGAGCCCGTGCGCTGCATGACGGCCAACGCTTCCTCGACCTCGACCTCGGTGCCCAGGTTCGCCAGGTTGCGCAGGCGGGTGACCGGGATCGGCTGGTCGTAGCGCGACTGGGGGATGGACATGACGTCCTTCAGGTGCAGGTAGCCGGCCAGGTTCTCCTCCTCGTCGGTGATCACGAAGCGGGAGAACCCGGTGCGGCCCACGGCCTTCTCGAACTGCGCCGGCGTGGTGTCTGCACCCAGCGTGACGACCTCGCCGAGCGGGACCATGGAGGTCTCGGCCGTGTAGTCGGAGAACTCCAGGGCGCCGTGGATGATGCCGCTGCCGTCCTCGACCAGACCGGAGCGCGTGGACTCCTGGACGATCGACTGGACCTCCTCCAGCGTGAAGGAGCTCGTGACCTCGTCCTGCGGCTCGATCCGCATGAGCTTCAGGGCATGGTTGGCCAACCAGTTCAGCGAGGCCACCACCGGATGCAGGACCTTGGCCAGCCCGAGCAGCGGCGGGGCCAGCAGCAGGACCGCCTTGTCGGCCACCGACACGGAGATGTTCTTGGGCACCATCTCCCCGAACGTCACGTGCAGGAAGGTGACGATCAGCAAGGCGATGACGAACGCCGTCGTGTCCGCGACCGCGACCGGGACGCCGATGGACTCCAGCGGACCGGCGAAGAGGTGGTGGATCGCCGGTTCGGCCACGTTCAGGATCAGCAGCGAACACACGGTGATGCCCAGCTGGCAGACCGCGAGCATGAGCGAGACGTTCTCCATCGCGTTCAATGCGGTCCGCGCCCGCTTCAGCCCGGCATCGAGCAGGGGCTCGATCTGGCTGCGGCGGGCGGTCATCACGGCGAATTCGGAGGCGACGAAGAAGGCGTTGCCCAGCAGCAGCAGGACCAGCCACATGATTCCCAGCCAGTCGCTCATCGCTCCCCCTCCCTGTCCGCGGTGTCGTCGGCGGCATCATCCACGACGGCGGCCTGGAAGCTCAGCCGCTCGACGCGGCGCCCGTCCATGACCTCCACCAGCAGCTCGCCATTGCCGGTCTCGACCGTGTCTCCCACGGCGGGGATGCGCCCGAGCTCGGCCATGACGTAGCCGCCGACGGTCTCGTAGGAGGCGTCGTCGGGGATCTTCAGCCCGGGGACCTGGTCGCCGAGCTCGTCGGGGCGCAGCAGGCCGGGGAAGAACCAGCGGCCGCTGGCCGAGACGAGGACGCCGGGCTGGGTCTTGTCGTGCTCGTCGGCGACCTCGCCGACGATCTCCTCGACGAGGTCCTCCAGGGTGACCATGCCGGCGGTGCCGCCGTACTCGTCGAGAACCATGGCGACCTGCCGGTTGGCCCCTCGCAGGTCCGCGATGAGCGAGTCGAGGTGCACGGTTTCGGGCACGGAGATGATGTCCTCCATGATGTTGGCGGCCACCAGCCCGGCGCGCTTGTTGCGCGGGACGGCGACGGCCTTCTTCACGTGGCAGACTCCTTCGATGTCGTCGGCGGAATCCCCGATGACGGGGAAGCGCGAGTAGCCGGTGCGCCGGGCGGTCTCGATGATAGATTCCAGCGGTTCGTCGAGGTCGACCGTTTCCATGCGGATGCGCGGGGTCATCACGTCTGCGGCCGAGCGCTCGGAAAAGCGCAGCGTGCGGGACAGGAAGCGGGCGGTGTCGCGATCCAGCGTGCCCATTTCGGCCGAACGGCGGACCAGGGAGTTCAGCTCGGCGGGGCTGCGTGCCCCGGAGATCTCCTCCTTGGCCTCCAGGCCCATGGTGTGCAGGACGTTATTGGAGAAGCCGTTGAGCACGATGATCGCCGGCTTGAAGACGGCGGTGAAGACCAGCTGCGGGCGGGCGATGGCCCGGCCGATGGGCAGGGCGCGGGCAATGGCCAGGTTCTTGGGGACCAGTTCGCCGACCAGCATCGAGAGGATCGTCGCAAACGCCATCGCCACGATGAGCGAGACCGGTGCCGCACTGGGCCCGAGCCCGGCGGCGGCGAGCAGCGGGGTGAGCAGCTTGCCCACCGACGGCTCCATCACGTATCCGGTCAGCAGCGTGGTCAGGGTGATGCCCAGCTGGCAGGAGGAGAGCTGGGTCGAGAGGGACTTCAGGCAGCGCAGCAGCGGTTCGGCGCCGCGTTCACCCGCGGCGACGGCCCGTTGCACGGTGCTCTGGTCCAGGGCGACCAGGGAGAACTCGACGGCGACGAAGAAGCCGGTCCCCCCGATCAGGAGCAGGCCGAGGGCCAGGAGGATCCATTCCACCTACCGGCTCACCGCCGTCGTTCCCGCCGGGTATGTGGACCCCGGTCTGGAAGGCTCCGAACTACCGGAGCCGGCCGGCGCTGCGCCCGGACTGGAAGGCTCCAAAGAGGCGGCGGCGGAGGCGGTGGGCATGCTGAAACGGTTTGAGCCGGCGCTGCGCGGGGTCGCGACGGGCCGGCACACTGAGTGGCTGTCCATAAGGGCTCCAGTCTACAGACGCCCGGACGCCGCCGCGAGGGCCGACGCGCCCTCCAGCGTGTCCGCGCCCTCCCGCGTGTCCTCGCACACACCGCCCCGTGGGCTCCGGCATGGCGCCTCCGCCCGACGCCGGATCCCGCGCGGAACCGGGCGCGTCTGATTCGCAACGCCACGCCGAAAGTCATTAGACTGGCCGCAGGTCTAGGACTATTTCGTCGCGCCACCACGATTCGGACCCAGCGACGAGGCAACCAGGGAGAAGAGGCGTCATCGTGCCAGATCAACCACACCACCGACTGACCGAGGAGTTCGGCGGCAATGAGTGGCTCGTCGAGGAGCTCTACCAGCAATATTTGCGGGACAAGAACTCCGTGGACAAGAAGTGGTGGAGCATCTTCGATTCGTTTGATTCCCCGGGCCGTCCCGCGGCCTCCGGGTCCGCCCCGGACGCGTCCGGCAACGGCTCCGGCCCCAGCCCCCGGGCGGCCACCGAGGCCCGCGTAAACGAGGCCCCCGCCGAGAAGAAGCCGGCAGCGAAGTCCACCGGGGCGGCCGCGACGTCCGGCGACACCCCCAAGGACACCCCGGAGACCCCGAAGGCCAAGCCGGCCGACCCGGCCCCGAAGACCTCTCCCATCCCGGCCGAGCTGCCGAAGTCCACCTCCGGTGAGGACAAGACCGAGGAGGACGTCTCCAAGCCGCTGCGTGGCCCGGCCAAGGCCATCGCCACCAACATGGAGCAGTCCCTGGAGGTCCCGACCGCCACGACCGTGCGCGCCGTCCCGGCCAAGGCCCTGATCGACAACCGCATCGTCATCAACAGCCACCTGGCCCGCGCCCGCGGCGGCAAGGTCTCCTTCACGCACCTCATCGGCTTCGCCGTCGTGCGCGCCCTGAAGCTCTTCCCCTCGCAGAACGTCACCTACCGCGAGGTCGACGGCAAGCCCACTGCCGTCCACCCTGCCCACGTGAACTTCGGCATCGCCATCGACATCCCGAAGCCGGACGGCTCGCGCATGCTGGCCGTGCCGAACATCAAGAAGGCCGAGACCCTGAACTTCTCGGAGTTCTGGACCAGCTACGAGGACCTGATCAAGCGGGCCCGCAACAACAAGCTCACCGCCGACGACTACGCCGGCACCACCACCTCGCTGACCAACCCCGGCGGCATCGGCACCGTGCACTCAGTCCCGCGCCTGTCCAAGGGCCAGGCGACCATCGTCGGCGTCGGCGCCCTGGAGTACCCGGCCGAGTTCCGCGGCGCCAGCGAGAAGACGGTCGCCGCCCAGGGCATCGGAAAGATCATCACCCTGACCTCGACCTACGACCACCGCGTCATCCAGGGCGCCGGGTCCGGCGAGTTCCTGCGCCTGGTCGAATCCCTGCTGCTCGGCGAGCAGGGCTTCTACGACGAGATCTTCGAGGCGCTGCGCATCCCGTACGAGCCCGTGCGCTGGGTCGTGGACAACCAGGTCGACGTCGAGCTCCAGGTCAACAAGATCGCCCGCATCCAGCAGCTCATCCACGCCTACCGCGTGCGCGGGCACCTGATGGCCGACATCAACCCGCTCGAGTACGTCCAGCGCCGCCACCCGGACCTGGACATCCGCACCTACGGCCTGACGCTGTGGGACCTGGAACGCGAATGGGTCACCGGCGGTTTCGGCGGGGCATCGCGCCTGACGCTGCGCAAGATCCTGGGCGTGCTGCGTGATTCCTACTGCCGCACCACGGGCATCGAGTACATGCACATCCAGAATCCCGAGGAACGCCAGTGGTTCCAGGACGAGATGGAGCACGAGTACAAGAAGCCCAGCCGCGAGGAGCAGTTCCGCATCCTGGGACGGCTGAACGCCGCCGAGGCCTTCGAGACGTTCCTGCAGACCAAGTTCGTCGGCCAGAAGCGCTTCTCCCTGGAGGGCGGCGAATCGCTGATCCCGCTGCTCGACGGCATCATCTCCGATGCCGCCGACCAGGGCCTGGACGAGGTCGCGATCGGCATGGCCCACCGAGGCCGCCTGAACGTGCTGACCAACATCGCCGGCAAGACCTATGCCCAGGTCTTCCGCGAGTTCGAGGGCACCCAGGATCCGCGCAGCGTCCAGGGCTCCGGCGACGTGAAGTACCACCTCGGCACCGAGGGCAAGTACACCTCGGACAGCGGCAACGAAACCCGCGTCTACCTGGCGGCCAACCCCTCGCACCTCGAGGCGGTCGACCCGGTGCTCGAGGGCATCGTGCGCGCCAAGCAGGACCGCCTGGACCTGGGCACCGAGTCCGACGGCTTCAGCGTGCTGCCGATCCTGGTGCACGGCGACGCGGCGTTCGCCGGCCAGGGCGTCGTGGCCGAGACCCTAAACCTCTCGCAGCTGCGCGGCTACCGCACCGGCGGCACCATCCACGTGGTGGTCAACAACCAGGTCGGCTTCACCACCTCCCCGACCGCCTCGCGTTCCTCGGTCTACTCGACCGATGCCGCCAAGATCATCCAGGCACCGGTCTTCCACGTGAACGGCGACGACCCGGAGGCCGTGGTCCGCGTGGCCCAGCTGGCCTTCAAGTACCGCCAGGAGTTCAACAAGGACGTCGTCATCGACCTCGTCTGCTACCGCCGCCGCGGCCACAACGAGGGCGACGACCCCTCGATGACGCAGCCGATGATGTACAACCTCATCGAGGCCAAGCGCTCGACCCGCAAGCTCTACACCGAGGCGCTGGTCGGCCGCAACGACATCACCCAGGACGAGGCCGACCAGGCGCTGCGCGACTACCAGGGCCGACTGGAACGCGTCTTCGCCGAGACCCACGCCGCCCAGACGTCCCCGATCCCGGTCGTGGGCTCGGACGACACCAAGGTCAACGACCTGGAACTGCCGGCCTCCCAGGTCGAGGATCACGCCTCGAACCGGGTCAAGGACACTTCGATCAGCGCCGAGACCCTGGCGACCGTGGGCAAGGCCCACCTGGCCATCCCGGAGGGCTTCACGATCCACCCGAAGCTCAAGGCGCTGCTGGAGCGCCGCGAGGCCATGTCCCGCGAGGGCGGCATCGACTGGGGCTTCGCCGAGATCGCCGCCTTCGGCTCGCTGTCCCTGGAGGGCGTCCCGGTGCGTCTCTCCGGGCAGGACTCGCGCCGCGGCACGTTCGTTCAGCGCCACTCGGTGTTCCACGACCGCCAGACCGGCGAGGAATGGATGCCGCTGCGCAGCCTGTCCGAGGACCAGGCGAAGCTGTGGATCTACGATTCGCTGCTCAGCGAATACGCGGCCATGGGCTTCGAGTACGGCTACTCCGTCGAGCGGCCGGACGCCCTGGTGCTGTGGGAGGCGCAGTTCGGCGACTTCGTCAACGGCGCGCAGACCATCATCGACGAGTTCATCTCCTCCGCCGAGCAGAAGTGGGGCCAGCGATCCTCGCTGGTGCTCATGCTCCCGCACGGCTACGAGGGCCAGGGGCCGGACCACTCCTCCGCCCGCATCGAGCGCTTCCTGCAGATGTGCGCCGAGGACAACCTGGTCGTGGCGAACCCGTCCAACGGCGCCAACCACTTCCACCTGCTGCGCCGCCAGGCCTACGCCAGGCCGCGCAAGCCGCTGGTGATCTTCACCCCGAAGCAGCTGCTGCGCCTGAAGGCAGCGGCCTCGTCGGTGGAGGACTTCACCACCGGCACCTTCCAGGAAGTGATTCCGGACACCGCAAGCCTGAACCCGGCCGACGTGGACCGCGTGCTCCTGGTTTCCGGGCGCCTGTACTACGACCTGGATGCGGCCCGC
>DATNBS010000239.1:0-7903 GCA_035571895.1 Arthrobacter sp. | reverse complement strand
GTGGCCAGCTCGGCCAGCGTGATCGCCCCGGAACCGTCGTGCGGGTAGCCGAAGACCTCACCGAGGGTGGTGCCGGGGGAGACCTCGCCGCGTTCGACGGCGTCGGCCAGCAGCATGCCGCCAAAGAGCTTGCTGAGGGACCCGATCTCGAAGCCGGTGTCGGCCTTGGCGCCACGTCCGGCGAAGCGCACGTCCTCGCCGTCGACCACCGCGGCGGCGAAGTCACCGGCCGGGGCGCCGGGGCCCTGGGCGATGCGGGCGGAAAGTGCCGTCTCGCCGGTGGCCGCGTGGGCCGGCAGGGGCCGCGGGGCGGCGACGGCCAGGACGGCGATCGCGGCCGCCGCCAGGACCCAGGGGAGGCGGCGCGGCCGCGCATGTCGTGCGGACGAGCTTGCAGGGGTGGCTGCGAACGGGAACTGCATGGCGTCAACTTTTCCTTGACGACCCCCGGGTGTCAAGACGATCTTGACGTCGAGGGGGGCGCATTCGGTGTTCTACAGGCCATCGAAGTAGGCTTGGAGGCGTGTTGAAGACCGCCGTGAAGCCCAAGTGGATCCTCGCCCTGGTGGGCGCGCTCCTGGCCGCGACCGGTTTCGTGCTACTCAGCCAATGGCAGTTCTCGCGCTCGCAGGACGCCCCGCCACCCCCGGCCGCGGCCACCGAGAAGCCGGTGCCGCTGATCCGCCACTTCACCCCGGCCACGGTCATGTACGAGTCGAAGGCCGACCAGGTCGTCACGGCCCACGGCCACTTCCTCGCCGGCAAGCAGGTCCTGGTTGACAACCGCCTGCAGGACGGTGCCAAGGGCTACTGGGTGGTCGCGGCCTTCGCGGTCGACGGCGCCCCGGACCACAACACCATCCCCGTCGTGCGCGGCTGGCAGCCGGAACAGACCCCGCCACCGCCAGTGCCTTCCGGGGCCGTCAAGATCACCGGCCGGCTGCTGCCCACCGAGGCGCCCGTCGACGGCAAGCCCGCCGGAGGCCCGGCCCTGCGCTCGCTCTCCGTGGCGCAGCTGGTCAACGTCTGGGACGTGCCCTCCTACAGCGGCTTCATCGTCGCCTTCGAGGCCACCACCGGCGACGGCGCCGACGCCGGGGCGGCAGCCGCCGGGCTGCAGGAGGTCCACGTCGGGCCCCAGCCCCAGGAACAGCAGCTGAACTGGCTGAACATCTTCTACGGCATCGAGTGGGTCGTCTTCGCCGGCTTCGCCGTCTTCCTCTGGTGGCGCCTGGTGCTCGACGACTACCGCCGCGAGCAGGAGGACCGCGAGGACGCCCTCGCCGAGGCCCACGCAGCACCCATCCCCACGACCCCCGAGGACCAGCAGTGACCCAGCAACCCGCCCCCCGCAAGCGCCGTTTCGCCGGCACCCCGGCGCAGATCCGCAGCGCCGCCACGTTCTACAAGGTGCTCGCCTACGCCACCGGCGTGATGCTGCTGCTGCTGTGCATCGAGATGATCGCCAAGTACGTGTTCCACTTCGAGGCCTACCTCGGCTCGCTGAACCTCTCCACCACCGTGCTGATCGTGCACGGCTGGATGTACGTGGTCTACCTGCTGGCCGACTTCAACCTCTGGTCCAAGATGCGCTGGCCGTTCAGCCGCTTCATCACCATCGCCTTGGGCGGCGTTGTGCCGTTGCTCTCGTTCTTCATGGAGCGCAAGGTCCACCGCGAGGTCGACCGCGAACTGCGCGAACACCCCGAGGCCGCCAAGCGGTACTGACCGCCCCGGTGCCCCGACCGCGCAACCACAGGGCACGACAGTGCAACCACGGCGCAACCCCGGCGCAACCCCGGGGCAACCCCGGGGCACGACGGCGGGAGTCACCGCCGTCGTGCCCTGTCCGGCCCTGTCCTGTCCCCGGGGAGCCCACCTCAGGGACGGGTTGCCGAGGTGCGCGGCCCGGCTGCTGGCGACTAAGCTGGAGCGCGTGACCAACCCAGCACCCACCCCAGAGCACCAGCCGGTTCTGGTCGTCGACTACGGGGCCCAGTACGCGCAGCTGATTGCACGGCGCGTCCGCGAGGCCAACGTGTACTCGGAGATCGTCCCGCACACCTTCACCACCGAGCAGATCCTGGCCAGGAAGCCCGCGGCCATCATCCTCTCCGGCGGACCGTCCAGCGTCTATGCCGAGGGGGCCCCGTTCGTCGGGCCCGACCTCTTCGAGGCCGGCGTGCCGGTCCTGGGCATCTGCTACGGCTTCCAGGCCATGGCCAACGCGATGGGCGGCACCGTCGCCCAGACCGGGATGCGCGAATACGGCGCCACCGACGCCACCACGATGCTGGAGAAGCCCACCTCGATCCTGGCGGGCCTGCCCGGGGTGCAGAACGTCTGGATGAGCCACGGCGACTCCGTGCAGGAGGCCCCCGAGGGCTTCGAGGTCCTGGCCTCCACCGCCGGCGCCCCCGTCGCCGCCTTCGCCCACGAGGCCAAGCGCCTCTACGGCGTGCAGTGGCACCCCGAGGTCAAGCACTCCGTCTACGGCCAGCGCGTGCTGGAGAACTTCCTCTTCCACGGCGCGGGCCTGGAGCCGTCCTGGACGACCGGGAACATCGTCGAGGAGCAGGTCGAGAAGATCCGCGAGCAGGTCGGCACCGGCCGGGCCATCTGCGGGCTCTCCGGCGGCGTGGACTCCGCCGTCGCCGCGGCGCTGGTGCAGGAGGCGATCGGCGACCAGCTCACCTGCGTCTTCGTCAACCACGGATTGCTGCGCGAGGGCGAAGCCGAACAGGTCGAACGCGACTTCGTCGCCGCCACCGGCGCCAAGCTGTACGTCGCCGACGAACGCGAACGCTTCCTGACCGCGCTGAAGGACGTGACCGACCCGGAGACCAAGCGCAAGATCATCGGCCGCGAATTCATCCGCGCGTTCGAGGCCGCCGAGGCCGCGATCATGGCCGAGGCCGCCGACACCGGCGAGCCCGTGCGCTTCCTGGTCCAGGGCACCCTGTACCCCGACGTCGTCGAATCCGGCGGCGGCGAGGGCGCGGCGAACATCAAGAGCCACCACAACGTCGGCGGGCTGCCCGAGGACCTGCAGTTCGAGCTCATCGAACCGCTACGCACGCTCTTCAAGGACGAGGTCCGCGCCGTGGGCGCCCAGCTGGGGCTCCCGGCCGAGATCGTCCAACGCCAGCCCTTCCCCGGCCCCGGGCTGGGCATCCGCATCATCGGCTCCGTCGACGAGGAGCGCCTGGCGCTGCTGCGCCGTGCCGACGCCATCGCCCGCGCCGAGCTGACCGGCGCAGGACTGGACACCGAGGTCTGGCAGATGCCGGTCGTGCTGCTGGCCGACGTGCGCTCGGTGGGCGTCCAGGGCGACGGCCGCACCTACGGGCACCCGATCGTGCTGCGCCCGGTCTCCTCCGAGGACGCGATGACCGCGGACTGGTCCCGGCTGCCGTACGACCTGCTGGCGCGGATCTCCAACCGCATCACCAACGAGGTCGACGGCGTCAACCGGGTCGTCCTGGACGTGACCAGCAAGCCCCCGGGAACCATCGAGTGGGAGTAGGCTCCGGGCGCACCGCGACGCGTGCCTGAGACGGAGGGAGGGGTCTGCCCCTCCCTCCGTCCGTCCGATGGGCCCCCGTGGTGTTTCGGTCAGGCAACCCGGGCCCGCGGTCGCGTACCGTAGGTAGAGGCGTGCGCCGTGGACCGCGCACCGGCCGGCTTCCGTCGCCCCCGTGCTGGGCGGGTTGGGGCGCGGGGTTCAAACGTGAGGAAGGTGGTGTTCCGGTGACAGGGACGCAGCAGGGCGAGGCAGCGTTGACCGATTGGCTGGAGAAGCTCGGTCCGGGGGCGGGGACCGACACGCTGCTGCGCTTTGCCGGATCGACGTCGAACTGCATCGACATCACCCACGCCCATCCCTCCGGCCTGGCGCAGTTCCTGGCCGGACGCCGCACCCGCCTGTCGATGCTGCTGCGCGACGCCAACGCCTACCACCAGGCCCGCCGCACGGCCCGCGCGCTGCGCGCCAAGATCCGCGAACTCTCCGAGGACCGCGGGATCGACGTCGGCTACCTCGCCTCCGGCCTGGCCACCTGGCGCGCCGTCCAGGACGGGCGCTCGGAACAGTTCAGCGCCCCCATCATGCTGGGGCGCATCTCGCTGACCGTGCGCGAGGGCCAGGACGACGACGAGGTCCAGCTGGCCGGGCGCGCCCAGGTCAACCCGGCCCTGGTGCGCTACCTCCAGGATCAGCAGGGCCTGTCCATCGACGTCGAGGCCCTGGAACAGGCCGCCTACATGACCGCCCGCTTCGACCCGCGCCGCGCCATGGACAGCCTGCGCGAACAGGTCTCCTCGCTGCCGGGAACCGTGATCGAACACCGCCTGCTCGTCTCCACCTTCGCCGACCTCGCCGACCCGGCGGACCCGGCGCGGATCGACACCACGCATCCGGTCATCTCCCGCCTGCTCGCCACCGATGCCGGCGAAACGGTCGAGGTCCCCGAACCCGAGGTGACCGTGCTGAGCAGCGACGAGCGCAACCCCGCGGACGAGTCGCTGGTCCTGGACGCCGACGCCAGCCAGCAGGAGGTCCTGGACCTCGTCGAGGCCGGCGAATCGGTGGTCGTCTCCAGCCCCCCGGGCACCGGGCAGACCCAGACGGCCGTCAACGCCGCGGCGATCCTCGCCGGGCAGGGCAAGCGCGTGCTCGTGGTCGCCGAACGCCGCGACACCGCCCGCAGCCTGAACGAGAAGCTGGCCGGCCTGGACCTGGCCTCCATGGCCCTGCGGCTCTCGCCCGAGGTCGGCCCCGAGGAGCTGCGCGCCCAGCTGATCCAGGCCATCCTGCGCAACGAACGGGCCACCGAACCCCAGCTGGGCAAGCTGCACCAGCACCTCACCGAGCACCGGCACGCCCTGCTGGACCACGTGAACTCCCTGCACAACGTGCGCGAACGCTGGGGCTGCTCCCCGTACCAGGCCATGCAGGAGCTGGCCCGGCTGACATCCATGGACCCCGCCCCGTCCACCGCCGTCCGGCTCAAGCGCTCGGTCCTGGACAGCATCACCGACCGCGGCGAAACCGCCGTGCGGCTGCGCCGCGCCGCCGAGGTCGGCAGCTTCACCCGCGCGACGACGCTGAGCCCCTGGTACGGGGCCCGGCTGCGCAACCGCCGTGAAACCGACGACGCCCTGGCGCTGGCCACCAGCCTTGCCGACGACCTGCCCACGCTGCACGGCCAGATGCTCAAGGTCGCCGAGCACTCGGAGATCACCCTGGGCACCACCTTCGCCGAATGGGGCGCCCAGCTGGACCTGCTGGTCGCGGTCCGCGGCAGCCTGGACAAGTTCGAGCCCGACATCTTCGACCGCTCCGTCGAGGACCTCATCTCCGCGACCGCCAGCAGCTCCTGGCGGCGCGAACGCGGGATCGAGATGAGCTCGATCACCCGCTCCCGGCTGCGCCGCGTCGCCAAGGAGTACGTGCGCCCCGGCGTGCACATCTCCGACCTGCATTCCTCCATCGTCGAGGTGCAGCAGCAGCGCGAGATGTGGACCCGCTACGCCACCAGCCAACGCCATCCCAAGGTCCCCACCGGGCTGCTCGAACTTGACAAGGCCTACCGCGACGCCGGGGACCGCCTGGAGCGCCTGGTGAAGGCCCTGGCCCCTGCCGAGGGCACCGGGCTGCAGGACCTGCCCGTCGATGACCTGGTCGCCAAGCTGCAGGCCCTCGTGGACAGCGAGGACGCCCTGCACGTGCTGCCCGAGAGGACCCTGGTCCTGGAGCAGCTGCGCGAACAGGGCCTGGGCGACCTGCTCGAGGACCTGGCCGCACGTGAGGTCGGGCCCGACGAGGTGGCCGCCGAACTGGACCTGGCCTGGTGGCAGTCCGCCCTCGAGGCCATGATCAGCGGCGACGAGTACCTGGCGATGTCCGACGGGGCCAGCCTGCGCAAGCTGGAGGCCGAATACCGCCTGGCCGACAACACCCACATCGCCTCCGGCGCCTCGCGGCTGCGCTGGCAGCTGGCCCAACGCTGGAAGGCAGCCCTCGCCGACCACCGGGCCGCCTCCCGCGAACTGCGCATGATGCTCAAGGACGGCGAACCCACCGTGGCGGACCTGGCGGGCCTGGGCGTCGGCCTGGTCAACGCCCTGGTGCCTGTGTGGGTGGGATCGCCCTTGCTGATCCCCGCGGCGGTGCCCGAGGACGTCGAATTCGACGCGGTGGTCCTGCTCGATGCCGATGCGCTGTCCCTGCGCTCGGCCATCGGCTCGATCAGCCGCTCCCGCCAGGTCATCGCCTTCGGCGATGCCATGCTGGGCAAGCCGCGGGGCTTCCACGTCTCCGTGGACCCCACCGCCTCGGCGCGCGAACCCCGGGAACCGGCCAGCACCTTCGAGGCCCTGTCCACCGTGCTGCCGCTGCGCCGCCTGCGCACCGTCTACCGCGGCGTCGACGAGGGCCTGACCGAGGCGCTCGGCCAGGCCTACTACTCCGGCTCCCTGCACCGGCTGCCGGCCGCCCGCGCCATGAGCGGCGGGACGCCGTCGCTGTCCGTGGACTACGTGCCCGACGGCACCGGCATGCCCGGAGCCGGCGGCGAAGCGGTGGAGACCACCGTGGCCGAGGTCAACCGGGTCGTGGACCTGGTCTTCGACCACATCCGCCGCCGGCCCCGCCGCTCGCTGGCGGTGATCGCCGCCAACCAACGCCATGCCGCGCGCATCGCCGAGGCCATCTCGCTGCAGCTGCCCAACCACCCGGGCGCGCAGGGCTTCTTCAAGGGCGGTGCCGAGCCCTTCCAGGTCTCCTCGGTCGAACGCGCGCACGGACTGGTTCGCGACGCCGTGATCTTCTCCCTGGGCTACGGGCGCACACCCCACGGCAAGAGCCTGCACGACTTCGGTGCCTTGTCCTCCGAGCGCGGCGACGAGCTCTTCGTCACCGGCGTGACCCGGTCGCGGGACCTGCTGCACCTGGTCACCGCCGTCACCCCGGAGGACCTGGACCTGGACCGGGTCAGCGGCGGTGCCCGGCAGTTCATCGAGCTCGTGGGCCGGGTGCGATCCGGCGGATCCGGCGTCGCCGGGGACGGACATCCGTTGGAGGACCCGCTGGTGGCAGACCTGAAATCGCGCCTCGAGGCGGCCGGCGCCACCGTGCGCGAACGCTACCGCGGGGTGCTGGACCTGGCGGCCCAGATCGCCGACACCTCGCACGGGGCCGATCTGCCGCTGGCCGTGGTCTCCGACGGCACCGACGCCTACCGTCGGATGACCGTGCGCGAACGCAGCCGGCTGCGGCCCCAGCTCCTCGAGGCGCTGGGCTGGCGCTACATCCCCTTGTGGACCATCGACGTGTTCTCCGATCCCGCAAGCGTCGCCGACAAGATGGCCCGCTATCTCGGCCTGGAGGGCGAGCAGGCCACCGCGACACCACAGGAGGGTGACATGGACCCGACACGATCCGGACGGCGCAAGGCCCTCGACAAGGAGACCGCGGCGTCCCGCGCCGACGCGGCGGGCCGGCACGCCGCCGATCCCGTGCTGCCCACGCGGGCCAGCGAGGACGACCCGCGGCGGTGGGGCGACTCCGAGGGGAACCACGACCAGTGGCTGCGCGAACAGCGCCCCCCGCACTGGGGCTGAGCGGACCGCTACGGTCCGACCAGGACCAGGAAGATCCGTCCGCGCGCCGCAGCGCCGGCCAAAGCAGCCGACTCGCGCCGCGAGGCAGCGACGACGACCATGCCCGCTTCCTCCCCGGCCTCCAGCCAGGTCCCGGAGGTCCCGTTGGGGACCCAGAGCACGGGGACCCGCGAGGCAATGGTCGTGGAGTCCACCGCGCGTTCGTAGCCGTTGCCCTGGCTGAGGACCACGTCGACGAGCTGGCCGGGGGACAGCAGGCCGATGGTCTCCGGGTCGCTCG
>DATNBS010000238.1:0-5374 GCA_035571895.1 Arthrobacter sp. | reverse complement strand
TGCGGCATGGCCGAGGAGCCGCCGCGTCCGGGGGCGCGGGGTTCGGAGACCTCGGCGATCTCCGGGCGGGAGAACGTCAGCACGTCGGCGGCCATCGTCCCGGCGGCTGCGACCGTGTCCGCCAGCGCGGCGCCGAGCCCGGTGACGGGCATCCGGTTGGTATGCCAGGGGGTGCCGGGATCGGCCAGGCCCAGCCGGGCAGCGAGTGCGGTGACGAGGTCGGGCACGGGGGCGCCGCCGTCGTCCTCCGAGGACAGCTGGTCGGTGAGGGAGGCCAGCGTGCCGACGGCACCGCCCCATTGCAGCGGCAGGGTGCCCAGGGCGGCGTCGAGCCGGCGCCCGGCGGCGACCAGGGTCGAGAGCCAGGTGGCCGCGCGCAGCCCGAAGGTGGTCGGCAGCGCGTGCTGGGTGAGCGAGCGGGCGACGCAGACCGTGCCGCGGTGGGTCCGGGCCAGGCGGGCCAGCCCGGCGGCCGCGGTGGCCAGGTCGGCGCGGATCGCGGCACCGGCCCGGGCTGCGACGAGCATCAGGGCGGTGTCGACGATGTCCTGGCTGGTCGCCCCGCGGTGCACGGTGCCCGCGGCATCGGCGGCGCCGGTGGCCTTCAGTTCCGCGCGCAGGTCGGCCAGCAACGGGATCAACGGGTTCCCGCCGCCCGCCGAGCGGCGGGCCACGTCGGCCAGGTCGTAGAGCGAGGCGTCCGCCGCGGCGTCCACGGCGTCGGCGACGGCCGCCGGGCAGTGCCCCGCATCGGCGAGCACCCCCACCCAGGCGGCCTCGACGTCGAGCAGGGCCTGGGCGACGGCGGTGTCGGAGGCCGCCGCGGCCACGGGGGTGCCGGCCCACGCGGGCTCGAGCAGGCCGAAATCGGCGTCGGTCATCATGGTCTTCAAGCTAGCAGGGAACGGGTCAGGACCGCGGATACGACAGGAACGCGGTCTCGCCCTCGCCCTGCAGGCGGACGTCGAAGCGCAGCGAGCCGTCCGCCTCGCGGGTGGCGACCAGCGTGGCGCGGTCCGCCTCGTCCAGCGCGGACAGCAGCGGGTCGGCGGCCAGCGCGGCGGTGTCCTCGGGCAGGTAGATGCGGGTGAACAGCCGGTTGAGCAGGCCGCGGGCGAACACGGTGAGCATGATGAACGGCGCCTTGCCCTCCCCGGTGGCCCCGGGGTTGAGGGTGGTGAAGTTGTAGTTGCCCTCGTTGTCCACCGCGGTGCGGCCGAACCCGGTGAAGGTGTAGCCGTCGCGGACCAGCGATCCGGCCTGCTGCACGACGTTGCCCTCCTCATCGGCCTGCCAGATCTCCAGCAGGGCATCCGGGATCACGGAGCCATCGCCGTCGTACACGGTCCCGTGCAGGCGCACGGCGCCGGCGCGGGAGGGGTGGACGAGTTCGTTGTCGCGCTCGTAGGGCAATGCGTAGCCGTAGAACGGGCCGATCGTCTGGCCCGGGGTGGCGGTGAGCTTGGTCTCGGGTGCCGGTGCCATCTAGTGGTCCCCCTCCTCGTGTTCCATCCAGGTGCGGTTGCTGCCGGTCAGCACGATGTCCCAACGGTAGCCGGTGGCCCATTCATGGCTGGTGACCGAGTGGTCGTAGGTGGCCACGAGCGCGTCACGGGCCTTCGCATCGGTGATCGACTGGTAGATCGGGTCCAGCCCGAACAGCGGGTCTCCCGGGAAGTACATCTGGGTGATCATCCGCTGGGTGAAGTCGGTGCCGAAGAGCGAGAAGTGGATGTGGGCCGGGCGCCAGGCGTTGTGGTGGTTCTTCCACGGGTACGGTGCCGGCTTGATGGTGGTGAACTTGTACTCACCGTTGGGTCCGGTGATGCAGCGGCCCACGCCGGTGAAGTTCGGGTCGATCGGTGCCGGGTGCTGGTCGCGCTTGTGCACGTAACGGCCGGCCGCGTTGGCCTGCCAGATCTCCACGAGCTGGTGGCGCACCGGGTGCCCGTCGCCGTCGAGGACCCGGCCGGTGACCACGATGCGCTCGCCGATCGGTTCGCCGTTGTGCTGGATGGTCAGGTCCGATTCCAGCACGTGCACGTCGCGCTGGCCGAACGCCGGGCTGTACAGCTCGATGGTCTCCGGGTCCACGTGGTGCAGCGACTTGGTCGGATGGCGCAGCAGCGAGCTGCGGTACGGGGCGAAGTCGACGCGCGGCTGCGTCTCGACGGCGCCGCCGGCCTCGAGACCGGCGCGGTAGGACCCGTGCACATCGGCGATCTCGGCGCTGATCCGCTCCTGGGTGGCGGTGCTGGCGGCGGGGTCGAGCACGTGGCTGTCGTTGAATGATTCGGGGCCGGTGGGCGTCTCGGTCATCGAATCTGCTCCTTTCGGTGGTCTGGTCTGCGGGTGGGGACGGGGACGACGGCGGGGTGCCGCTAGGCGTGGGGCCACCCCGTGTAGGACTCGGCGAGGTACTGCTGGCCGAAGCGCGAGGAGGTGACGGTCTCCAACTCGCCGAGGGCACGCTTGAGCAGGAACGGGTTGGCATCCGGCGGGGTGTGCAGCATCGAGGTCATCCAGTAGGAGAAGTTCTGCGCCTTCCACACCCGCTGCAGCGCGAGGTCGGAGTAGCCCTCGAGCAGGGTGTCGGAGCCGGTGGCGTAGAACGAGTCGATGGCCTCGAAGAGGACCTTCACGTCGGCCAGCGCCAGGTTCAGGCCCTTGGCTCCGGTCGGCGGGACGGTATGCCCGGCGTCGCCGGCCAGGAACAGCCGGCCGTGGCTGAGCGGTTCGCGGACGAAGGAACGGAAGCCCAGGACGGTCTTGTCGAAGATCGGGCCGGTCTTCAGCTCGAAGCCGTCGGGTCCGGCGACGCGGCGCTGCAGTTCGGACCAGATCCTGTCCTCGCTCCAGGCACCGGCGTCCTCGCCCGGGTCGCACTGGAAGTACATGCGCTGGACGGTCTCGCTGCGTTGGCTGATCAAGGCGAAGCCGTGCGGGGAGTTGGCGTAGATGAGTTCCGGGGCGCTCTTGGGGGCCTCGGTCAGGATGCCGAACCAGGCGAAGGGGTACTCGACCTTGAAGTCCCGGTGGCCCGGGACCTCGACATTGCGGCGGCAGAAGCTGCGGGAGCCGTCGGCGCCGACGAGGATGTCGCAGCGGACCTCGGTGGCCACGCCGTCGGCGTCGGCGAAGGTGAAGGACGGCTGGTCCGATTCGATGCCGGAGATCGCGGTGACCTCGCAGGAGAACCGGACGTCGCCGCCGTCGCGCTTCCGGGCGGCGGCCAAGTCGACGAAGACCTCGTTCTGGGCGTAGAGGGTGACGGTGGCGTCCACGAGGTCGCGGAAGTCAAGCGGGTGGGATTCGCCGTTGAAGCGCAGGTCGATCCCGGCGTGTTCGTCGCCCTCGGTCAGGACCCGGCCGTCGACGCCGGAATCGGTGAGCAGCTTCACAGAGCCGGCCTCGAGGATGCCGGCGCGGTGCGTGTGGCGGATGGTCTCGTGGTCGCGGGATTCGACGACGATGTTCTCGATGCCGGACTGGGCCAGCAGGTGGGAGAGCAGCAGGCCGGCCGGGCCCCCGCCGATGATGCCCACCCGGGTTCGCAGGACGGCGGGGGTAGCGGGGGGCATGCGTGCTCCTTTGCGGCGTGGGGACCGGGCGGGCCGGTCGCTGGGGGTTCCGGGTGGGATGCCCGGTCGATGTGGACCAGTCTGCGCTGTCGCGTGGCTCACACGCCAAGGGTGTCCCAATGAATGGGATTCCCCGCTCAGGTCGGGGCGAAGGCCGCCTTGTTGAGCAGGGTCAGGAGTTGCTCCTTCTCCGCCGCGGTCAGGCCCGCCAGGGAGGCGTCCTCCGCGGTGCGGGTCAGCTTGCGGGCGCGGGCATAGAGGGCCTGCCCCTCGGGGGTGGAGTCGATGAGCTTGGAACGCCGGTCGCTGGGGTCGGGGACGCGGCGGACATGCCCGCCCTTCTCCAGCGCATCCACGAGGGCAACGATCTGGCTCGGGTCGAGGGAGAGGAACTCCGCGAGCTCGCGCTGCGTGGGATGCAGCCCGCTGCAGGCCAGCGAGAGCACCGAGTAGGAGCGCACCCGGAGTCCCAGCGGGGCCAGGAGGCCGTTTGCCTGGGCCGATCCCCGCGACCGGGCCCGGGCGATCAGGAAATTGGCCTCGCCGGCCAGCTCGGAGTCCAGGAAGCGGCCGGTGCCGTTCGTCGTGGTGGCCGTGCTCGTCGTCATGGATGCTCCCGCTCAATAGGTGAGTTAATTAATGGTTGACTTCTTCAAGAATATCGGATGTCATCTAACCCACACCACAATCCCACGTGGCGGTCGGACCGGCAATATGGCCGACGCGGCCCCGAACCGAAGGAGAGCCCCCATGTCGCTCGCAGGAAAAACAGCCATCGTCACCGGCAGCGGACGCGGACTGGGCCTGGCCTACGCCCGCGAACTCGCCCGCCAGGGGGCCGCCGTCGTCGTCAACGACGTCGACGCCGGGGTGGCCGCGCGGGCCGTGGCCTCGATCGAGGCCGACGGCGGCCGGGCCACCGCCGTCGTGGCCCCCGTCGGCAGCTCCGAGGTTGCCGCCCAGCTCGTCGCCGCGGCCGTGGAGGCCTTCGGCCGGCTGGACATCCTGGTCACCAATGCCGGGATCCTGCGGGACAAGTCCCTGCTGAAGATGACCGACGAGGACTTCGACGCCGTCATCAACGTCCACCTGCGCGGGACCTTCACCTGCGTCCGCGAGGCCTACGGCTACTTCAAGGCCAACGGCGTCCACGGACGCATCATCGCCATCGGCTCGCCCACGGGCCAGCGCGGCACCTTCGGCCAGACCAACTACGCAGCCGCCAAGGCCGGCATCGTGGGCATGGTGCGCACCTGGGCACTGGAGATGAAGCGGGCGGGCGTCACCGCCAACGCCGTCGTCCCCGTGGCCGCCACGGCCATGACCAAGACCGTCCCGTTCTTCGCCAAGGCCGTCGAGGCCGACGAGCGCGGCGAGGCCATGCCGGACTTCTTCCGCAGGGAACTGGGCTTCGGCACCGCCGACGACGTCGCCGGTCTCGTCGCCTACCTGGCCTCGGACGCGGCGGCCGACGTCAACGGCCAGGTCATCGGCGTCGGCGGCGACCGCCTGCAGCTCTGGAGCCACCCCGAACCTGTCGCCACCGAATACCGCGACGGCGGCTGGGAGTACGAGTCGCTGTGCTCGGGCTACCCGTTCGCCGACCGCGCCCAGTCCGTGGGGGAGGACTTCCCGGAGCTGCCCGCGGAGCTTCAGCCGGCACCGGTCGACGCGAAGTAGGCCGGCATGCCCGTCTACGAACCCGCCGTCGATGTCGAGGCGGTCTCGGCCATCGACATGCACGTGCACCTCGAGGAGGACTCGCATGGCCACCGCGCCATGCCCGAGGACCT
>DATNBS010000237.1:0-15515 GCA_035571895.1 Arthrobacter sp. | reverse complement strand
CGGTCAGGGAGACCCGGTAGCCGTCCGCGGCATTCCCGGTGACCTGCCCGAGTTGGCGGGCACCGCCGTCGTCCCCGAAGACGTTGTCGGTGGCCAGGGTGACCGCGGCGAGGTTCTTGACCGAGGCGGAATACCCGTCGGTGGCATAGACGGCGTCGCACACGTCCTTCGGGAGGGCCACCTGCGAGGTGGCGATGGCGTTGGCGCTGTCGTCGATGGAGCCGGCGTCGGGGTAGACCTCGAAGTGGATGTGCGGCCACCGGCCCGAGTAGCAGGCCGGGAAGATGCTGGTGTACTCCACCGTCCCGGAACTGTCGGCGAGCTGGACCCCGCGCAGGTAGTTCTCGTCCTCGATCCCGGACGAGTACATCGAGTACCGGCCCTCGCGGTCGCAGTGCCAGACGTAGACGGCGACGCCGGCGAACGCGGTGCCGCCGTTGGCCAGGTCCTTGAGGTGCAGTTCCAGCGTCATCGGCACGCCGGCGGCCGTGCCGGAGGCGTCGCCGAAACTGGAGCGGATGTCGCTGCGCACGATCCCGGACTCCTCCAGCACGTCCGGGCCGTTGGAGCCGTCCCCCGGATAGGGCCCGGCCGTCTCGTCGGGGATCTCGCCGTCCGAGGTGGACGACGCCGCGCCGGTGGACCCGGAACCAGCCGCGTTGGTGCAGGCGGCCAGGCCCAGCGACATGGCGCCGATGCCGACGGCCTGGAGGATGCGCCGCCGGTGCAGCAGCGTCCCGACGTCGAATCCGAGTCCCTGGTCCTCGAGGTCCTCCTCGCTGCGGGGCAACGGGCGGCCTTCGTACACGCGGTGCATGGGTGGTCCTTCGCTCGTGGTTTGGTTCCACGAGGCTACGGAGCCTTCCCATGAGCAGGCCATGACGACGTTGGGCCCCTGCTGTGCAGTGCGGGGGCCGGGGGGCTACTGGTCGAAGTGCGTGCTAGCGGCGTTGCCGCCGGTGCTCTGCACGATCGAGGACGCCAGGTCCCGTAGCTTGATGTTGCGGCTGTTGGAGGCCGAGCGCAGGATCCCGAAGGCCTCCTCCTGGGTGCAGTGGTTCTGGCCCATGATGATGCCCACGGCCAAGTCGATGGCCGTGCGCGAAGCCATGGCGGCCTTGAGGTCGGCCACGGATTCCCGATCGCCGGCCAGGCGCAGCGCGACGGCAAAACCCTGCGAGGCCTGGGCCGCAAAGGACTCCGCCTGGACCCGGGCGTCGTCGACGAAGTCCCCCTCCTGCTCGGAGTAGAGGTTCATCGCAGCCCGGTCCCCGGAGGGCAAGACGAAGGGGATGGCCAGGACCGAACGCACGCCCTCCTCCACGACGGCTGCGGCGTAGCCGGGCCAGCGCCCGTCCGTGCTGAGGTCCGCGGCGTAGAACACGGCCTCCTCCCGGCACGCGTCCAGACATGGCCCATTGTCGAACCGATATTGGAGTTCGTCCATCGCCTGCGCACGCTCGCTGCTGCTGGCGACGGTCCCGGCTTTGCGGTGGCGCAATAAGGTGATGCCGCACAGCACCTCGGGCCCGTCCTCCGGGTGGGATAGCTGCTGGACGGCGAGCCGGGTCAGCGCATTGAGGAACGCCTCGAGGTCCGTCGACAAGGCCATCCCGTGCAGGTACTCCGAGACGGTGGTCTCGGTCATGCTGTCGGTCATGACAGACTCCAATCGGTCGTCAGGATCTGATGGCGGAGCTTGGGCCTAGGCTACGCGCCGGCGACGGAATCATCGAGACCCTCACGCGCCGTGCCGCCTCAGGGCTCGAAGTGGGTTTCCGGTTCCGGTTGCCCGATGGCCTGGACGATGCCGGCCGCGACATCGCGCAGCTTGCTGTTCCTGCTGCTGGAGGCCGCCCGGAGGATTTCGAAGGCCTCCGACTGGGCGCACCGGTTCTCCGCCATGATGATGCCGATGGCGATGTCGATGGTGGTGCGCGATTCAAGGGCCGCCCGCAGATCGGCTGCCGATTCGACGTAGTGCGAGAAACGCATGCCCATCCGCAGCGCCTTCGAGCTTTGGGCCACGTAGGCCTGGACTTCCTCGATGGTGCCCTGGCCGAAACACTGCGCTGCAGTCGAATACAAGTTCAACGCGGCCTGGCCGTCGCTCCCGAGCTGGAAGGGGACGCCGAGCACGGAGTGGATGCCCTCCCGCTCCAAGGCCTGGGCAAACTGCGGCCACCGGCATTCGTCGGCCACATCCGGCACGGAGACCAGCTGGTGCTCGCGGGCTGCGGTCAGGCAGGGCCCGTCCCCGAAGTCGTATTGGATCTCGTCCAGCCGGCGGGCGCGCTCCGAGCTGCTGGCGACGGTGGCCGCCTTGCGTCCGCGCAACAGGGTGATACCGGCCAGGATCTCGGCGCCGTCGTGGGGGAAGGAGGCCGCCGCATGCCGGGCGAGCTCGTTCAGGAAGTCCGTGAGGTCGCTTTCCTCCAGCAGGAGGGCATGAATGTGGTCCCACAATGAGGGGTCGGGGTAGTTCGCAGCTTCGAGCGTTTCCAATGCCAAGTGGCCATGCCGTTCCGTGAGTCATCCGGCTCTTCGATCCCGGCATGGCCTGGTCCCTGGAGGGGCCGTGGAAACGCGGGTCCGAAGATGAACCGGAGAAGCGGGTGAACGGCTTGCTGCTAAACCATCGGCATTCATTGTAGCCACATCCCATCCCCGGCGCTCGTTTGCGCCGCTCCCGCCATTTCCGCCTCCAATCCACGTCAGAAGCACATTGTCCACCGCCCGGCCGGGGCTCCTCCGGCAGCGGAACGCAACGGCAATCCGCGTCATGAAAAGTCATGCACCCGGGACGGGCGAAGCGTCACCAGGCCCAGCTGACCGCTGCCGCACACCCCGCTGGCCAGGGACCGGCGCGGGGACATCGGCTACGCTCCAATGAAGACCCTGCGTCCGGCACGCCGGACGCAGGCCACCGGAGACAAGCCACCCGGGACGCCTGCAGGAGCCCGCATGACCCCACCACGGAATCTCGAGCGCCGGCTGGGCACCACCGATGCCGTGGTCATCGGCCTGGGCTCGATGATCGGGGCCGGCATGTTCGCGGTTTTCGGACCGGCCGCCCGCGCCGCGGGCCCTGGCCTCCTGCTCGGGCTGTTCCTGGCCGGGGCCATCGCCTTTTGCAACGCAACCTCCTCCGCCCAGCTCGCCGCGCAGTACCCCCGCTCGGGTGGGGCATATGTGTATGGACGAGAACGCCTCGGCGCCTGGGCCGGCTTCCTGGCCGGAAGCTCCTTCGTGCTCGGCAAGACGGCCAGTTGCGCTGCCATGGCCCTGGCCTTCGCCGCCTACGTGGCCCCGCCGGGGGCCGAACGGCCGGTGGCCGTGGTAGCGGTGGCCGGACTTGCCGCGGTGAACTATCGGGGCATCACCCGCACCGCCTTCCTGACGCGGGTCATCGTCGGCTTCGTCCTGGTCTGTCTGGTGGTGACGTTGGTTTTCCTCTGGACCAGGTACGACGCCGGGTCCCCGGCACCGGTGGGAGGGTGGACCGACATCGTGCCGGGATCAGGAGGATGGGGCGGCCTGCTGCAATCGGCAGCCCTGTTATTCTTCGCCTTCGCCGGCTATGCCCGGATCGCGACCATGGCCGAGGAGGTCAAGGACCCGGCCCGGACCATCCCGCGGGCCATCGGCATCGCCCTGCCCCTGGTGGTCCTGCTCTACACGGTCGTCGCCGTGACACTGCTGGCCCTGCTGGGACCCCACGCGCTCGCCGGCTCGACAGCCCCGTGGGCCGATGCCGTGGACCTTCCCGGCGGGGCCGGAACGGGGATCGCCCTCGTCGTGCGTGCCGCCGCCGCTGCCGCGTGCCTCGGTGCGCTGCTGGCGTTGCTAGCCGCCGTGGGCCGCACGAGCCTGGCGATGGCCCGCGAGCGGGACCTGCCCATGTGGCTGGCGGCCGTGCATCCCCGGTTCGCGGTCCCGCACCGTGCCGAGGTGCTCCTCGCCGTCGTCGTCTGCGTTCTGGTCCTGTCGGTCGACCTCGGCGGTGCGATCGGCTTCTCGTCGTTCGGGGTGCTGCTCTACTACGGCATCGCCAATCTCTCCGCGCTGACCCAATCGGCCGGGCACCGCCGCTATCCCCGCGTCCTCCAGGTGCTTGGCGGCATGGGGTGCCTGGTGTTGGCCGCTGCACTGCCGTGGGCCTCGGTAGCGGCCGGGGTGGCCGTGCTCGTCCTGTGGGTGGCGGGCCGGGCAGTCCGGCTCTGGCACGACCGCAGGACGGGGATTCCGGGTCCAACCGGCTAGGGCCCCTCTGCCAGCCGGCGCTTGGTCTTGGCGGTGGCCGGGGAACTCCACGGATCCTCCGGCCAGGGGTGTTTGGGATACCGGCCGCGCATTTCCGCGCGCACCTGGGCGTAGGGACCGGACCAGAACGAGGCCAGGTCGTCGGTGACCGCCAGCTGCCGTCCCGCAGGCGAGAGCAGGTGGAAGAGCACCGGCACCCGGCCATCGGCCAGCCGCGGGGTCGCGGCCCAGCCGAAGCATTCCTGGAGCTTCACGGCCACCACGGGGCGACCGTGGGGATCGTCCGCCTCCGGATAGGTGATCCTGGCGTCCGAGCCGCTGGGGACGCGCAGCCGCTCCGGGGCAAGCTCCGCGAAACGGGAGGCTTCGGGCCAGGGCAGCAGCCGGCGCAGCGGGTCGGCCAGGTCGATGGATTTCACGCCCGCCCCGCCGGCGAGTGCGTCGAGCTCGGGAGCCAGCCACTCGTCCAATCGCGCCAGCAGGCCGGCCTCGGACATGTCCGGCCAGGGTGCGCCCAGTTCCCGGTGGAGCAGGGCCAGGCGCCGGCGCAACGCCTCGGCTCCCAGCGAGAAGCCGATGACCTGCAGCCCGTCGCGTTCCAGGGCCTGTGCCACTGCGGCCCGCGCGTCCGCGCGCGCGGGTCGCACCGGCGTCGTGCCCAGGACGATGGCCCCGAGCCGGCGTTCGCGGCGGGCGGCGACCCGTCCGGATCGGAAGGTGGCCTCCACCCGGTCGGTGACCAGGTGGGCGGCGGCCGCCTCCGCCGTGTCCGCGTCCAGCGGGGCGGCGGAGCGGATGACCGCGCCGGTGCCTGCAGCGGCCCGGCCGGAGGCGCGGGTGACCTCGGCGACGGCCAGCCATTCGTGTCCCGCCAGCGTCGATCCGGCGGGAAGGCCGGCACGCGTTCCGGAAGCCAGCAGGTAGCTCTCCCCCGAGGCCCCCGGGACGCGTCGGGCGACGCGGTCCGGGTAGGCCAGCGCGACCACCAGCCCGGGTTCGGCGCGGGAATCGACAGCTGCCGGCAGGTGGTCCGGGGCGGCGGCCGGCTCGGTGAAGGGCGCCATGGCGATCGATGCGAAGCGCGCGGTTTCGCGCTTCCACGCCCCGGCTGCGGGAAGGGACCCCTGGCGCAATGACGCCAGCAGGCGGGTCAGGTCCGCCGCGGGGGCACGGGCATCCCCGGCGACCATCGCGACGATGCCGGCCACGGCGTGCGCTGCCCGCTCCGGGGTCCGCCCTACCGCAGCCAGCCAGCGGGTACCGTCGATCAGGGCCCGGGCCAGGCGCGGTTCGGCCGGGATGCCGGACAGGGCTCGCCCCAGGTCGGTGGCCAGGCCGTCGGGTCCGATGGCGCCGAGTTCGGCGAGCACCTCGAGGGCCTCGTCGAGGGCCCGGGCGGGCGGTTCATCGGGCAGCACCAGCCCCCGTCCGCCGGGAGCGCCCCAGCAGGCCAGCGTCAGCGCCGCCCCCGTCAATTCGGCCACCGCGATCTCCGGGGTGGGATGGGCCGGCGCGGCACCGAAGGCCTGCTGGTCGAAGCAGCGCACCACGGTGCCCGGCCCCTGGCGGGCGGCGCGTCCGGCGCGTTGGACGCAGGAGGCACGCGAGGCCGAGACGGTGACCAGCCCGCTCATGCCGCGGGTGGCATCGCGGCGTGGCTCGCGGGCGAGGCCGGAGTCGATGACCAGCCGCACACCCGGGACGGTGAGCGACGATTCGGCCAGCGAGGTGGAGACGATCACCCGGGGCGGATCCCCCGCGGTCCGGCCGGAGACGGCACGGTCCTGGCTGGCCGCGTCCACCTGGCCGTGCAGTTCGAGGACCTCGATACCCTCCGGTCCGCAGACCTCCCGGCGCAGGCGGGCAGCGACCTGCCCGACCTCCCAGGCACCGGGCGCGAACACCAGCGCATCGACGGTGGGGTCGTCGGCCAGGGCCCTGCGGTGGGCGGCGGCGGCCGTTGCGGCCACGTGGTCCAGGAAGCCGGTCGTGACGCCGCGTTCGTCCAGCCGGGCGACCGGCGCCGGGGCCCACCGGATGTCCAGGGGATGCAAGGCGGAGGGACAGTCGATGACGGGAGCCGGGGTGCCGCCGTCGTCATCGCCGTCGGCCGCACCCTCGTAGTGGCCGATCAGCGTGGCAAAGCGTGGGGCATCGAGGGTGGCGGACATCGCGACGAAGGCCAGGTCCCCGCGCAGCTGGTGGACCTCGTGGAGCATGCCCAGCAGCAGGTCGGTGTCCAGGGCGCGTTCGTGCACCTCGTCGACGATGACCGCGGCGATGCCGTCCAGGCCGGGGTCGGCGAGCAGGCGGCGTAGCAGGATCCCGGGTGTCACGAATTCCACCAGGGTCGCCGCCCCGGCGCGCTGCTCGCCGCGGACCGTGTAGCCCACACGCTGGCCCAGCGGGCTGCCGTCGAGCTGGGCCAGCCGGCGGGCCGCGGCGCGGGCAGCCACGCGACGGGGTTGGGTCACGATGACCCGGCCCGCCCCCCTGCTTCCACCGGGGCGGGACTGGTTGGCGAGGTTGGCGACCAGCGGCGGGACCAGGGTGGTCTTTCCGGTGCCCGGTGGTGCCTGCACGACGGCGGTGCCCGCCGGGGCGCGCTCGGCCAGGGCCACCTCGAGGGCTCCCACGGACGTCGCGAAGACCAGCCCGTCGCCGATGGCGGCCAGGTCAAACGGCCTGATGGGCGCGGAACGAGGGCCGGACGACTGTGGGTTCACCGTTCCATTGTGCCGGGAACCGGCTGGATGCCGGTCACCGTGTCCGATGCGCCCTGTGGAGCAGGGTGCCCTTCTCCTTCTCGGGCGTAAGAATGCGCTCGGCGCTCTCCAGGGCAAGTGCCGCATACATGTCGCCCACGTCCAGGGTCGAATCCCGCGAGGGAAGGTAGACGCGGTATGTGCCGTTCGCCAGCTTCCGGTCCCTCAGCGCGTATTTCGACGTTCGGCTTTCCTTCGGCACGGCCTTGTCCTCCCCGTTCTTCCCCTGTTGTCCCCCGCGTTCCGGGCTTCGTCCACGAGGTGTTGCCTCTGTGCTGTTGCCATCGCTTTGAGCAAGTCGACGTCTGCCTTGTCGTTGCCGGCACTTTCCAACAGCCTTTCGACGGCCTGTAGACCAGCGGCTCTTTTCCGGCCTTCAGGTTCCGAGGCGAGGTCGATAGCCCATTGGGCGCGGCTCCACCATTCTGGCTTCCTGTCCGCCCGCCATTTCTGCCAGAAGGCAAGGATCGCGCCGACCGCCAACGCGAAAGTGCGCAGGGGCGCGATCTCGGCAACATCCTGCAGCTGAGGCAACGGGTTGGGGGAAATCCCGATCATGGGGAAAACCCAGCCGGGGCGTGGCCCTGGCGGACCGCCTCTCCACCAACGTGTGGACAACCCGCCCCGGTTCCCCCGTTCAGGTCTCCCTGACCTTCCGGACTGATGCTTGCCGACGGGCGCGGCGGATCAGTCGAAGGTCAGCACCATGCGGCCCCGGATGCCACCGCCCTCCAGTGCCGTGTGCGCCTCGGCGGCGCGCTCGGCGGGCAGGATGTCGGCCACGTTGGGCGTCAGCACGCCGTCCTCGACGAGCTCGCGCAGCTGATCGAGCTTGCCGTCGGCGTGGTAGTCCTCCGAGACCGCCACCCGGTGGATGGTGATGTCGCGCTCGCCGGGTCCCTCCCAGTAGCGCACGGTGGCGAACCCGCCGCCGTCCTTCACCGCGGGCAGGCCCAGCTCGTTCTGCACGGCGCCGTCGAGCATGCCGTCCACCCCGTCCGGGAAGATGGCCCGGATGCGCTGCGCGACGCTGTCCCCGCGCGGGACCATGTGGTCGGGGTTCAGCGCCTCGACGATCCGGCGGTCCTTCTCGGCGAAGTCCGCGACCACGGTGATCCCGGCGTGCTTGGCCAGCTGGATGGTGTAGCCGCCCAGCGTGCCGGCGGCCCCGGTGACGGCCAGGACCTGGCCGGGCTGCAGGTCGAGCCGGCGCAGCACCTGCAGGGCCGTCAGCCCGTTCATCGGGATGGTGGAGGCGGTCTCCAGCTCCGTTCCGGCCGGGGTCTCGGCAACGGAATCGGCGTCGGCGACGAGGTGGGAGGCGTAGGCTCCGCCGTGTTCGCCGGCGGGCAGGGCGATGGCCATGACCTGGTCGCCGATCTCGAAGGGCGTGCCCTCACCGACTTCGTCGATGATCCCGGCCGCGTCCATGCCCGGGATGTAGGGCGGTTTCCTGCTGCGGCTGACCTGTGCGTTTCCGCCGGAGCGCACGACGGTGTCCGTCGGGCTCACGGCGGCGGCGCGGACCTTGATCCGCACCTGCCCGGGACCGGCGTGCGGCTCCGGGACCTCGTGGGTGGCGAGGGCCTCGGGCCCTCCGAACTCTGCGACTCCGATAACCAACATGTCCGCGACAACCAGCGTGCGGGCGCGGGTATTCCTACAGCGTGTGATCGGCGTCTCGGGAGGGTTCCGCGCACCGTGGCAAAGGATGGCATGATCGAAGCTGACAACCACCCCCTGACACGTAGGGTCCCGATGTACCTTCCCGCCAGCATTCCCAGCCCCGATCCCGTCCTGTCCCAGCTTCATCTGGGGCCGTTGACGATCCACACCTACGCCCTGTGCATCCTGGCCGGGATCGCCGCCGCCATCGTGATCACCCAGAAGCGCCTGGCCCGACGCGGCGGGAATCCCGAGGTCGTGCTCGACGTCGTGTTGTGGTGTGTCCCGCTGGGCCTGGTCGGGGCTCGGTTCTACCACGTGTTCACCCACGTCGGCGACTACTTCTACCCTGGCGCGGATCCGTGGGACATCATCAAGATCTGGGATGGCGGCAACGCGTTGTACGGGTCGCTGCTCGGCGGGGCATTGGGTGTCTACATCGGGTGCCGCCGCGCCGGCGTCCGCTTCCTGTCCTTCGCCGACGCCCTGGCCCCGGGCCTGCTGGTGGCCCAGGCGATCGGGCGCCTGGGCAACTGGTTCAACCACGAACTCTTCGGCCTGCCCACCACGCTGCCGTGGGGGTTGGAGATCGAGTCGTCGAACCCGAAGTTCCCCGCCGATGCGCCCATCGGCACCCTGTTCCACCCGCTGTTCCTCTACGAGATCATCTGGAACCTGATCGGCGTGGCCATCATCCTGCTGCTTGAGCGCAGGATCCGCGCCCGCTGGGGCCGCACCCTGGGCCTCTACTTCATCTGGTACGGCCTGGGCCGCAGCTGGCTCGAGGCCATCCGCATCGACCCCACCTCCGACGGGTTCCTGGGCATCCCCGCGAACATGTGGACCTCGTTCGCCGCAATCGTCCTGGGGCTGGTCCTCTTCATCGTGCAGGGGATCCGGCACCGGGAACCGGAAACGTCGGTCTACCGCGAGGGCTTCGACCCGGCGGACGAGAAGGATCCGGTGGACGGGGGAACCCCCGGGAGTTCGTCGAAGGTCCCGGGCAGCGATGACGGCGCAGCGGACGACACCAGTGGACGTGGCACGACGGCGGACCACGGCTCCGCAGGTTCAACTGCGGTGGCTGCCGGTGAGGCTCGGTCCGGGAAGCATCCCGAAAAGGACAAGCCTGCCGGCGGTCCCGGATCCGCTGCGGACCCCACGGAGACGAAACCCCCCGGACAGTAGGACCGGACAGTAGGCCACCTTGGCGCCGCAGGGCGATGACCGATTGGCCTGCGTCCCGTCACTGCAGCGGGAGCGCCCTGCTGAGGTGGTCTTCTCGAAAGTGCAGCTGGGTCCGTTCACGGTAGCAAGCCTGGCATCGCAGGCGATCAACACCGCGTCGAACCGCTCTGCCAACGCCACGTAGGCCGCCTCATGGGCCGTGACGTTGTGACGGGGCTCCCACATGCTTCCCAGCAACGGAGGCAGTGGCATCCGCCGGATGGGAAAACCCGCTAGATGTTCCAGAGCGCTGGGAGCGATCTGCGCGAGTCCTGCGCTGCCCCGGGCCATGCCGCGGAGCGCGGACACGATCTTCGCAAACACCGCGAGGACCGAGGCAGGGCACACGTGCCAGAGCGCAGCGGCGTCAGCGCGACGGCCCGTGGACGTCGCGGGCCCGTCGTTGCGGGCCAGCGCCGGGGGTCATGCAGTCAGCCAACCAGCCGGGTCTTCAGATAGGGAGCCGTGCGGCTGCCCTCGGCACCGGCCACCTGTGCCGGCGTCCCCTCGGCCATGATCCGGCCGCCCTCATCGCCCCCCGAGGGACCGAGGTCGATCACCCAGTCCGCGGCAGCCACCACGTCCATCTCGTGTTCGACGACCACCACCGTGTTCCCGGCGTCGACCAGCCGGTTCAGCTGGGCCAGCAGCAGCTGCACGTCAGCCGGGTGCAGGCCCGTGGTCGGTTCGTCGAGCAGGTAGATCGTATGCCCGCGCCGGGCGCGCTGCAGCTCCGTGGCGAGCTTGATCCGCTGGGCCTCGCCACCGGAGAGCTCCGTGGCGGGCTGGCCCAACCGCAGGTACCCGAGCCCGACCTGCCGCAACGTCTCGAGGCTGCGGGCCGCGGCCGGGACGCCGGCCAGGAAGCCGGCCGCCTCGTCCACGCTCAGGGCCAGGACCTCGGCGATGGTGCGGCCGTCGTAGGTGACCTCGAGCGTTTCCGGGTTGTAGCGGGTGCCGTGGCAGACCGGGCAGGGCCCGTAGCTGCCGGGCAGGAACAACAGCTCGACGGCGATGAACCCCTCGCCCTGGCAGTTCTCGCACCGTCCGCCGGCTACGTTGAAGGAGAAGCGCCCGGCCCCGTAGCCGCGGGCCTTCGCCTCGTCCGTGGCCGCGAAGGCCTTGCGGACCGCGTCGAAGAGGCCGGTGTAGGTGGCCAGGTTCGAGCGCGGCGTCCTGCCGATCGGCTTCTGGTCGACCTTCACCAGCCGGTCGATGCCCTGTGCGCCGTGGATCGCCCGCACCGGGGGCGAGTCCCGGCCCAGGGGCGCCTCGTCGTCGTCCTCGCCGTCGGCCTCGTCGTCATCCCCGGCAACGGATCCCGGGGTGCGCACCAGGTCCCCGACGGCGTCGGCGAGGACGCGGCTGACCAGCGTCGACTTGCCCGAGCCGGACACGCCGGTGACCGCGGTGAGCACGCCCAGGGGGATCCGCGCGTCGAGGTCGACGAGGTTGTGCAGGGTGATGCCCTCGAGCTCCAGCTGCCCGGAGGGGCTGCGCATCGCCGAGCCGAGCCGCGGCCGGTCGGCGTCGTCGAACAGGAACGGGCGCGTCTGCGAGGCCGCGACCCCCGCGAGGCCGTCCACGGCGCCGGAGTAGAGCACCTCTCCCCCGCCTTCGCCGGCCAGCGGGCCGACGTCGATGATCCAGTCGGCCCGGCGCACCACGTCCATGTTGTGCTCGACGACGAAGACCGAGTTCCCGCCGGACTTCAGCTCCTCGAGCACGGCCAGCAGCGGCTCGGCATCGGCCGGGTGCAGGCCGGCCGAGGGCTCGTCCAGGACGTAGACCACCCCGAACAGGCCCGAGCGCAGCTGCGTGGCGATGCGCAGTCGCTGCATCTCCCCGGGCGAGAGCGTCGTGGTCCCGCGGTCCAGGCTCAGGTAGCCCAGCCCCAGCCCGATGAGCACCCCGAGGCGTTCGACCAGGTCCGCGGCGATGCCCGCGGCGACCTCGCTGTGTTCACCCCAGGACCCGGACGACGGCGTGGCCCCCGTTTCGTACTCGTCCTCGGTGAGCGCCGCGGTGGGTCGGAGCAGTGCGGCGAGCTCGGTCAGGGGCAGCCGGTTCACCTCGGAGATGGCGCGGCCGGCGAAGGTGACGGCGAGGGCGTCCGCCGTCAGCCCGGTTCCCCCGCATTCCCGGCAGGGACCGGAGACCATGAACGCCAGGACGCGGTCCCGCATGGTGGCTGACTTCGAGTCGGCCAGCGTGTGCATGACGTGGCGCTTGGCGCTCCAGAAGCGCCCCTTGTAGGGCTTTTCCACCCGGTCCCGCAGCGGCCTGACCTGCACCACCGGCTGCTCGTCGGTGAACAGCAGCCAGTCCCGGTGCTCCTGGGGCAGCGTCCTCCAGGGGGCGTCGATGTCGTATCCCAGTTCGGCCGAGACGTCGCGCAGGTTCTTGCCCTGCCAGGCACCGGGCCACGCGGCGACGGCGCCTTCGCGGATGCTCAGCTCGGGGTTGGGGACCAGTGTCTGCTCGGTGGCCGTGTGGGAGATGCCGAGCCCGTGGCAGACCGGGCAGGCGCCCACGGCGGTGTTCGGGGAAAACGCATCGGAGTCCAGCCGGGTCGCGCCGTCGGGGTAGCTGCCGGCCCGGGAGTAGAGCATGCGCAGCGAGTTGGACAGCGTGGTGAGGGTGCCGACGCTCGAGCGCGAGCTCGGGGTGCCGCGGCGTTGCTGCAGGGCCACCGCCGGGGGCAGCCCGGTGATCGATTCGACCTTCGGCGTATTGCCCTGCTGGATGAGCCGGCGGGCGTAGGGCGCGACGGATTCGAGGAAGCGGCGTTGCGCCTCGGCGAAGATCGTGCCGAACGCCAACGAGGACTTGCCCGAACCGGACACCCCGGTGAACGCCACGATGGCGTCGCGCGGGATGTCCACGTCGACATCGGCCAGGTTGTGCTCGCGGGCGCCGCGCACCCTGACGAATCCGTCCACCGTGCCCTGGCCGGGGCCCGTCGGGTGCGCAGATGCCTGGGGTGCAGTGGTTGCAGTCGAGTTGCTCACCGGTCGACCATAGCAACCCCTGGACCCTGCGGCACCCGGGTGCGCGCCAGGTACGCTGCGACCGCTACTCCCACGTCGGCCCCGCCGGCAGGTGCCGCTGCGGGTCCATGGCCTGCTCGTTGGACCACCCCAGGATCGACACCTTGTCGGCCTGGGCGGCATGGCTAAGGCGGTAGTCTGCCATCAGCCGGGTCGGCTTGGCCTGGGCGGCACGAAGACCCAACTCCCCGATGAAATGGTCCAGATCCCCATCGTCGATATCGTCGAATCGCCCGCCTTCGACATCGGACCAGACCTCTGCGGTCCTGGCCTCCGGGGCCGCCTCCAAGGCAGGGACCCTTGCGGTGGCGCGGCCCCACTGATAGGCCTGAGGGTGAATGCCCACGATGGCGGACGCCCCGCCGACGGGCCGGAAAGGTGGGTCCCCGTGGCCAAGCACGTCGAGGAAGTAAGCGAACCGGCCGAGTCCGACCTGGAAGTCGGTCCCGGCCCCAAGGACTGGGCTGCCGGTGTTCCCGGCGTCGTGCACTCCATGGAGCCGGCCATGACGGCCATGGGTGTGGCACGCACCGGCAAGACGATCATGAAGATGAACCAGAAGGACGGTTTCGACTGCCCCAGCTGCGCCTGGCCGGACCCCCACCACCGCAAGGCCTTCGAATTCTGCGAGAACGGCGCCAAGGCGGTGACCTGGGAAGCCACACCGCTCGTCATCGACTCGGGGTTCTGGGCCGAGCACTCCGTCTCGGACCTGCGCGAACGCAGCGAGTACTGGCTGGGCCAGCAGGGGCGGCTGACCGAGCCGGTGTACAAGCCGGAAGGCGAGGACCACTACCGGCCCGTGTCCTGGAACGAGGCCATCGGCATCCTGGCGGACAAGCTGAACTCGCTGGACTCGCCCGACCAGGCCGCGTTCTACACCAGCGGCCGCACCTCCAACGAGGCGGCGTTCGCCTACCAGCTGTTCGCGCGCGGCTACGGGACCAACAACCTGCCGGACTGCTCGAACATGTGCCACGAGTCCTCCGGCTGGGCCATGGGCGAGACCATCGGGGTGGGCAAGTCGACGGTGAACTTCGAGGACTACGCGCAGGCCGACCTGATCATCATCATGGGCCAGAACCCGGGCACCAACCACCCGCGCATGCTCACCGAACTGGAGAACTGCAAACGCAACGGCGGGCACATCGTGGCGATCAACCCGCTGCCCGAGGCCGGACTGCGCCGTTACAAGAACCCCCAGAAGGTCCGCGGGATCATCGGCCACGGCACCGACATCGCCGACCAATATTTGCAGATCCGGCTCAGCGGCGACATGGCGCTGATGCAGGCCGTGTCCAAGCGGGTCCTCGAGGCCGAGGACCGCAACCCGGGGACCGTGCTGGACCACGACTTCCTGGACCGCCACTGCCAGGGGCTGCCCGAACTGCGGGAGCACCTCAGCCACCTGCGCGAGGAAACCGTCCTGGAGGCGACCGGGCTGACCAGCGCCGAGATCGACGAGCTCGCCGCCCGGTACATGGCCGCCGACAAGGTCATCGTCACCTGGGCCATGGGCATCACGCAGCAGAAAAAGGGCGTGGCCGCCATCAAGGAGATCATCAACCTGTTGCTGCTGCGCGGGAACATGGGCAAGGCCGGCGCCGGTGCCTCCCCCATCCGCGGCCACTCCAACGTCCAGGGCGACCGCACCATGGGGATCTGGGAGCAGATGCCCGACTCGTTCCTGGACGCCCTGGAAGCGGAGTTCGGCTTCAACCCGCCGCGCGCACACGGCTACGATGCCGTGCAGATGTTCGAGGCCATGCGCGAGGGCAAGATCAAGGTCTTCACCGCCCTGGGCGGCAACCTCGTCTCCGCGGTCTCCGACACCGGGGTCGCCCATGCGGGCATGGAGGGCACCGACCTGACCGTGCAGATCTCCACCAAGCTCAACCGGTCCCACACGGTCACCGGGGCCGCGGCGCTGATCCTGCCGACCATGGGCCGCACGGAGATCGACATCCAGGAATCCGGCGAGCAGTTCGTCACCGTGGAGGACACCGCCTGTGCCGTCCACCCGTCTTGGGGCAACGTCGAGCCGGTCTCGCACCACCTGCTCTCCGAGACGGCGATCGTCTGCCGGATCGCCCAGGCCACCCTGGGCGGCAAGGTCGACGTCGACTGGGCCGGATTCGAGAAGGACTACGACCTGATCCGCGACCACATCTCGCGCGTCGTGCCCGGCTGCGCGAACTACAACCAGCGGGTCCGCCGCGAAGGCGGGTTCATCCTGGCCCACGGCCCCCGCGACACCCGCACCTTCCCCACCCCCTCCGGCAAGGCCCTGCTCACGGCCAACGAGCTCGAATACCTCGAGCGTCCGGCCGGCACGCTGATCCTGCAGTCCCTGCGCTCGCACGACCAGTTCAACACCACCATCTACTCCTACAACGACCGCTACCGCGGCATCCACAAGGGCCGCGACGTGGTCTTCGTCAACGCCGCCGACCTGGCCGAATTGGGCCTGAAGGACGGCGACTACGCCGATGTCCACGGAGTGCACGACGACGGCGTTCCCCGGGTCATGCGCCGGTGCCGGCTG
>DATNBS010000236.1:0-17083 GCA_035571895.1 Arthrobacter sp. | reverse complement strand
CGGCCGAGCTCGACGACGACATGGTCGAGCTGTTCGACCTCGAGTGGTGGCTCTGGGAGGTTGCGGAGTACGCAGTGCGCTTCCACGCCCCGCACGACGGCGACGACGACGACGCGCGGTTCCACCAGGCGTTCCTCGACGAGGTGGTGCCCGCCGTCGAGCGCGCTGTGACCAAGGAGACGGCGCGCTGATTCGGTCGGCAAACACGCGCATACCTATCCTTCAGGGGTGACGGACGCGCCGATCGGCATCTTCGACTCGGGCTTCGGTGGACTCACCGTCGCCCGAGCGGTGCTCGACCAGCTGCCGCACGAGTCGGTCGTCTACTTCGGGGACACGGCTCGGGCCCCGTACGGCCCGCGCCCGATCGCCGAGACCCGGCAGTATGCGTTGGAGTGCCTCGACCGTCTCGTCGACCACGGCGTCAAGGTCCTCGTCGTCGCCTGCAACACCGCGAGTGCGGCGGTGCTCCACGACGCCCGGGAGCGGTACGACCTGCCGGTCATCGAGGTGATCCGGCCGGCGGTGCGGCGAGCGGCCGCGGCGACCCGAAACCGCCGGGTGGGCGTGATCTCGACGACCGGTACGCACCAGTCGCAGGCCTACGTCGACGCCTTCGCGGCGGCTCCCCAGATCGAGGTGTTCAGCCAACCCTGCCCGCGCTTCGTCGAGTTCGTCGAGGCGGGGGTCACCGGCGGCAAGGAGCTGCTCGACGTCGCCCGCGAGTACCTCGAGCCGGTCGCCGGGCACGGCGTCGACACGGTGGTCCTCGGCTGCACGCACTACCCGCTGCTGACCGGCGTCATCTCCTACGTCATGGGCGACGGCGTCACCCTGGTCTCCAGCGCGGAGGAGACCGCCAAGGACGTCTACGCGGCGCTGATGCGCCACGGCCTGTCCTCCGGCACCGGCGAACACGGCACGCACGACTTCATGGCCACCGGCGACGCCGCCTCCTTCGAGGTCCTCGCCCGGCGGTTCCTGGGCCCGGAGGTCCAGGGCGTGCGCCACATCTCCCACGGCGGGACCATCCACCCCACGGGGGAGATCCCGCGCGTGGAGCCCCGCGTGCAGCCGACCCGGCTGGGCGTCGTGCCCGACCCCGTCGACGCCGGAGGCCGCCCGTGAAGATGACGATCATCGGCTGCTCCGGCTCCTTCCCCGGCCCCGGCTCGCCGGCCTCCTGCTACCTGGTCACCGCGCACGACGGCGACCGCACCTGGCGCATCCTGCTGGACCTGGGCAGCGGCTCGCTCGGGGTGCTGCAGCGGTACATGGACCTGGAGGACATCGACGCGGTCTTCCTCTCGCACCTGCACCCCGACCACTGCATGGACATCTGCGGGCTGCACGTGGCCGTGCACTGGAACCCGCACGGCTGGAACCGCGACCGCGTCACCATCTGGGGGCCCGCCGCCACCGCCGACCGGATGGCCACCGCCTACGGGCTCGAACTGGACCCGGGCATGCACGAGGACTTCGACTTCCGCCACTGGGTCCCGCGCGCCCCGGTCAGGCTCGGGCCCTTCACCGTCACGGCGGTCCCGGTCCGCCACCCCGTCGAGGAGGCCTACGCGCTACGCGTCGAGGCCACCGAGACGCTCGCCGACGGCTCGGTGCGCACCTCGGTGCTGGCCTACTCCGGGGACACCGACACCTGCGACGGCCTCGTCGAGGCCGCCCGCGATGCCGACATGTTCCTCTGCGAGGCAGCGTTCGAGGAGGGCCGCGACGACGGCATCGACGGCGTGCACCTCACCGGCAAGCGCGCCGGGGAGATGGCCACCGCTGCCGCGGCCAAGCGCCTGCTGCTGACCCACATCCCCGTCTGGACCGATGTGAACACCGTCGTCGACGAGGCCAGGACCACGTACGACGGCGGTCTGGCCATCGCGGTTTCGGGGGTCACCTACGGGGTGTGGTCCGGTGACCGGCTCGGGGAGCCCAAGGCCCGGCCCGTCCCGAAGGACCCCACCCGCGCCTGAGCCGGCACGACCCCGGTGCACGATCCGGATGCACAGCCCGGTGGCGTCCCGGCGGGCGGATGATGACTCAGGGGGCACCGCCGTCGTCCGCCCATGAATCCCTCCACCGGTCTGCCCACCAGTCCGTTCAGCCGATCCGCTCGGCGAGGGCCACGATGATCCCCTCCGGCCCGCGGATGTAGGCCATCCGCCAGATGCCCTCGTACTCGCCGATGCCCCCGACCAGCTGGTAGCCGTCGGCGGTCAAGGTCTCGACCAGGGCGCGCAGGTCCTCGACCTCGAAGGCGACGTTGCGCAGCCCCAGTTCGTTGGCCATCGCCGCGGGCCGGCCGGGGACGACCTGTGGATCGTGGAAGGTGGACAGCTCCACCGCGGCGCCCCCGTCGGGGGCGCGCAGCATGGCGATTTCGGTGCGCGAGCCCGGGATGCCGGTGACCGTGTCGACGAAGCCGCCTTCCAGGGGCATCCGGCCCTCCACCTGCAGGCCGAGCCCGGTGAAGAACGCCACGGCCGCGTCCAGGTCGGCGACGGTGATCCCGACGTGGTCCATTCGTTGTATTCCGGGCATGGCGGCCCTTTCCGGTCCTGGTCGTGCCTGCGCTGGTGTCCTGCGTCGTCGTCCTGCGTCGCAGTCCTGCTGCGTTGTCGTCCTCACAGCCGGCCTCCCTGGCGGGCCGTGCCGACCGGTGAAGCCACGCTACGCCCGGACGCCGGAAGGCGCCAGAGCCGGGCCGGGGCCGCTCCCGTTGCGGCCTGCCGGTGCGCGCTGCCGGTTCGGTCCGCGCCGGCGGCGGACCATAGACTGGGAGGCATGACTACAGGCTCGAATGCACCCTCCGTCCAGCGCGCCGACGGGCGCGGCACCGCCGAATTGCGGCCCATCTCCATCATCCGGGGCTGGTCCCGCCAGGCCGAGGGCTCGGCGCTCATCGAGTTCGGCAACACCCGCGTGCTGTGCACCGCCTCGTTCACCGCCGGGGTGCCGCGCTGGCTCAAGGGCGAGGGTACCGGCTGGGTCACCGCCGAGTACGCCATGCTGCCCCGGGCCACGAACACCCGCAACAGCCGCGAGTCGGTCAAGGGCAAGATCGGCGGCCGCACGCACGAGATCTCCCGGCTGATCGGCCGGTCGCTGCGCTCGGTCATCGATACCAAGGCGTTGGGCGAGAACACCATCGTGCTGGACTGCGACGTCCTGCAGGCCGACGGCGGCACGCGCACCGCCGCTATCACCGGTGCCTACGTCGCCCTGGCCGACGCGATCACCTGGGCCCAGGGCGAGAAGCTCATCCCCGCCAAGGCCACCGTGCTCACCGACAGCGTCTCGGCCATCTCCGTCGGCATCATCGACGGCACCCCGATGCTGGACCTGCCCTATGTGGAGGACGTGCGGGCCGAGACAGACATGAACGTCGTGGTCACCGGAAGCGGCGACTTCGTCGAGGTGCAGGGCACCGCCGAGGGCGCCCCGTTCAAGCGGGACGAACTCGACGCCTTGCTGGACCTGGCGCTGATCGGCACGACGGAACTGGCCACCATCCAGCGCGAAACCCTCGGCCAGTGACGGCGCCGGAACCGCGCCTGGTCCTGGCCACCCACAACCAGGGCAAGCTGCGCGAACTGCGCGAGCTGCTGCGCGGACAGGTCCCCGGGCTCGACGTCGACACCCAGGTCGTCGATGCCGGCGCCGTGGGCGCGCCCGACGTGCGCGAAACAGGGGTCACCTTCGAGGCCAACGCCCTGCTGAAGGCCCACGCCGTGGCGCAGGCCACCGGGCTGCCCTCGATCGCCGATGACTCCGGTCTGGCTGTCGACGTCCTGGGTGGAGCACCAGGGATCTTTTCGGCCCGCTGGGCCGGCCGCCATGGCGACGACCAGGCGAACCTGGACCTGCTGCTCGCCCAACTCGGCGACATCTCCACCGCGCACCGCGGCGCTGCCTTCGTGTGCGCCGCCGCGCTGGCCCTGCCGGACGGGACCGAGTGCGTCGAGCTGGGACACCTGCGCGGCACCTTGTTGGAGGCTCCGCGGGGGGACGGCGGCTTCGGCTACGACCCGATCCTGCAGCCCGAGGGCCTGGGGGTCAGCTGCGCCGAACTGACCAGCCAGGCGAAGAACGCCATCAGCCACCGCGGCCAGGCGTTTCGGGCGCTCATGCCGGAGATCGTCTCCGTCCTCGCCGACCGCTAACCCGCAGCGGCTGACCTGCACCGGCTGACCCGCTGCGGCAGGGCCGATGGAGCAGGGCCGATGGGGCCGGCCTGTTCCGCCGCGGGCCTCCCGTGCCGCGATGTCCGGGCCGTTCGACGACCGGGCGGCACGGGTGCGGCCTCAACCGGCGGGCTGGTTGGCCTTGCGCCGCTGGCGCTTGTAGCGGTCGGACATCTTCTCGAGCGGGACGTTCTTGGTCTCGGGAACCTTGAAGAACACGAACACCAGCGAGACGAGGGCGAAGAACGCGTACATGCCGTAGGTGAACGGCAGGGACATCTCGCTCAGCGCCGGGAAGGTCACCGTGACCGCGAAGTTCGCCAGCCAGTTCACGGCCGTCGCGATCCCGACAGCGAGACCGCGGATCTGGTTGGGGAACATTTCGCCGAGCAGCGTCCACATCACCGGGCCCCAGGACACGGCGAAGAACACCACGAAGGCGTTGGCCGCGACCAGGGCGACCGGGCCCCACGGCTGGGGCAGCTGCGGTTGGCCGTCCACGATCGCCGACTGCGTGAAGGCGATGGCCATGAGCACCAGGCTGACCGTCATGCCGGCGGAACCGACCAGCAGCAGCGGGCGACGCCCCACCTTGTCGACCAGGAAGATCGCGACGACCGTGATCACGATGTTGGTGACCGCGGTGATGACCGAGGCGTTGGAGGCGAATTCGGAACTGAACCCCACCGAGCGCCACAGCGAGTTCGAGTAGTAGAAGATGACGTTGATGCCCACCAGCTGCTGGAACGCGGCGAGGGCCACGCCGACCCACACGATCGGGACCAGGCCGAGCGCTCCGCCCTTCAGATCGCTGAACGAGGGCTTCGAATCGCTCCGGATGGACTTGCGGATCGACTGGACCAATATGTCGGTCTCGTGCTCGCTGCGCCCGTGGACGTGGCCCAGGACCTTGGTGGCGCGGTCGGTGTCGCCGATGGCCACCAGGGAGCGGGGCGATTCGGGCAAGCGCAGCGCCAGCAGTCCGTAGAGGACAGCCGGGACGACGCCTGCCAGGAACATCCAGCGCCAGGCGTCCATCCCCCACCAGAGTTGCTGGTCCGCCCCACCGGCGGCCCCGGCGAAGAGGTCGTCCACCAGCAGGGCCACGAAGATGCCCAGCACGATCGCCAGCTGCTGCAGCGAGGTAAGCCGGCCGCGCAGCCCGGCCGGGGAGATCTCCGAGATGTAGGACGGCACGATCGCGGAGGCGGCGCCGATGCTCAGCCCGCCGACGACGCGCCAGGCGGCCAGGTCCCAGGCGGCGAAGGCGAAGGCCGACCCCAGGGATCCGAGCAGGAACAGGATGCCGACGATCAGCATCACCCGGGTCCGGCCCCACTTGTTGGCGACGGGGCCGCCGAACCAGGCGCCGATGGCTGCGCCGATGAGCGAGATGGCCACCACGAAGCCGGTGATGGCCGGGCTCAGGTCGAACTGGCCGGTCACCGCCTCGATGGCGCCGTTGATCACCGAGCTGTCGAAGCCGAAGATGAAACCGCCGACCGCGGCGCCGATGGAGATGAGGACGACGCGGACGGTGTGTTGCCGGTCCAGCGAGTCGTAGGGTTCCTGGTCGTCGGCTTCGGCGTCCCCGGCCCCCTGGCCGCCGGCTCCCGGTTCGCCGTCGTGCCCGGTGCCGTCCTCGTCGTCGTTCTGGCGTTCTGGCTGGTGCTCGTCCACGGATGGCCTCCTGGTCACATCGGATGCGTGCGTTCTCCCCACCCTAGGCACGCCCTATAGTGGGCGGCAACGACATGGGCAGTGGGCCGGCAGGCCGCGGGTCGTCATCCAGAACGACATACAGGAAGGGCACGCGTGGGGAATCGGCGGATCCACAACGCGGTGGGCACCGCCGCGAAGGTGGCCGGCCCGACGGCCTTGTGGGGACGCCTGCGCCAGGCCCTGCCCGTCGTGGCGCAGTGCGCCGGGGCAGCGGGGATTGCCTGGTGGGTGGCCTCCACCCTGCTGGGCCATCAGCGGCCGGTCTTCGCGGCCATCGCCGCCATCATCTGCCTGGCGGGCGGGCAGGGCGAACGGGCACGCCAGGCGGTGGACCTGGTCGCGGGCGTCCTCGCCGGTGTCGTGGTGGGGGAACTCGTGCGCTACACGGGGTCCGGCAGCGGGGTCATCCAGGTCGTGGCGGTGGTCGTGCTGGGCATGCTCGCCGCCGTCGCCATCGACTTCCGCCGCCTGGCCTACATCCAGGGTGCGGCCTCGGCGCTGTTCGTCCTGGTCCTGCCGCCGCTGCAGAATCCGGCCAGCAGGTTCGTCGACGCCGTGGTGGGCGGGGCGCTGGGCCTGCTGGGCAGCCAGGTCCTCTTCACCCCGGATCCGGTCGCCCTGGTCGCCGCTTCCCTGCGCCACGTGCTCGGCAGGGTCGAGGAGTCGCTGGCGGCGGCGGCGCGGGGCGTCGGGGAGGAGGACCCCGAGGCGTCGGACGCCGCGGTCCACCTGGCCCGCGAGGCGCGCAGCGACCTCGCGGACCTGTCGAACCAGCGCCGGATCGCCCACCGGATCCGACGGCGGACGGTGCGGGGACGCCGTCGTGCGGCCCGGCTGCGCCAGCTGGACGAAACCCTGGACCACGTCGACGTGCTGGTGGCGGCCACGGTGCTGGTCACGCAGGACGCGTCCCACCGGCAACCCGGCGGCGGGACGCCGCAGGAGGGCCTGGCCCGGTTCCTGCGCGAGGCTGCACGGGATGTTTCCACCGCCGCCGAGGTCCTCGGCGAACGCTCACGCGGCCACTACGTGTCCCGGCGTTTCAACGCCCGGGTTCCGGCCGGACTGGAGGGCGACGTCGGCTCGTACGCGCGGGCCATCGTCGCCTCGTTGGATGCGGTCGCGTCCGCCGGCTCCCGGGACGGGACGTGACGCGGGAACCGGCTCGGGGTTCAGGCCTTCGGGGCCTTCTTGCGTGCCTTGAGCAGCTCGATGCCGATGGGGATCACGGAGAGCAGCACGATGACCACGAAGATGATGTCGATGTTGTTGCCGACCCATTCGTACTGGCCGAGCCAGTGTCCGAGCAGGGTCACCCCGACGCCCCAGAGCAGTGCGCCGACGAGGTTGAAGACGATGAACGTGGCATAGTGCATCTTCGCCACACCGGCGATCACGGGCACGAAGGTGCGCACGATGGGCACGAAGCGGGCCAGGATGACGGCGCGGCCTCCGAAGCGCTCGAAGAACCCGTGCGCCTTGTCGACGTATTCCTTCTTGAAGAAGCGCGAGTCCGGTTTGTTGAACACCGACGGTCCGGCCTTGCGGCCGATCAGGTAGCCGGTCTGGTCGCCGACGAACGCGGCGACGAAGACGCAGAGCGCGAAGAACCACAGGTTCACGTCGATCGCCCCGGTGGCCACCAGCAGCCCGGCGGTGAAGAGCATCGAGTCGCCCGGCAGGAAGAACCCGACCAGCAGGCCGGTCTCGGCGAAGACGATGCCGCACACCAGCAGGATGATCCACGGGGCAAGCCGCGGGTCACGCAGGAAGACGTCGGGGTTCAGGAAGTCCGGCAGCAGGCCGGCCATCTGGGGCTGGAGGAGGGTGGCGGCGTCCAGGGCCGGGCTCAGGGCGTCAGATATCACCTCTCCAGCTTACCGGCGCGGTGGCCGCGACCCCGGCGCTGGAGCCTGCGGGCGCCAAAGTGTGGGCAGACTCCCAGCTGGGCCGGCTGGTGGTGCCGCCCCGGTACGATGGATGCGTGGCTTTGGACTTTACGGCGATCGACTTCGAGACGGCCAATGGATTCCGCGGTTCGGCCTGTTCGGTCGGCCTCACCCGGGTCCGGGGCGGCAGGATCGTCGAGGAGACCCAGTGGCTGATGCGCCCACCGGCCGGCTTCGACCACTTCGACCCGCGCAACGTGCGGATCCACGGCATCACCGCCGAGATGGTCGCCACCGCCCCGCGCTTCGGCGAACTCTTCGCCTCCCTGGGCGCGTTCATCGGCGGGGACACCCTCGTGGCCCACAACGCGGCCTTCGACCTCGGCGTCATCCGCTCGGCCCTGGAGGTCTCCGAACTGGCCGGCCCGGCCTACGACTTCGCCTGCACCGTCAAGCTGGCCCGCAAGACCTATTCACTCGAGTCCTACTCGCTGCCCTTCGTCGCCGAGGCCGCCGGCGCGCCGATGACCCACCACCACGACGCGCTGGCCGATGCCCGGGCCTGCGCCTCCATCATGATCGACGTCGGCCGCCGGCACGCCGCCGACTCCGTGCTCGCCGCGGCGGCCGCCCTGCGCGTGGCGATGGGCCGCGCCGAGGCCTATGCCCCCGGCGGGACCGTCTCGAAGGCCACGGCAACCGCCCAGGCCCAGCTCGCCGCCGGCCAGCTGGTCCCGGAGCAGCCGGCCTGGGCCGGTGGATGGCCCACCGAGGGGGAGAACCCGGTGCCCAACCCCGACGCCGACCCGTCGCATCCGCTGTGCGGGGAGACCGTCGTCTTCAGCGGGAACCTGGGCATCAGCCGTCCGGAGGCCAAACGCCGGGCCGCGGACGTCGGGGCCTGCTGCGCCAGCCGCGTCACCCGCGCGACCACGGTGCTGGTGGTCGGCGACGGCTTCGTGCCCGGCGACCTGCACTCCACACGCCACACCACCAAGGTCCGCCACGCCCTGCGCCTGCGCGGGAAGGGCCAGGAGGTCTCGCTGCTCTCGGAGGGGGAATTCCTCCAACTCGTCGGGGGGCTCTGGCCGGCCGGCGCCTGACACCGGATCCGGGAGCCGGTGGCTACGGTGCGGTGCCGAGCACGGCCTCGATCCAGCGGCGGTGCAGCTGCCCGATCAGCGGGTCCGCGGCGGTGGCCTGCCGGTCCCCGGGGCGGCGGTGTCCGCAGGCGGAGGCGACCAGCGCGGCGGCGTAGGACGCGGTCGAGGGATCCGGATCCCTCCCCAACCGGTGCACGACGGCGGTGGCATCCTGTCCGGTCGGCCCACCCCCCGCCGCACCGGCGGAGTGGTTTTCCCGGGCACCGGCTTCCTGCCGGGATTCGACCTCGGCCATCGCCGCGGCCAGGGCCAAGCGCAGGGCAGCCAGGGATCCGCCGTCGTTCCCGTCCTGAGACCCCTCCGGTGACCCCTGCTGTGATCCCTCCTGTGTCCCGGGGCCAGTTCCGGCGTCCTCGAGCAGCTCCGTCCACCGCCGGGTGGCACCGGTTCCGTGCTCGAGGCCGGCGCGGACGGCGGTTGCCGCCAGGCCGGCGGCACGGTGCGCGGCCGGTGCACCGTGCGTCAGGGCCGCGGCATCGGCGGCGAGCCGGGCGGTCGTGGCCTGGTCGACGCGGGGGAGCAGGGCCATGGCCGCGGCCCGGGGCAGCACGCCGGGACCGTCGGCGGTCGGGAACACCGGGCGGCCGGTGCTGCCCATCTCCGGTGCCGACAGCCCGATGGCGTCCTGCCGGTCTCCGGGCGCCCACCCGGCGTGGGCGGACCCCGAGGGCTCGGATCCCGAGGGCGCGGGTCCCGGGGGCAGGGCCTCGAGCTCCCGGTCGATCCACCGGGGCAGCGGCTCGGGCGTCCCGACGGGGAAGGTGCCGGTGCGGGCACGGTACCAGCGCAGCCCTGCCAGCCAGAGGCATGCGGCCTCATCCGCGGCCACGCCGTCGTTGGCCCACTCGACGGCTTCGAGCAGGCCGTCGAGCAGGAAGAGCTGCAGGGTCTCGGTCTCGCCAAGGCCCGTGGTCCCGCGAGCCGCCGCGGCGCCCTCGGCGCTGGCCTGCAGGACGGCGCGGACGCGGTCGGAAAAATCGGGACGGGGCTCGAGGTCCAGCGGCTGGGAAGTCACCCCCGCAGTCTACCGAGGCCGCCGCCGGCCGCGTGCCCGCCCGACGCCTGGGCGGGACACGGAACCGGCGGACGGAACGGAATTCCTTGAGCGGCACCGACGGCCGGGCATAGGCTCGCCGCAGCTGGCACCCCGGGGAGCGGGCGTTCCGGCGACGTCGACGTCGACAGGAGGCATCGTGGCACGCAAAGAGCTGAAGACCATCGAGACCGACATCCCGGCCCGCCTGGACCGGCTGCCGTGGTCGCGGTGGCACTGGAAGATCCTCATCGGACTGGGCACCGTCTGGATCCTCGACGGCCTCGAGGTCACCATCGTCGGCAACATCACCACGCGGCTGTCCGAGGACGGCAGCGGCATCGACATCACCACCGCCCAGGCATCAGGAATCGGCGCGGCGATGTACGTCCTCGGTGCCTGCCTGGGCGCCCTGTTCTTCGGCTACCTGACGGACCGCCTCGGGCGGAAGAAGCTGTTCATGATCACCCTGGCGCTGTACCTGGCCGCCACGGCCTGCACCGGCTTGGCCACCGAGGCCTGGATGTTCTTCATCTTCCGCTTCCTCACCGGCGCGGGCATCGGCGGCGAATACGCGGCCATCAACTCCGCCATCGACGAGCTCATCCCCTCCAAGCACCGCGGGCGCATCGACATCATCGTCAACGGGACCTTCTGGCTCGGGGCCATCGGCGGGTCGCTGCTCTCGATCATCGCGCTGGACACCGACATCTTCCCCGTCGACCTCGGCTGGCGGCTGACGTTCGGGCTCGGGCTGGTCCTGGGACTGGTCATCTTGCTGGTGCGCCGCTCGGTCCCGGAGAGCCCGCGGTGGCTGTTCATCCACGGGCGAGAGGATGAGGCAGAGAAGCTGGTCAGCGAGATCGAGGAGACGATCCGCCGCGAGTCGGGCTCGGAACTGGGCCGACCCGAGGGAAAGATCACCATCCGGCAGCGGCATTCGATCGGCTTCGGCGAAATCGCCGGGACGATGTTCAAGAAGTACCCCAAGCGGGCGACGCTGGGGTTCTCCCTGTTCATCGGACAGGCCTTCCTGTACAACGCCGTGACCTTTGGCTATGCGACGATCTTGGCCACGTTCTACGACGTCCCCTCGGGCAGCACCGGCTACTACTACGCGGTGATCGCCGCCGGGAACTTCATCGGCCCGCTGGTGCTCTCGCGGTTCTTCGATACCTGGGGCCGGCGGCCGATGATTTCCGGGACCTACCTCCTCTCGGGGGCGATGCTGCTGGCCACCGCCTGGATGTTCAACGCCGGCATCCTCTCGGCGGTGACGCTGACCGCGTGCTGGTGCGTGGCCCTCTTCTTCGCCTCGGCCGGCGCCAGCTCGGCCTACCTGACCGTCTCCGAGGTCTTCCCGATGGAGACCCGTGCACTGGCCATCGCGTTCTTCTACGCCATCGGCACCGCCGCCGGCGGCATCACCGGCCCGCTGCTGTTCGCCAAGATGGTCGAAACCGGCCAGCCGCTGGACACCGCCATCGCCTTCACCATCGGAGCCGCGCTGATGATGGCTGCAGGCGTGGTGGCCATCTTCTTGGGTGTCAGTGCGGAGCAGAAAGGCCTGGAGGACATCGCCAAACCGCTGAGCCAGGAGTCCGATGACCGCTAGCCAAACCGCTGGCCCGGCCGCCGGCTGGACCGCTGGCCGGGAACGCGGGACCAGCCAGAAGCCCTGGGTCGGCTACCCGGTTTCGTCCAACCGGTCCCGGGGCCCGGACAACGTGCGGCTGCCCGGGGCGTTGTCCTGCGAGTCCCCGTCCACCGCCAGCGTCGCGGCGGCTTCCAGCATCGCGGCATGGACGAAGGCCTGGGGCAGGTTCCCGCGGAGTTGGCGTTCCTGCACCCCATATTCCTCGGTGAACAGGCCGGGGGATCCACAGGCGCAGCGGTTGCGCTCGAACCAGCGCATGGCCTCGGTGCGGTCGCCCTGCTGGGCCAGCGCCAGCGCCATGTCGAAGCCGCAGAGCAGGAAGGCCCCCTCGGAGCGGGAGAGCTCGCGCTCGTCATGCCGGAACCGGTAGAGGTAGCCCTGCTCGGCCAGCTCCTCGCGGACTGCCTGCAGGGTCGCCACGGTCCGAGGGTCCTCGGGGGGAACCGCGCCCCGCAGCGCCGGGCGCAACAGCGAGGCATCGACCCGCGGGTCCTCCGGGTTGCGTTGCCACCGACCGGAGGGGTGGATCGAGGTGGCCGAGACCTCCGCCATGATCTCCTCGGCCAACGCGATCCAGCGCGCGGCTTCGGGGCCGGGTACGTGGGAGGCCAGGGTGCGCAGGCCCGCGACGCAGATGAGCTTGGAGTGCGTCCACTCGCGGTCCTCGAGTTCCCAGATGCCGGCCTCGGGCAGCCGCCAGCGCTTTTCGACCACCCGGATGCACACCTCGACCGCCTCCCAGTGCGCCGGCTGGAGGCGCTGGTGGCGGGCCCCGGCGGCGTAGAGCAGCAGGGCCTCCCCGAACGCATCGAGCTGGTGCTGGCGATTGGCGTGGTTCCCGATCCGGGCCGGTGCCCCCGGATAGCCGGGCAAGTCCAGGTCCTGCTCATCGGGCACGTCGCCCCCGGCAACGGTGTAGGCCGGACGCAGCTCTTCCCCGTCCTCCAGGATCCGCTCGGAGATGAAGTGCAGGGCGCTATCCAGCAGCGGATAGGGACCGCAGGCGGCGACCGCTTGCCCAGCGAAGCACTGGTCGCGCACCCAGGCGTAGCGGTAGTCGTAGTTGCGCTTCTGGTTCACGTGCTCGGGCAACGACGTGGTCGCCGCCGCGACCATCGCGCCGCTGGCGGAGGTCATCCCGCGTAGGACGGCATAGGATTGCCGGGCATCGCGCGGCGCCACCGTGTGGTCCATTGAGGGGACCTCCTGGCGCCAGGCGTGCAGGGAGCCCGCCCACGTGGTGTCCGTGTCGGGAACCGGCCCGTCGAGTTCCCCTTCCGAGAGCTCCAGCACCAGATCGTGCTCCTGGCCCGCTTCGAGCTCGAGGACCTGGACCAGCCCACCCTCCGGGCGCCGTCGTGCCGTTGGGGCTCCGGTGTAGCGGAAGTGCACCTGCCCCGAGCGGCCGGTGCGCACGCCGTCACGGGTGGATAGCCCGGTCATGGCGTGCCGGCCGAACCCGGCCCGGACATCGAGGGTGATACGCACCCGCGCCGGGGCACCAATCGCCCGGATCCGGCGCAGGAAAACCACGCGTTCCCCGGAGCCGGGGAACGCGAGTGTGCTGTCGCATTCGATGACGCCCACATCCATCTGCCAGCGGCTCCGCCAGACGAGGCTGCCCTCGAGGTACCAGCCGCTGGCGACGAATCCCCGGTCCACCGGGCAGACGGAGAAGGCCCCGGCGCCGCCAAGCAAACCGGAGAACACGGCATCGCTGTCCCAGCGCGGTGCGCACATCCAGGCCACATCGCCGTCGGGTCCGATCAGCGCCCCGCGCTCGCCGTCGGCGACGAGCGCGTAATTGCGCAGGACTTCGGGGGGATGCTGTGGTGCGTTGCTCTCATCGGCCATGCCTGAGTCTATGGACGTCGACGTGTCCTCGGCAATTTCGGCCACACGTCGCCAGCGCGCCGATAACGATGGCACATCATCCCTAGCCGGTTCGGCCCACGCATGCCTAGTGTGGAAAGGACGGCGACGGCACCTGAAACCAACGGCCCGAGACCCTGCGTTGGGGATGTCGGCCGCCGCTCCCTGGAAAGAGGTGCATCGGTGAAACTGTTCAAGCCCGCCCGCCCGCTCCCGGCGCCGCCGCAGACCCTGCACGGTATCGACCGCTTGGTCCGCAACATCGAGACGGGCAGGTTCGAACGCAGCCTTTCGGCCATGACCGCCATGGGGTCAGTCGTGACCGCCGCGGAGATCTTCTTCGAGCACGACAAGGCCAGCTTCGGCAACCCGAACATGTGGCTGCCGGTCATCGGCGGTCCGATCGGCGCTGCGGCCGGCATTGCCGGGTTCTTCAGCCAGCGGATGGCGAAGACCGCCCTGCCGATCGCCTCCGCCCTCATCGTGGCCAACGGGCTGCAGGGGGTGTACCTGCATGCCCGCGGCATCCGCCAGAAACCCGGCGGTTGGAAGAACTTCCGCTACAACATGGAGATGGGTCCGCCCCTGCTGGCCCCGCTGCTCGTGACCCTCGTCGGCGGCATGGGCCTGCTGGCCGCGATCCTGAGGAGGGAGGCATGAGTCCGGCACTGCCCTACCCGCGCTTTCCCGGCTTCGACGTCATGGCCCAGGCCGACCACTGGGATCCGGTCACGCGGGACCTGGTCGAGAGCCGCCTGGACCCGGGAACGGCGGCCTCGTTCTTCAGCCTGACCGAGCGCCGCGCAGCGGGTGCCTTGGTCAACCGGCTCACCGGCCAGGATGATGAGCAGATGGTCCCCGTGCTGCCGATGCTCGAGGCACGCCTGGCTGCCGGCACAACCGACGGCTGGCACTACCAGAAGCTCCCGCACGACGCCGACGCCTGGCGCCAATCCCTCCTCCACCTCGATGCGGACGCGCAAGCCAGGCACGGAGCCGACTTCGCCGACTGCTCGCCGGAGGAGCAGAACCAATTGCTCGAGGACCTCCAAGGCCTCGGGGACGACGAGTGGCACGGACTGTGGATGCACGGCATCTGGAGCTTGTGGATGCGCTACGTGTGCGCCGAGTTCTACTCGCACCCGCTGGCCTGGCAGGAGATCGGCTTCCCCGGGCCGGCCTTCCCGCGGGGCTACAAGAACATCGGCCTGGACCGCCGCGAAGGCGCCGAGGTCCCGCAAGCCCATCCCGAACAGGGAAGCGAGCCGCACGCATGAGCGGGGTCCGCGAACGCAACGCCTCGGCCTGGCTGCTGCCCGCCGATGGCACAACCACCAACCACCAGCTGCGCGAGGACATGCGCCGCTACCCGACCACCGACACCGTGGACGCCGTCGTCATCGGGTGCGGTGCCGGCGGCGGGACCATGCTGCAACGCCTGGCCCGCGCCGGGTGGAAGGTCGTCGGCTTCGACGCCGGGCCCTTCTGGGATCCGGACCGGGACTGGGTCTCCGACGAGGCAGGATCCCACCAGCTGTTCTGGAACGACCCGCGGGTGATCTCCGGGGCCGACCCGGTGCCGCTGGGCTCGAACAACTCCGGCCGCGGCGTCGGCGGGTCGATGGTGCACTTCGCCGGTTACGTCCCGCGCTTCCACCCCAGCGACTTCCAGACCCACACGCTGGACGGGGTCGGCGCGGACTGGCCCATCGCCTACGACGACCTCGAGCCCTACTACGGGCAGATCGAGGGCGAACTGCCGGTGGCGGGGGAGGACTGGCCGTGGGGACGCCCGCATTCCTACCCCCACCGCCCGCACCCGGTGGGCGGGAACGGCGAGGTCTTCCAACGCGGAGCCAACGCCATCGGCCTGCCCACCCGGGTCGGGCCGGTCGCCATCGCCAACGGCCGCTTCGGGCACCGCAACCACTGCATCTACCGCGGCTTCTGCCTCCAAGGCTGCAAGGTCAACGCCAAGGCCTCCCCGCTGATCACCCACATCCCCGACGCCCTGGACCACGGCGCGGAGATCCGGTCGGACAGCATGGTCACCCGCATCGTCACGGACGAGCACACCGGGAAGGCGACCGGCGTGGAATACGTCAGCGACGGCGTCGCGCATTTCCAGCCTGCCGACGTCGTGATCGTCGCCGGGTACTCCATCGAGACCCCGCGCCTGCTGCTGAACTCGGCCAGCAAGCGCTTCCCCGACGGGCTCTGCAACGACTTCGACCTGGTCGGCCGGTACCTGATGGTCCAGGGTGCCCCGCAGACCGCCGGGCGGATGGACCAGGAGGTGCGCATGTACAAGGCACCACCGCCGGAAGTCAGCTGCGAGGAATACTACGAGACGGACCCGACCAAGCCCTACAAGCGCGGCTATTCGATCCAGACCGTCTCCCCGCTGCCCATCACCTGGTCCGAGCACCTCACCGCCCAGGGCTACTGGGGCACGGAACTGCGCCGGCGGATGAGCGACTACGTCCACTGGGCCAGCCTGGGGGCGCTGTGCGAACTGCTGCCCCTGCCGGGCAACAGGGTCACCTTGGACGAGCAGAAGGACCGGCACGGGCTGCCCGTGGCGAACATGTCCTACTCGATGTGCGACAACGACCGGCAGCTGCTGCGGGCGGCCCAGTCGACCATGGAGGACGTGCTGAACGCCGCCGGGGCCAGCGAGACCGTCACCATCCAGCGCTTCGCCCATCTGGTCGGCGGGGCCCGCATGGCCACCAGCGAGCGCGACGGCGTGGTGGACGCGGATTGCCGCAGCTTCGCCGTTCCGAACCTCTACATCACCGACGGATCCGTCCTGCCCACCCAGGGCAGCGCCAACCCCGCCCTGACCATCATGTCGCTGGCGGCCCGGGCCGCCGACCGGTTGGCCCGCCACGGCTGACCTACGGCATCTGCGGCGCCCGCTTTCAGCCCGCTCCCGAAGGAGGAACACCATGCCACGTCCCGTGGGACCAACCCGTCCGGTCCCCCTCCCGCACCCACGGGGATCCAACCCGGTGATCGTCGGCGGCGGGTCATGACCGGCACCCCCGTCACCGGCGTCTCCGCCGCCGTCTACACCATCCCCACGGATGCCCCCGAGGCGGATGGAACCACGTCCTGGTCCTCCACGACCATGGTGCTGGTGCGGGTGCGGGCCGACGGCCAGGAGGGGCTGGGGTGGACCTACGGTCCCGCCGCGTGCGCCTCCGTGGTGCGGGAGACCCTGGCGGACTGCGTCCTCGGCCGGGAGGCCATGGACATCGCCGGATGCTTCGCCTCCATGCTCGCCGCCGTGCGCAACCAGGGGGCGGCCGGGGTGTGCGGGTACGCCATCTCCGCGGTGGACATCGCCCTGTGGGACCTCAAGGCCAAGCTCCTCGGCCTGCCGTTGCACCGGCTGCTGGGGGCGGTGCGCCAGGACGTCCCGGTCTACGGCAGTGGCGGGTTCACCACCTACGACGCCGACCGGCTGCACCACCAGCTCTCCGGGTGGGTGCACGGCGAGGGGATCCCGCGGGTGAAGATCAAGATCGGCCAGTCGTGGGGCACCG
>DATNBS010000235.1:0-4007 GCA_035571895.1 Arthrobacter sp. | reverse complement strand
CATGGGCCTGCGCGGCATCGAGAACGGGGTGACCCGCTTCCGCCAGGTCCGGGTCCCGGCCGCCAACCTCCTCGGACGGGAGGGGCAAGGGCTGAAGATCGCGTTGAGCACGCTGAACACCGGGCGGCTCTCGATCCCCGCGCTGTGCGCCGGCGCCGGGAAGTGGAGCCTGAAGATCGCCCGCGAATGGTCCGCCGAACGCGTGCAGTGGGGCCGGCCGGTCGGCAGGCACCAGGCCGTGGCCTCGAAGATCGCGTTCATCGCCGCGACGTCCTTCGCCGTGGAGTCCGTCTTCGAGCTCTCGGCCGCGCTGGCCGATGCCGGGATGAAGGACGTGCGGATCGAGGCCGCGCTGGCCAAGCTCTTCTGCAGCGAGATGGCCTGCCGGATGGCCGACGACCTGGTCCAGATCCGCGGTGGCCGCGGCTACGAGACCGCCGATTCGCTGGCCGCCCGCGGGGAACGGGCCGTGGCCGCGGAGCAGCTGCTGCGGGACCTGCGGATCAACCGGATCTTCGAGGGCTCCACCGAGATCATGCACCTGCTCATCGCCCGGGAGGCGGTCGACGCGCATCTGACGGCGGCCGGCGACCTGGCCCGGTCCGGTGCGACGCTTTCGGAGAAGGCCAGGGCGGCGGCCGGCGCCTCCGGGTTCTATGCCAGATGGCTGCCGACCCTGGCCACGGGACCGGGCCTGGTGCCGACGTCGTATTCCGGCGCCGGGACGCTGGCCATGCACCTGCGCTACGTCGAGCGGGCCAGCCGCCGGCTGGCCCGGCACACGTTCGCCGGGATGGCCCGCTGGCAGGCCGGGCTGGAGACCCGCCAGGTGTTCCTCGGCCGCGTGGTGGACATCGGGGCGGAGCTGTTCGCCATGTCGGCCTGCGTCTCCCGGGTCGGGTTGCTGCGCGCCACCGAACCGGAACGGGCCGACGCGGCGCGGGAACTGGCCGAGGCGTTCTGCCGGCAGTCGCGCGGCCGCGTCGGGCGGCTGTTCACCGACCTCTGGGACAACACCGACGACGGCGATGCCGCCCTGGCCCGGAAGGTCCTGGCCGGGGACCATGCGTGGGCCGAGGAGGGCGTGGTCGACCAGTCCGAGGGCACGGGCCCCTGGATCGCCGGGTGGTCGGAGCCCGACGCGCACCGCCCGGATGTGCGCCGGCCCTACGGCAACGGCTGAGGGCCGGGGCCTGCCCCGCCCGTCCGGGAGGCCGCGCCGCGGCCGGAGTCCGGCTGCCTAGAATGGTCCGTGACAGCCGTCGACGGCACACCCTTGACCCCGGAGGAGCCCCATGGGCGGCAGCCATGCCCACGACTCGAATGCCCGCATCCTCGCCGACCCGGTCCGCCGGCGGCGGGCGCACCTGCTGCTGGCCATCCTGCTGGTACCGGCAGCCCTGGCGGCCCTCGTGGGGACGTTCCTGCTCTGGCCGGGCCACGCAGCCGGCCGGGTGTCCCTCGGCGACCCCTACGGGGTGGCGTCCGGGGTCGCCATGAAGACCGGAACCGTGGAACGCACGGTGCAGGAAACCTGCCCCTCCTCCCAGGGCATGGCCGAGGCCGGCGGCAAGGAGCTGGACTGCCAGGTCTCCTACGTCATCCCGCAGGGCGCCACGGCAGCGGTCCCGGTGGAGGTCCCCCCGGAGACGGTCGCCTCGCGCCCGCTGGAACCCGGGGACAAGGTCCGCTTCCTGGACCTCCACGAGGCCTCGACGGCCATCGCCGCGCCCTATGTCTTCGTCGACTTCGTGCGCACCGTCCCGCTTGTCCTGCTGGCCATCGCCTACGCCCTCGTGGTCTGCCTGGTGGCCCGCTGGCGTGGCTTCCGCGCCCTGCTGGGGCTGGTGGGCGGGTTCGCCTTCATCGGGTACTTCATGCTCCCGGCGCTGGTGGATGGACGCCCACCGCTGCTCGTGGCACTGGTCAGCGCGACGGTGATCATGTTCGGCGCCCTGTATTTCGCCCACGGCTTCTCTGCCCGGACCTCCACGGCCCTACTGGGGACGCTCTTCGGCTTGGCGGTGACCGCCGCGCTGGCGCTGTGGATCTCCGACGCCGCGTACCTCACCGGGGTCGGGGACGAGAGCAGCTACACCCTGACCTCGACGGTGCCGGAGTTGAGCTTGTCGGGCCTGCTGCTGTGCGGGCTGTTGATCGCCGGGCTCGGCGTGCTCAACGACGTGACGATCACCCAGTCATCGGCCGTCTGGGAACTCGCGGAGTTGGCGCCCGGCTCGTCGGCCCGTGAACTGTTCACCGCGGCCATGCGGATCGGCAGGGACCACATCGCCTCCACCGTCTACACGATCGCGTTCGCCTATGCCGGGGCCGCCTTGCCGGTGCTGGTGCTGGTGAGCCTGTACGACCGGCCCCTGCTCGACACGTTCACCTCCGGGCAGATGGCCGAGGAGGTCGCGCACATCCTGGTCGGATCCATCGGTCTGGTCCTGGCCATCCCGGTGACGACGGCGGTGGCCGTCGCCGTGGTCAAGGCGGTGGGCTCGGGGCGCCCGACGGGGGCAGAGCGCGGTCCGGGCGACGTGCCCCGGAACGCGCCGGCGCTTCAAGATGCAAATGATTCTCATTTGCTCTAGGCTGTGACGGTCAGCTCCTCTTTCCGAAAGGCCCCCATGCGCTCCCGGCTCGCCATCGTCCCCGTCCTCCTGCTCGGCCTCGGCCTGGCCTCCTGCGCGGACCAGCCGCCGGCCGACGAGGCCGACGCGCTCACCGTGGTGGCCTCGACCAGCGCCTACGGCGACATCGTCAAACAGGTCGCCGGGGACTCGGTGACCGTCGAGTCGATCATCAACCGGGCATCCCAGGACCCGCATTCCTACGAGGCCACCCCGCAGGACAAGCTCACGCTCTCCCACGCGGACCTGATCCTCGCCAACGGCGGGGGCTACGACACCTTCATCGACACGCTCACCCAGGACCTCGGAACCGACCCGTCGTCCATCATCACCGCCGTGGACCTCTCCCCGTCCGTCGACGCCGACGAGGCCGGGCACGAGGGGGAAGCAGGACACGACGGCGAGACCCACGGTGCCGAGGAGACGGAGAGCGGCCACGGGGACGGTCACGAGGGCCATGACCACGCGTCCTTCAACGAGCACGTGTGGTACGACCTGCCCACTGCCTCCGCCGTCGCGACCGAGGTGGCGCACCGGCTGGGCGAGCTGAAACCCGACGAGGCGGCCACCTTCACGGCCAATGCCCAGAAGTTCACCACCGGGGTCGACGGGTTGGAGGACAAGCTCGACCAGCTGACCCAGGACGGCCAGGGCCGTGAGTTCGCGATGACCGAGCCCGTGCCGTACTATCTGCTGACGGCAGCGGGCCTGGCCGACGGAACGCCCGAGGGGTTCAGCGACGCCATCGAGGCCGGTCGCGACGTCTCGCCGCTGATCCTCAACGAACTCGACGACAAGCTGTCCTCGGGGAAGATCTCCCTGCTGGCCTACAACCCGCAGACCAGCGGGCCGCAGACCGAAACCGTCCGCCGGCACGCGGAGACGGCCGGGGTGCCGGTGGTCGAGTTCACCGAGACGCTCCCGGAAGGCAGCGACTACCTGGCCTGGATGGGCTCGAACATCGACGCCATCGACCAGGCCCTGCAGGACTAGGCCGCCGGCAGCGGGAGGACCGGCCCGGCGACGGGTCGCCCGGCCCTCCTCCCCCGTGGCACGCCGGGCCGATCAGGCCGCGGCACCCTTGGGCCAGCGCAGCAGGGCGGCGATGCCCGCCCCCTCGGGCAGGACCCCGGAGGGGACGTAGCGGATCGAGGCATCCGTCATCGCGACGGCCCGGAGCAGAACCTCGGGTGCTGGCCAGGATCCCAGGGCACCAGCACCCTCGACATCGGTTCCCTCGGCGGCCAGCCAGGGTTCCCCGGCCAAGGCCAGCAGGGAGTGCTCGTCCTGGAATTCGGCGACGACGACCGTGGAGGCCTGGCCCTGTTGAAGCGCCCAGACCACCTCGTCGATTCCGAGCACCGCGCCGGG
>DATNBS010000234.1:0-31289 GCA_035571895.1 Arthrobacter sp. | reverse complement strand
GGCCCGATGACGCAGACCACCTCGCCCTGGCCGACGTGGAAGTCGATGCCGGTGAGGACTTCCTTGGGGCCGAAGCTCTTGTGCAGGCCGCGGACCTCGATGGCCGGGCGGTCGGCACGGATATCCTGTTCGCTCACGCGCTCTACCGTCCTCTCTTTTGGTGGCGCTCCAGCTTGGCCACGAGCTGGGTCAAGGGGAGCGTGATGACCAGGTACATCAGGGCCGCCAGGATCAGCGGCGTCGAGTTGGCGGTCTGCGAGACGGAGTCGCGGGCGAACGTGGTCAACTCCCGGTCGCCGAGGGCCATGCCGACGATGAAGAGCAGCGAGGTGTCCTTGATGAGGATGACCAGCTCATTCGTCAGCGGCGGGGTGATGATGCGGAAAGCCTGCGGCAGCACGACAGAGATCATCGTCCAAGTCGGGCCCATGCCCAGCGAGCGCGCCGCCTCGCGCTGTCCGAGGGGGACGGCTTCGATGCCTGCGCGGATGGTCTCGGCGATGTAGGCGCCGGAAACGATGATCAGCGCAATCAGGCCGAGCGTGGCGTTGCCGCCCGGGGGCCGCCACTGGAATGCAATGGGAACGGCATAGGCAAAGCCGAAGATCACCAGCAGCGCCGGCAACCCGCGGAAAAGCTCGATGTAGCCGGTGGCCACCCAGCGGTAGGGACCTACGGGGGAGAGCTTCATGAGGGCCAGCGCCAGGCCAAGAAGCAGGCCGCCAATGAAGGCAATGGCGGTGTAGACAATCGTGTTCTTGGCCGCCACGATGACGATGTCGGGGAACATCTCCTTGGCGACCTCGAGGTCCAGGAAGTTCGTCTTGATGGCCGACCAATCTGCGACAAAGATCAGGGCCACGATGACGGCGACGAAGATGAGATAGAGGACGCCCCGGAAGAGGCGCCTACGGGTGGAGGGTTTCAACGGTGTGGCCTTCCAGCTGGTGTCAGGGATTCGCCCCGGGGAATGATCCCCGGGGCGAACCCGTCTGGACTACTTCGTGGAGAAGTACTTGTCGTAGATTTCCTGGTACTTGCCGTTGTCCTTGAGCTCGGCGAGCTTTGCGTCGAGTTCCTTGAGCAGCGCTTCGCTGCCTTCCTTCTTCACGGCGAAACCGTACTTTTCGTCCGTCTTGTACTTCGCAACGATCTCGAACTTTCCGCCCTGGGTGTGCTCAAGGTTCACGGGGAGGTCCTGGAGCACTGCGTCGACGCCCTTGGACTGGAGGGCCGGGAACAGTTCGGCGTCCGAGGGGTACGCCTGGACCTTGGTGTCGGACGGGACGTGCTCGCGGGTGTACTTCTCTCCCGTGGTGCCCTGCTGGACGCCGACCGTCTTGCCGGCCAGGTCCTCGATGGACTTGATGTCCGATCCCTTCGGCACGAGCAGCGACTGCTCGGAATCGTAGTAGCCTTCGGTGAAGCCGAGGTGCTTCTTGCGGTCGTCGGTGATGGTCATGGCACTGGCACCCACATCACACTGACCGGAGGCAAGGACGACGCCGGACTGCAGAGCGTCGAAGCCCACATCCTGGACGGCGAGCTTCAGATCCATCGACTTGGCGATCTCGCGCATGAGGTCGATGTCGAAGCCGGTGTATTCGCCGTCCTTCTCGAACTCGAAAGGCGGGTAGGGGACGTCCGAGCAGGCGGTGAGGGTCCCGGCCTGGACCAGGCCCAGGTCGTCTGCGGCACCGGAGCCGGAGCTGGCCGATCCGCTATCGGAGCCGCCGCAGGCCGTGAGTGACATCAGGGCAACGGCCGAGACGGCCAATGCCTTGGTGAAGGTGGAGTGAATCCGCATCTGTAAGGTTCCTTCTCGAGTGATCCGACGGACATCCGCGCCGGAAGTGCCATTCTAGACCGGAAAACGTGCGGATGAGATGTTCATCACAGGCTACAGGGGTATCTTGCGGGTAAACAAGTACCCGGAGTGACAAATTATTTACAGGTTCAGGGCCTCGCGCATGGGCCGCATCTTGGCCCACGACTCGGCCAGTTCGGCCGCTGGATCGGAGGCTGCGACGATGCCGCACCCGGCATACAGGCGTACACGGGTCGGGGACTCGATCACCCCACCGCGCAGGGCAATGCCGAATTCGCCGTTGCCGGCCGCATCCACCCACCCGACCGGGCCGGCGTAGGGACCGCGGTCCATGCCCTCGAGGCGGCGGATGAGCCCGTCGGCCACCTCCGTGGGGGTGCCGCAGACGGCGGCGGTGGGATGGAGCACCTCGGCGAGATCCAATGCGGAGGGCGAGGTCCCGTCGTCGTGCACGCGCAACCGGGCCTCCACATCGGAGGCGAGGTGCCAGACATTGGGCAGCTCGAGCACGAAGGGCTCCTCGGGGGCGGACATGCCCGTCACCAGGGGGCCGAGCTCGGCGGTCAGCGAGTCGATGGCCAGGCGGTGTTCGTGGCGCTGCTTCTCGCTGCCCGAGAGCATCCGCGCGGCATAGTCCTCGTCGCCGGTCGGTGCCGTGGCCCGATCCAGCGTCCCGGCCAGGACCCGCGCCCGGGCCGTGTCGCCGGTGACCTTGACCAGCATCTCGGGGGTGGAGCCGATGAGCCCGTCGACCGAATAGGTCCAGCAGTCCGCGTAGCGCAGCGCCAGCTCGCGCAATACCTGCGACACCGCGATGTCCGACCCCAGCTCGGCGACAGCGTCCCGGGCGAGCACCAGCTTGGTCAGGTCACCGGCAGCGATGGCCCGCACGCCGGCGCGGACCGAGTCCTCGTACTGCAGCTCGGAGACCTGGCCGGCCACCAGGCGGTCCGCCGCCGGGCCCAGGTCGCGTTCGGGGGAGGGCTCCTCGAGCAGGCGGGCGAGCTCCTCCTCGGCGGCGGCGGCGCTGAGCTCGGCGTCCGGATCGGAGGTGACCAGCGTCAGCCAGCCGGTGTCGCCGGTGCGGCCCACGACCAGGCGGGGGACGATCAGGCGGGAGGCATGGGAGCTGGTGGCCGAGAAGGCGATGGCCGAAAAGGCCACCGGCCCGGATCCGGGCAGGTCGACGCGGTCCTCCACGGCGGCGTCCGCGGCGACGGAGGACCACCAGCGGCGCAGGTCGGCGAAGCGCGTGCTGCCCGTGGCAGTGGCCCGTGCCACCTCCCCGAAGCCCACCAGGCCCTCGCCGTGCCGGCCCCAGACCAGTGCGTCGTCGCGCACCAGCAGGTCCAGGAGGCCGTTGTCCTGCACGGACGCGCGGGGGACGGTGAGGGAGCGCAGCGCGGGGACGGGGAGGGGATCCGCCACCTGCGTGCCGGTTTTCGGCACGGTGGAGCCGGGAAGGTCAACGTTCATGGTGGCACCAGCCTACCTCCGGAGGCGGTGCGCCTTTTCGCCCTCGCGTCGAACTTTGAGACACTGGAGGGGTGAGCCGTGCATCGCTGGAAAAGCGTCCCGAAGAAGTCCAAGCCATGTTTGACGATGTCGCACCCCGCTACGACCTGGTCAACGACATCCTCTCCATGGGCCAGACCCGCCTGTGGCGCAAGGTCGTCGTGGACGCGGTCGGCGCCGCGCCGGGCCAGCGGGTGCTGGACCTGGCCGCGGGAACCGGGACCTCCTCCGAGCCGTATGCCGACGCCGGCATCGAGGTGGTGGCCTGCGACTTCTCGCTGGGCATGCTCGGCGTGGGCAAGCGCCGCCGCCCCGACATCGACTTCGTCGCCGGCGACGCGACCAACCTGCCGTTCGCCGACGACAGCTTCGACGCCACCACCATCAGCTTCGGGCTGCGCAACGTGGGCGACCCGCAGCTGGCGCTGGCCGAGATGCTGCGCGTGACCAAACCCGGCGGCCGCCTGGTGGTCTGCGAGTTCTCCCACCCCACCTTCGCCCCCTGGCGGACCGTGTACACCGAATACCTGATGCGCGCCCTGCCTCCGATCGCCCGCAAGGTCGCCTCCAACCCGGCGGCGTACGTCTACCTCGCCGAATCCATCCGGGCCTGGCCCAACCAGGACGGCCTGGCCGGCTGGATCGCCGACGCCGGGTGGGAAGGGTGCCGCTACCGCAACCTCTCGGGCGGCATCGTCGCCGTGCACCGCGCCACCAAGCCGCTCGACGGCGAGGCGTCCACGGCCGCCGCGCGCCGGGCCAAGGCCTCCGACTACCTGCGCCACCGGGCCTCCCGGCCGGCGCGCTAGCCGGGCACGGCAAGGACCGCCACGTGTCTGTACTGATCGTCGGGGCCGGCCCCGCGGGGTCGACCGCCGCCAGCTACCTGGCCCGCGCCGGGGTCGAGGTCACCGTCCTGGAAAAGACGAGCTTCCCCCGCGAAAAGGTCTGCGGCGACGCCCTGACCCCCCGCGCGGTGCGCGAACTGGCCCGGCTCGGCGTCGAGCACTCCGATGCCGGCCTCTGGCGGCGCAACCGGGGCCTGCGGCTGGTGGCCGCGGGCCGCACGATGGAAATCCCCTGGCCCGAACTCGGCGACTTCCCGGACTACGGGCTGATCCGCACCCGCGAGGGGTTCGACGAGACCCTCGCCCGGCACGCCCAGGCCGGCGGGGCCCGGCTGCTCGAGCGCCACGCCGTCACCGATGCGGTGCGGGACACCACCGGCCGGGTCACCGGCGTGGTGGCCAACGTCATGGACGAGAAGGGCCGCAAAACCGGCGAGACGCGCGAGTTCCGGGCCGACGTCGTCCTCGCCGCCGACGGGAATTCCACCCGCACGGCCCTGAGCCTGGGCCTGCACAAGCGCGATGACCGCCCGCTCGGCGTGGCCTACCGGACCTACTTCACCTCCCCGCGCCACGAGGACGACTGGATGGAGGGCTGGCTGGAGCTGCCCGACAAGTCCGGCCGCCCGCTGCCCGGCTACGGCTGGGTGTTCGGCGTCGGCGACGGGACGTCCAACGTGGGCCTCGGGATCCTGAACTCCTCGCGCGAGTTCGGCAAGCTCGACTACCGGCAGGTCCTGCGCGACTGGACCGCCGTCATGCCCGCCGAATGGGGCTTCAGCCGGGACAACCAGGTCGGCCCGATCCGCGGTGCCGCCCTGCCCATGGGCTTCAACCGGACCCCGCACTACAGCCCGGGGCTGATGCTCCTGGGCGATGCCGGCGGCATGGTCTCGCCCTTCAACGGCGAGGGCATCAGCTACGCCATGGAGTCGGCGCGCATGGCCGCCGAGGTCATCCTCGACGCCCGCTCGGGCCTGCACGGCACGACACCGGCGGCCCGCGAGGCCCTGCTGGCCTCCTACCCGGACCTGGTGCGCGGGGCCTGGGGCAGCCACTTCACGCTCGGACGCGTCTTCGCCCGGCTGATCGGCAACCCCCGCGTGATGAAGCTGGCCCTGCGCACGGGCATGAGCACCCCGGTGCTGATGCGCTTCGTGGTGCGCATGCTCGCCAATCTCACCGACGACGGCGGCCGCGGGTTTGAGGATAGAGTGATCCATGTGCTGGAACGGCTGGCCCCGCCCACGGACAACCGCCGCCCGCCCCGGGCCGCGCCCGAGAAACGATCCACCCCGACGACAAGCAGGTCCCAGAACCGTGAATGATTCCCCGACCAACTGGACGACCGCCGGACACGGCGTGCCGGAATCCGTTGACCTGTTCGCGGAAACCTCGGCCCTTGCCGCGGGCATCAACCTGCCCCCCGGGTTCCGCGCCGTCGCCGAGGACCCCGAATTCGGCCCCGCCATCTCCCAGGGGATGGCCAAGGTCGAGAAGGTCCTGCGTGCCGCCGTCGCGAACTCCGACCCGCTCATCGACGCCACCAGCCGCCACCTCATGGAGGCCGGCGGCAAGCGGGTGCGCCCGCTGCTGGTCATCCTGACCTCGCTGCTCGGCGAGGGAGTGACCCCCGAGACCATCAAGGCCGCCGCCGTCGTCGAACTCACCCACCTGGCCACGCTCTACCACGACGACGTGATGGACTCGGCCCCGTACCGCCGCGGGGCGCCCACCGCGCACGAGGTCTGGGGCAACTCCACCGCGATCCTCACCGGGGACCTGATCTTCGCCCGGGCCTCGGTGATCGGCGCCGAACTCGGCGTCGACGCCGTCGAGCTGCAGTCCCGCACCTTCGAGCGACTCTGCCTGGGGCAGCTGCACGAAACCGTCGGGCCGCGGGACGGTGAGGACCCGGTGGCGCACTACCTGGATGTCATTGCCGACAAGACCGCCTCGCTGATCTCCACCTCCGGGGTCTTCGGCGCGCTGTTCGGCGGCGCCGCCGACCACGTCGAGGTCATGCGCGACTACGGCGAGAAGGTCGGCGTGGCCTTCCAGCTGGCCGACGACGTCATCGACGTCACCGGCGCCCAGGTCCGCTCGGGCAAGACCCCCGGCACCGACCTGCGCGAGGGGGTGCCCACGCTGCCGGTGCTGCTGCTGCGCCAGGCGGCTGCCGATGGCGACCGTACGGCGGCCGACGTGCTGGCCCTGGTCGACGGCGACCTGTCCGCCGACGAGGACCTGGCCCGCGCGGTCTCCGCGCTGGCCGCCCATCCGGTGACGCAGAAGTCCTGGGACGTGGCGCGGCAGTGGTCGGCCGACGCCATCGCTGCCCTGGCACCGCTGCCGGAGGGCGCCGTGAAGTCGTCCTTGGCCGCCTTTGCCCACGCCGTGGTCTCCCGGGAGAACTAGGCGCCGCTCCGGCCACCGGACGCGCGGCAACGCCGGGGACCAGCCTGCCCCCAGCCCCCTGGGCCCTCAGCCCACCTGGTCCCAGGCCGCGGCGAGTTCGCGCGCCTTGGCCGCCCGGACCTCGGCGGGCACCCGGTGGCGCAGCTGGCGGTACAGGTCGTCGTCGGCATAGCGCGGGAAGACATGCTGGTGGTAGTGCCAGACGTGCTGGTTGCCGGCCGGTTCGTTGTGCTGCCGGGTCGAGGTCCCCTCGGGGTCCCACGCCAGCTTCATGGCCAATGCGGTCCTGCGGGTGGCGATCATGATGGCGGCCGCGACGTCGTCGTCGAGGTCGTAGAGCGATTCCAGGTGCGCTGCCGGGATGACCATGGCATGACCGCCGTAGTTTCCGAACCCGTCGCAGGCCATGATCACCGCCACCTTGCGGTCGCGGTAGACCAGGTCGGTGGGGGCGCACAGGTTCGCCGCGGAGAGCGGACCGCCGGCCAGGAGCTCGCAGAACGGGCAGGCGTAGCCCGGGGGCTCGTGTGATCCATGCGGGTGCGCGGGCACGGTCGCTAGTCCTCCAGTTCGGGTTCCAGCTCCTCGAAGACCCACTCGAACATGTCGAGCACGTATTCGCTGAAGGTCCCCTCCTCGCTCTCCCATGTCCCGCTGTCGTTGTGGCGGCGGTGGACGATCGGGTCCGGGATGTCCAGCTGGTCCTCGCGGATGCCCCAGACGTATTGCTCGTCCTCGTCCTCCATGAACAGCAGGTACCCGTCTTCGACCTCCAGCTCGTCGGGGTCGAAGAAGAAGTAGTAGGCCTCCATGAGGTCGTCGCAGGCGCCGACGGCCAGGTAGAACTCGGTGAGCACCTGCGGGATGTCCACGCCGGCGTCCTCGAGTTGCCCGTCGAGCTCCTGCGAGGTCAGGCCGTCCTCCGAAACCCACTGGTCATCGAGGTATTTAGGGACCAGGGAACGGAACTTCTCCACGAACATCTCAGCCATGCCTAAATACTATCCGCCCCGCGGGTCAGTACACGTCGTGGGCGGACAGGGCGAGCCAGAGCTGGACCCGGTCGGGGGTGTTCGAGGGGTCGTAGCCGCTGAGGTCGGCGATCTGCTGCAGCCGGTAGCGCACGGTGTTCCGGTGCAGCCCCAGCGCCTCGGCGACCGTGCCCACGCTGCCGTTGAGCTCGAGGAACCGGCGCAGCGTCACCATCAGCTCGGCCCCATGGGCCGCATCGAAGTCCTCCAGCGGCTCCAGCGCCTCGGCCGCCAGGGCCTGCAACGGCACATCATGGGCGGCCAGCAGCAGGGAGGTCAGCGAGATCCTCGACGGATGGTTGACCCGGTCTCCGTGGCGCAGCGCCTCGACGGCCTCGAAATAGCTCCACCGCAGCCCCGTCACCTGGGCGTACGAGCCGCCGTAGGACACCCGGGCCGGCACTCCGGCCCCGGAGAGGTAGGCCGCGAACTCGGTGGCCGCGGCCTCGCCGTCCCCGGCGCCGAGCACCACGGCCAGGCGGTCCTCGACCATCGCCGAGACGTTCTTCTCCCGTCCGGGCGGCAGGGGCAGCGTGGGCAGGATCCGGGCATTCGAGCCGACGGGCTCGACCAGCAGGATCGTCTGGGCGGCATTGGGCGAGATACCGACGGACTGCAGGCGCAGGGCGGCATCCTGGCCCTCGATCACCCCGCGGGTGAGGTCGGTCAGGACCTGCCCGCTGACCGTGCGGCGCGACTCGCGCAACCGGGCGCGGTTCGCCAATTCGACGCTGATCAGCGACTGGGCGTACTCGACCAGCCCGCCGCCGGTGTCGCTGCCCTCGATGTGCAGCGAGCAGCGGTCCTGCAGTCCGGTGGGGATCGGCACCGTCAGCCACCCCTCGCTGGCCGGTGCCGGCCCATGGATGCGGGCTCCGTAGTGGCTCAGGGAGACGGTGTGCCCCAGCTGCTGCCCCAGCTCGCGCAGCAGCCCGTGCAGGCCACCCCCGCCCAGCAGGGCCGCGGCCAGGCGCTGGTGCCCCCGCAGCAGGCGTTCCATGCGGGCGACGTTGTCGGCGGCCAGGGCCTCGGCCACGATGCGGGTGATGGCCACGAACGGGGTCTCGTAGGGGACCCCGAACAGCGGAAGCCCCACCTCGCGGGCACGGCGCACGACGGCGGCGGGCACCTTCGCGTGGGTCAGGCCGATCCCGTAGCCCAGGGCCAGGACCCCGGCGCGCATGGCATGGTCGACGAACCCCGTCTGGGCCGCGACCGTCTTCTGGCGCACCCCCGTGGTCAGCAGGACCTCGCCGCCGGCCAGGAAGGGGGTCGGGTCGGCCAACTCCGTCACCGCAGCCCAGGAGATCGGCCGGTCGCCGCTGCCCTCGGGATCGGTGAGAGCCGTGAGCCGCAGGGAGGGGGAAGCCAGGAGTCCGGAAAGCGTCATCGCCATGTACTCCAGTTTAGTGCCGTCGTTGTGCGTCGGCCCGACGAAAGCGATGGAGCTTGGACGAAACGACGAAGCCACCGCTGCGCATCTTTGTGACGCGTTCAACAGCCGTCTACGGTGTAGACCATGACCACTCCACCGCAAGGCGGGGCCGCGACAGCCCCGACCCTCAAGCGAGAGACCTTTTCCTCGCGAAAACTGTTCATCCTCTCGGCCATCGGCTCCGCCGTCGGGCTGGGCAACATCTGGCGCTTTCCGTACGTCGCCTACGACAACGGCGGCGGCGCCTTCCTGATCCCCTACCTCTGCGCCCTGCTGACGGCGGGCATCCCCCTGCTGTTCCTGGACTACTCGATCGGCCACAAGTTCCGCGGCTCGGCACCGCTGGCCTACCGCCGCATGCACCGGGCGGCCGAGCCCCTGGGCTGGTGGCAGGTCCTGGTCTGCTTCATCATCGCGATCTACTACGCGGTGATCATCGCCTGGGCCGCCATGTACACGTTCTTCTCCTTCACGAAGGCCTGGGGCGACAAGCCCGGCGACTTCCTGATGGGCGATTTCCTGCAGGTCGCCGAGGCACCGACCCTGGGCTTCGACTACGTCTCCGGTGTCTTCTGGCCGCTGCTGGTGACCTGGATCGTGGTCATCGCGATCATGGTCGCGGGGGTCAACAAGGGCATCTCCCGCGCCAACGCCGTGTTCCTGCCGCTGCTGGTGGTCATGTTCGTCCTGCTGGTCGTGGCCTCGCTGTTCCTGCCCGGGGCCGCCGACGGACTGAACGCGTTCTTCACGCCGAACTGGGAGGCCCTCGGCGACCCCGGGGTCTGGGCCGCGGCCTACGGGCACATTTTCTTCTCGCTCTCGGTGGCCTTCGGCATCATGATCACCTATTCCTCCTACCTCAAGCGCAAGACCGACCTGACCGGCTCCGGGATGGTCGTCGGCTTCGCGAACTCGGCGTTCGAGATCCTCGCCGGCATCGGTGTCTTCGCCGCGCTGGGCTTCATGGCCCAGGCTTCCGGTGGGGACATCTCCAAGGTCGTGGATGCGGGCATCGGCCTGGCCTTCGTGGCCTTCCCGACCATCGTCTCCCAGGCGCCGGTCGGTGCGTTGCTGGGGGTGCTCTTCTTCGGCTCGCTGGTGTTCGCCGGCATCACCTCGCTGATCTCCATCCTCGAGGTCATCGTCGCGGCCATCCAGGACAAGATGGGCTGGCCGCGCGTGAAGTCGGCGCTCGCGGTGTCCATCCCGGTGGGGCTGATCTCCATCGTGCTGTTCCCGACCACCACCGGCCTGTACCTGCTCGATACCTTCGATGCGTTCGTCAACAGCTTCGGCATCATGCTCGGCGCCCTGGTCGCGGTCATCGTCGTGGCCTGGTTCCTGCGCAAGCTGCCGCTGCTCTCGAGGCACCTGAACCGGTACGCCTCCGTGAAGATGAAGGGCATCTGGATGGTCCTGGTGGCCGTCGTCGCCCCGCTGGCGCTGGGCTACATGCTGATCAACGAGTTCATCACCAAGATCCAGACGCCGTACGAGAACTACCCGGTGTGGTTCCTCGGGGTCTTCGGCTGGGGCATGGCCGCGGCGCTGGTCGTCGCCGCCGTCCTCCTCACGTTCATCCCGTGGAGCCGGAATTCCAAGGCCAACCACGATCCCGAGTACGACGCCGTCAAGACGGCGGAAGACGCAGAAGAAGGGGCAATCCGATGACACCCATCGCCATCACCATGATGGTCATCGCCATCCTGACGGTCTGGGGCGGCCTCGCCTTGGCACTGGCCAACCTGAACCGGCACCCCGAGGAGCCGGAAGACGACGCACCGGAGCTGGCCAGGCAGGACGCCTGACGGACAGCAGTCCCCGGCACGACGGCGGCCCCCTTCGGAAAGGAGGGGGCCGCCGTCGTGCTGTGCGGGTGCATAACCGCCCGCCGGCGCGCCTGTGCCAAGCACCCTAGCGACGGTGGAGGGCCGAAACGTAGGCTCGAAACCGACCCATGACGCATCGCGCATCAACGACAGGAAGGACATCGCCGTGGAAATCCAGTACCGGCTCGACCAGAAGCGCAACATCACCGGGGCCTTCCCCGGACCCGTCTCGCAGGCCCTGGCCGCACGCCGTGCCGCCTCCGTGGCGGCAGGCGTCGCCTCGTCGGTGCCGGTGTATGCAGCCGACGCCGACGGAGGCATCATCCTCGACGTGGACGGCAACTCGTTCATCGACCTCGGCTCGGGCATTGCCGTGACCACCGTCGGGGCCTCCAATGCGCAGGTGTCCGCCGCGGTGGCAGAGCAGAGCAGCCGCTTCAACCACACGTGCTTCATGGTCACCCCCTACGAGGGATACGTGGAGCTGGCCGAGAAGCTGGCCGAGCTCACCCCGGGCGAGCATGCCAAGAAGAGCGTGTTCTTCAACTCGGGCGCCGAAGCCGTGGAAAACGCGGTCAAGGTCGCGCGCGTCGCCACCGGACGCACCGCCGTCGTGGCCTTTGACCACGCCTACCACGGCCGCACGAACCTCACCATGGGCCTGACGGCCAAGGCCGCCCCCTACAAGCGGGGATTCGGGCCGCTGGCTCCGGAGATCTACCGGATGCCGATGAGCTACCCCTTCCGCGAGGAAAACCCGAACATCTCCGGCAAGGAGGCCGCCGAGCGCGCCATCCTGGACATGGAGAAGCAGATCGGCGGCGACCAGATCGCCGCGATCATCATCGAGCCGATCCAGGGCGAGGGCGGGTTCATCGTCCCCGCCGACGGCTTCCTGCCCCGGATCGCGGAATGGGCGAAGGAGCAGGGCATCGTCTTCATCGCCGACGAGGTCCAGTCCGGGTTCTGCCGGACAGGTGACTGGTTCGCCGTGCAGCACGAAGGCGTGGTCCCCGACATCATCACCCTGGCCAAGGGGATCGCCGGCGGGCTGCCCCTGTCCGGGATCATCGGCCGCGCCGAACTGCTCGATGCGGTCCACCCGGGCGGCCTGGGTGGCACCTACGGCGGCAATCCCGTGGCCGTTGCCGCCGGCCTGGCGGCCGTGGACTACATGGCCGAGGCGGACCTGAATTCCCGCGCCCGGGCCATCGAGGAGGCGTTCTACGCGCGGTTGCGGTCCCTGCAGCAGGAGGTGCCGGCCATCGGCGACCTGCGCGGGCGGGGCGCCATGCTGGCCATCGAATTCGTGAAGGCCGGGGGGAGGGAGCCCGACGCGGAGCTGACCAAGCGCATCGCCGCCGATTGCCTGGCCGCCGGCGTCATCATCCTGACCTGCGGGACCTACGGCAACGTCGTGCGGCTGTTGCCGCCGTTGGTGATCTCCGACGAGCTGCTCGCCGATGCCTTCGACGTGCTGGAGGATGCGATCCGCAAGAACGCCTGACCTGCGGCCATCAAGGCCGGTGCCCGACCAGGAGGTTCCTGGCCGGGCACCGGCCTTTTTCAGTCTCGCTGATCGTGCGCCGGTGACACCCGGCCCGGGGTTCGGACCCGGGCCGCCCCGGCCGTGGCGCTGCCGGCCGTTTCCTCCGTCCCGGCGATGCGGGGTGCCGGGGTAGCCGGCCGGCTCTGCGGGCGGGGGCGGGGCCGGCGCAGCATGTCGATGGCCAGCAGGATGATGGCCACCCATACCAGTGCGAAGCCGGCGAGCCGCTCCGGCGGCATGGCCTCGCGGAAGATCGCCACGGCGATGATGAACTGCATCACCGGTGTCAGGAATTGCAGGGTGCCCACGGTGCTCAGCGGAAGCCGTCGGGCTGCCGCACCGAAGAGGAGCAGCGGAACGGCGGTGACGACGCCGCTGGCGGCCATGAGCCAGAAGTGCCCGGGGCCGTTGGTGAGCACGGTGGCCTCGTCACGCGACATGAGCCAGCCCATGTAGGCCAGCGCGGGTACGGTCAGGAACGCGGTCTCCACCGTCAGGCTGGTCACGGCGGTGGCGGTGCGCCCGACCCGGTTCTTCACGAAGCCGTAGAGCCCGAAGGAGAAGGCCAGGGTCAGGGCGATCACCGGGACCGACCCGTAGGCGAACGTCAGCACCAGCACGGCGCCGAGGCCGAAGCCCAACGCTGTCCACTGCAGCCGGGAGAGCCGCTCCTTCAGGAAGACCACGCCCAGTGCCGCCGACACCAGCGGGTTGATGAAGTAGCCCAGCGAGGCCTCCACGGTGTGCCCGTGGAGGACCGCGAAGGCGTACGTGACCCAGTTGAGGGTGATCAGGACCGCGGCGAGGGCTAGCCGCCGCATGGCGGCCCCGTCCCGCATGAGGGCCCGAAGGTCGCCCCAGGCGCGGGTCGCCCCGATGAGGATGATGCAGAAGACCAGGCTGAACACGATGCGGTTCGCGACGATCTCCGTCGAGCTGGCGATCGCGATGGTCATGAAGTACAGGGGCAGCACGCCCCACAGCCCGTATGCCCCCAGCCCCTGGAACAACCCGGCGCGGCTCAGCGCCGGCCCGGAGCGGGAACCGTCCGGTTGGGGACGTGCGGCGGTCGTGCGGTTTTCGTGGGGCATGCCTGTACCAACCCCGCAGTGGCGCGGCATATTCCGGCCATTGCAGCTGTTACCGCGTTTCCGGGTTCAGGTAGGTCTGGATCGTCTGCACCGGGCGCCCGGTTTGCACCAGCTGTCCACGTCCCGCGGGCAACGGGCGGGCCCGGATGTTGTTGAGCAGCCCGCCCTCGGAACGGTCCCCGCTCATGATCAGGCCGGCGGTCCCCGCGTCGCGCAGGGTGGAGAAGAAGGATTCGTACATGCCCCGGCTCGCCCCGCGGACCTTGCGCGCCAGGACGACGTGCAGGTCCAGTTCGTCGGCCATGGGCAGGTAGTTGGTCAGCCGGCCCAGCGGCGAGGTGCCGCTGGCGGTGAGCACATCGTAGTCGTCGGCGATGACCACCAGCTTGGCCTTGCTCGGCCGGCGTTCCTCGTCGCCTCCGGTCGACCTCAGTTCAAGTTCGGCGGCCAAGGCGGCCGAGAGCTGCTCGCCGACGACGGCGCTGCCGGCATACCCGCCGAGGTAGTCGTCGGGTACGACGTCGTCGAGTCCCTTGCGGGGGTCGTATACGCCGAAGAGCAACTCGTCGGGGGTGTACTGGCCGACCAGGGTGTCGATGACGTTGCGCAGGATGTTCGACTTGCCGGACTCCTCGTCGCCCAGCAGGATCAGGTGCCGGTCCTTGGCCTGCAGGTCCAGGACCTGGTCGCCCAGGTCCACTTCGCGCAGGCCCAGGGGGAACTGGGCGCCGCCGGGTGGGCGGGGCGCCTGGGCCCACCCCACGGTGCCCGGCAGGACGCGGACCTTCATGGCCGTTTCCGTGGTGTTGCGGGCGACCTGGGACACGAGGTCCCGCAGGCCGTCGGAGAGGTCCTCGGGGTCGGCGATGCCGTCGATGCGCGGCAGGGCGACATGTCCGATCAGCTTCCGGTCCGAGAGCGCACGTCCCGGGGCCTCGGGGTTGACCCCCGGGGCGACCTTGCGGTCGATCTGGGAGTCCTGCGGATCGGCGAGGGCGGTCTCGATCTTGTTGCCGAAGAAGCCCTGCTGCGCCATGCGCAGTTCGGCGTTGCGGTTCAGCGTGGTGACGACGTGGATTCCGTAGCCGCCTCCGCGCATGATCAGCGCGTTCACGCTGTCCTGGATTTCCTCGAAGTCGTCGGCGATCTGCCCGTATCCGTCGATGACCAGGAAGATGTCGGCGCTGGGCAGCTCGTGGAGCCGGTCCTCGGCATGCATCCGGCGCATGGTGGCCAGGGAGTCGATCTCGTGGTGCTCGAACACCCGCTCGCGCATCAGCAGCATGCCCATGAGCTCCTCCACGGTCCGTCGTACGACCTCGCGGTTGGTGCGGATCGCCGTGCCGCCGACGTGGGGCAACCCATTGAGGGGCAACAGCGCCGAACCGAGCAGGTCGATGCAGTAGATGCCGACCTCGTGGGGGGAATGCGTCAGCGCCAGGGAGGCGACCACCGTGCGAAGCAGGGTGCTCCGGCCCGACTGCGGCCCGCCGGTGATCATCAGGTTGCCGCCACCGGAGGCGAAATCGATCTCCCAGAGGCCCTGCCATTGCTTGGCGGGATCGTCCAGCAGGCCGATGGGCACGCGCAGGCCGCCGCCGGATCCGAGCGTGAGACCGTGTTCGCCGGGATGCACGCCGCCGGCGGCCGCATCGAGGGAAATGGCCGGCGGCAGCGGTGGCAACCAGATCTCCTGGACGGAGCGGGGAAAGGAACGCAGCGTGTCCATCAGGGTGGACATCACCGTGGGACCGGTCGTGCGTTTGGGGGCTGCCGGCTGCTGGGCGGTCGCTCCGTCGTCCCCGGAGGCGTCGGGTTCATCCCTGGCATATCGGGGAACGGGCAGCACGGCCGGAACGTCCGTCGGCGCGGCTTCCCCGGTGGCGTCCTCCTGGACGTCCTCGAGGGGACCGGAAACGTAACCGGCCTTGAACCGGGTGTAGACCGTGGTGTCCACCTTGAGGAACCCGTAGCCGGGGACCGGCGGCAGATGGAAGGCATCGGGGGTGTCGAGCACCGTGCGCGACTCCGATTCGGAGAGGGTGCGCAGTCCGAGCCGGTAGGACAGGTACGTCTCCAGCCCCTTCAGCTTTCCGGATTCGACCCGTTGGCTGCTCAAGAGCAAGTGGACGCCGATGGAGCGGCCGATGCGCCCGATGGAGAGGAAGAGGTCGATGAAGTCGGGCCGGGCGGTGAGCAGCTCGCCGAACTCGTCGATGATCACCACCAGGTGGGGGAGCGGGTCCATTTCCTCACCGCGGGCGAGCCGCTCATTGCGGTGCACCTGGTAGTCGGTGATGTTCGCGATGTTGCCGGCGGCCTTGAGGACTTCCTGGCGGCGTAGGATCTCCCCGTTGAGGCTGGCGTAGACGCGTTCGACCAGGGAGAGGTCTTCGGAGAGGTTCGTGATGATGCCGGTGACCTGGGGCGCGCCCTCGAAGGGGGCGAAGGTGGCGCCGCCCTTGAAGTCGACGAGCACCATGGCGAGCACGTCGGGTGAATGGGTGGCCAGCAGGCCGAAGACGAGTGAGCGCAGCATTTCGGACTTGCCGGATCCGGTCGCTCCGACGCAGAGGCCGTGGGGTCCCATGCCGAATTGTGCCGATTCCTTCAGGTCCAGTACGGCAGGCCGGCCGGCGTCGCCGGGGCCGAGCGGGATGCGCAGGAATTCCGCGTCGCCGCGGGGTTTCCAGTTCCGTTCGACGTCCGCGCGATCCAACTTGGGGCTGAGTCCGAGCATGCCCAGGAAGCTCTGGGCGCCCTCGCCCGACCCACCGTGTTCTAGGGAATCGGCGGAGAGGCGCAACGGGGCCATTTCATGGGCAAGGGCCTCGGCGGTGGCCGGTGCCAACTCGTCCAGCGAGCCGGACGACACCGCGGGATGGACCGGGTCAGCGCGGTAGTCCTGGATCTCGAACCCCCCCGGTGCCTGGGTGATCCGGACGGTCACGTCACTGGGCTCCTCGCTGCGGTCGTGCGCCAGGTGCAGGACCGTCACGCCCAGGTCGCCGGGAGACAGGAACCGGTCCGCCAGGGGAAGCTCCTGCGATTGCCCGCCGTGGGTGTCGGACACGAGGACGAGCCGGGCCAGGGCGTGACCGGAACGCGCATCAACTTTCTTGGCCTCGATGGCGATCTTCGCTCGCCGGTGCAGATCGGCTTCCATGACGGCGGCGAGGGCGTCCAGGTCCGGGGCGATCCGGCGCGTGAGCTCGACGCCGGAACTCTGGGACTGGTCTGCCAGGTGGGGGAGCCAGGTGGCCCACTGCCAGTCGTCCCTGAATTCCTCGGGGGTGCCGATGCCCAGTCCCAGGTCCTCCGGCGAGTGGAAGGCGGCGGCGGAGGTCAGCAGGTTCCGCGTGGCAGCCAGGACGAAGTCGCGGTCCCCGATGATGCTGATGTTTCCCACCGAGTCCAGCGGGACGGTCAAGGGCATTTCCGGGCTGGTGGCGAAGCGGCGCCGGAGGATCTCGGCTTCGGCCGCCATGAACGAGTCGGTCTGCTGCGTCGCCGAATCGATCTCGCTGACGGTGATCTCCCGGCAGGGCCGCTCGCCGGTGCCCAGGCGCACATCGAGGAAGTCGTCGTTTCCGCGGCGCCGTTCCCAGACGCGCATCGGGGTGCGCACGATGTCGAAGAGCGCCTCGGGTGGCGGGGCGCTCTGCCGGGCCACGTCCAAGGCCTCGAGTTCGTCGGCGCGCATCTTCACCCGGGAGCGTTCGAGGTAGCGCATGTAGGTGTCCCGTGCCCGGCTGCGGGCCCTCATGGCCTTGCCGCGCGTGGAGAACATCATGAAGATCGCGATGACGACGGTCAGGACCATCATCAGGGCGCCGATGGCGGCGAACGGTGAGTTGCGGAACATCATCATCGCGGTCATCGAGACCGCGCCGCCGAGCATGGGGACAATGGCGGCCAGGTTCAGCCCCGGGGCCTCCCCGTCGACCGGTGGGGGGCCGTCGAGGTTGAAGGGCCGGAAGCTGCGCAAGGGGGCCGATGTCCTTGCCGGGCGGTGGATGATCCGCTGGGACATGGCCTACCGTGCCCCGTTGGCCAGGCCCAGCACGCGGGCCGCGAGCGTGGTGGCGGCCTCGCGGTGCGCCGGGAGCATCAGGGGGAGGGCCAGCCGTGCCCCGGCCGCCAGATGCCGGTCATAGCCGACGGCATGCGCGTCGAATCCGAGGCGGGAGAGCCGTCCGGCCTGGTCGAGCGCCTGCAAGGCCGATGACTGGTCCTGCTGCATCACCAGGACCACCAGGGGCAGGCCGGCCAGGAAGGGGTGCTGGCGCCAGCCGGCCAAGGCGGCCAGTGCATCCTCCATGCCGGAGAGCGTCGCCGGCACGGCGAAGACGGCCGCGTGGCAATCTGCCAGGGCGGCCTGTGTCTCGGGTGCCTCCAGCCCGGTGGGGCAGTCGAGCACGGTGACCGGGAAGTACCGCGAGACGGTCGCCGCCGCCTCCCTCAGCTCGGGCAGCGCACCGCGTGCTGCGCCGGCCCGCGGGCCGGTGCCGAAGAGGTTCGACGAGGCGGTTCCGAGCATTTCCGCCAGGCGGGCGGTCCCCGGGTGGGTTCCGCCGGTGATCCCGGGGAGGAAGCTGTCGAAGGCGGGGGCGCCATCGATTCCCAGACGCAGGGCGAGGCTACCGTGCCCGGGGTCGAGGTCCAGGACGCAGATGTTGTCCGGGCGCAAGGCGGCATAGACCCGTGCCAGCAATGTCGCGGCAGTGGTCTTACCGGCGCCGCCCCGGCTGGAGACCACGGCGATGCGCCGTCCCGTGGTGACCGGCGCTTGGACTTCGGCGGCGTGCCGGCCGACCATCGTCGCCGGATGGGTTCCACCGAAGAGCGACCCCAGTGTACGGCCCAGGAAACCACCGGTGGCCCGCACCCGGCTCAGGCGTCGGCGGTCGTTGTCCAGCGGCGAACCCACACCGTCGGTTCGGGGGCCGGGGCTGGCCTCCGCCGGCGATTGCTGCTGCCCGGGTTCCGGGCGCCGTGCCCGACGCGGCCTGTGGTCGGTGGGAGCAGGCGCCCAGGGATCATCGACGGGCTGGCCCCACGGATCGAGCTGCTGGCCGTGGGCGGGCGTGGGGGGCTGGGGGGATGCGTTCATGGTTGTCCTCCGTGCTAGAACGTGTCTAGCATCTGGGCGTAGACGCCGAAGTAGCCGATGAGCAGGGGGATCGTGGCCAGGATCGCGAGCATCTCCAGCCGTTCGCAGATTTGGCGGATGCGTGCCTCGACATGGTCCGGGAGATCGACGGCCAGCCCCAAGCCAATGAGGACGGCCAGGACCAGTACGCCCAGGCCGACGACCCACACGGTGCCGGGAGCGAGCCGGATCAGCGCCAGGACTCCAGCGGCCACGCCGACGGCCGTGGCCGCATAGAGCGCATAGCGCTCGATGGCCAGCGGAAAGGCACGTGAGCGCAGCAGCGTCGCCAGCGTCAGGGCCAGGAGCAACGGCAAGGACCAGACGGGCTGGCGGGCATCGGCGGCGACCAGCCACATGCCGGCTGCCGCCGAGAGGGCCCCGGCCACGGTGGCCAGCGTCAATCCGGAGTGGGCCGAACGGATGGCGGCAAGGGCGTCACGGCGCCAGATGGAGGAGCCGGCGGCACGCCGGTCGTCCAGGGTGGCCAGGCCGGACAGCGACAGTGCCAAGGCGGGCAGCAGGCCCAGGGCGAGGATGGAGCAAATGGCGCCCACCGCGCCCACGCCGACGAAGAGGTCGGCGTCGGCATTCGCCGAGCCCCAGTTGGACAGCGGCAGCGCCGCCGCCCAAACGCCGGTCAGGGCGGCCAGCACCCCCGCGCACAGCAGCACGCCACGCGGATGGCGCAGCACGGTGGCCAGGCAGGCGACGAAGGCTGCAGTCCCCGCTGCGGCGAGCAAGAGGCGCAAGGGCGCTGCTGCCGGCCAGTGGGCCAGTCCGATCATCCCGGCGCCCCAGCCGGTCCCCATCAGGGTGGCGGAGATGGGCTTGTGTGCGGCGGCCAAGGAGGCGCCCAGTGCCAGGAGGATCGCTCCGGCGGCCAGCAGGAGCCACCAACGGTCATCGGGCAGGTAGCGGCCGAGCAGGACGTCAAGGGCCAGCCACACGCCCAGGGCGGCGAAGACTCCCGAGGCGGCCACGAGGTGGTTCCGGTCCCACGCGCCGCGGATATCGGCCGATTGTTCGACCACCGTGTCCGAGAGGTCGTACACCACGGCGGGCGGTGGTGCCTCGCTGCTGCTGACCAGGGTGAGCCGGGCGCCGTCAAAGACCTGTGCCTGGGTCAGGGACTGGTCCGCGGAGACGGGTTCACCGGAGGCGGTCAACAGGACCTTGGAGGACACCCCGGTGCCGGGGGTGTCACCGAGGAGGTCGAGGATCTGCGGCATCAGCGTCCCCACGGCCTCCAGGGCCGGCAGGAGCAGGTCGGCGTTGCGGCGCTCGCCGACAAGGGTCACTCGGGTATAGGGCTGGGCCATGGTGGGCTAGTACCCCGTCCTTCCGTTGGGCAAAAGCTGGACCGGCCGGGGCCGTCCATCGGGCAGCACCAGGGCGTGGGCGGAGCGCTGCTGGATTTGCTGTTGCTGTTGCTGGCGCTGCTGGGCCTGCGTGGTGATCAGGTTCGTCACGAACGAAACCCCGATGCAGACAGCGGTGATCAGTGCGGCTGCCACGACGCTGAACAGGAAGAGCTTCGTCGTGCCCTGCCATCGGCGTTCCGTGGGGTTCTCGCCGTAGAGCAGGGCATCGGTGATCCGGTTTCGACGCACGGCGACCGACTCGATGAGCTGGCTGTCGAATTCTGTCGCCACGGGATCCTCTCGTCCTACCGCTGTTGCTGTGGTGAGTCCATCATGTCAGGCCGATGGATGAAAAGTTCCCGAACGCCGCGGCCATGGGGAGTTCTCCCCATGGCCGAACCTTGACCCCGTTTGCGGCGGTGCCGTTAGCTGGTAGCCAGAACGAGGAGAAACTGCCACCGGACGAGGGCCGGTTGGCCGGGGAGATCAACGAAAGGACGAGGACATGGGCTTCAAGGGAAAAATGGATGTCAACGCCATTGGGTCGGCGGCGCAGCAGTCGAGTGGATCGGGAGACGAACTGGTGCGCCTGGTGGAGGAACTCGTTGACGGGGTCGAGGACCTGAAGACGACCTTCAAGGGCAACGGCGCCGTGTCCTACCAGAACTTCATGGCCGAGTCCCGGCGGGTGCAGAACGACCTGATCAAGGCGCTGTCCGGCATCTCGCAGGGCCAGGCCCAAAGCGCGAAGGAATACGTCCAGATGGACGATGCATTCGAGGCCGGCGGCCAGGCCGCCGAAGCCGCCGCAGCCGGCGCCAAGACCTCGAAGTTCAGCTTCGGCCAGTAGCCACTCCGGGGAACACCCCACCGGCACCGCGGTGCCACCTACAAACCACGGCCCACGGGCCAGCACGGAAGGATCGGAACATGGCCGACGACATCATCCAATTCGACAGCGACCACGCCTCGCGCATCGAGGGCGACATCATCCGCATTGCCGGACGCATCGAGACGATCATCGGGGACCGCGAATCCCAGGTGAAGTTCGTCCAGGACAACTGGGAGGACAGCAACTCCAGCGACACCTACAACTCGGTGGAGAAGGACTGGGTCGACGCAGCCAACGAAACGCTCGGCCTGGTCCACAAGGCCCGCAAGCTCCTGGGGGAGAACACCGTCACCGCCACCGATGCCAGCGGCAGGGTCCAGAGCATCTGGGGCTGATCGGCGACGGGGCGCACGGCCCTGGGGACCGCGGTACAAGCCGGGGCGGAGGCGAGGGCCACCGTCCCGGTTTTCCACGTGTGCGCCCCCACAGGAATGCGGACCACGGGCCGGGTGCAATTAGACTAGGTGGCTGTGCGTTAATTCCCGACCAGGGTGGCGCATGTCGAGGAGTACAGCCGAAAGGAAAACCTGTGTCCAACCCAGCTGCAGATCGTCCGTTGCGCGTCGCCATCATCGGGGCCGGCCCGGCGGGCGTCTACGCCGCGGACATCCTGACGAAGGCAGAACGCGAGTTCGAGGTCAGCATCGACCTCTTCGACGGATATCCGGCACCGTACGGGTTGATCCGGTATGGCGTCGCCCCGGACCATCCGCGGATCAAGGGCATCGTCAAGGCACTGCACAAGGTCCTGGACCGTGGCGACATCCGCTTCCTGGGCAACGTCACGTACGGCCGCGACATCACCCTGGCCGACATCCGCGACATGTACGACGCGGTCATCTTCGCCACCGGGGCCATCAAGGACGCCGACCTGTCCATCCCGGGCATGGACCTCGAGGGCTCCTACGGGGCCGCCGACTTCGTCTCCTGGTACGACGGGCACCCCGATGTGCCGCGTGAGTGGCCTTTGAACGCCCGGGAGATCGCGGTCATCGGCAACGGCAACGTCGCCCTGGACGTGGCCCGGGTACTCTCAAAGCACGCCGAGGACCTGCTGGTCACCGAGATCCCCGACAACGTTTACCGGGGCCTTGCCTCCTCCCCGGTGACCGACGTGCACATCTTTGGCCGCCGCGGACCGGCCCAGGTGAAGTTCACGCCGTTGGAGCTGCGGGAACTGAGCCACTCCCGCGACGTCGACATCGTCCTCTACCCCGAGGACTTCGAATTCGACGAGGCCTCCGACGAGGCGATCAAGACCAACAACCAGGCCAAGACCATGGTCAACACCCTGACCAACTGGCTCGTCGCCCAGGAGGACCGCGAAGAGCAGGAGGAAGCGGGCAAGCGGACGCCCGCTTCCCGGCGGCTGCACCTGCACTTCCTGCATGCCCCGGTGGAGATCACCGGAACCAACGGCGTCGTCGAGGGCATCCGCTTCGAGCGACAGGAACTGGACGGCACCGGGAACGTGCGGGGGACCGGTGAGATGGTCGACTACCCCGTCCAGGCCGTCTACCGCGCCATTGGCTATTTCGGGTCCGAACTCACCGAGGTTGGCTTCGACCCGCGCCGGGGGGTCATCCCGAACGACGGCGGGCGCGTCACGGGCGAGGACGGGCAGCACGTGCCTGGCCTGTATGCGACCGGTTGGATCAAGCGCGGCCCGGTGGGCCTCATCGGCCACACGAAGGGCGACGCCCTGGAGACCATCGGCAACCTGCTCGAGGACCGGTTGGACCTGCCGTCGGCGGAGCACCCGGACGAGCAGGCGATCATCGACCTGTTGACCGAACGCGGCGTCTCCTTCACCACGTGGGAGGGCTGGATCGCCCTCGACGCCCACGAACACGCCCTCGGCGCATCCGCAGGCACCATCGACACCACGGCCGGACCCGTGACCCGTGAGCGCATCAAGGTCGTCGAGCGCGACGAGATGGTGCGCATCTCGCAGCAGTAGCGCCCGGCGCGGTGCTTCCCGACACGCAACGGCCCGGCCGCCCGCGAGGGGCAGCCGGGCCGTTTGCCGTTCGGCAGGTGCCGGATGCTAGATCTTGGCGGCCAGATCGGCGGCGCCATCGGTGGTGCCCTGGGCGCCGGCGGCGAAGCCGTCGCGCAGGATGCGGCCGAGGGTCTCATCCACGTTCGTCCAGTACTGGAAGAAGCGCTCGCGGATGTCGTCGCGCGTGATGCTGTTTGCCTGGCCCAGCAGGTTGTCGTGGAAACGGTCCTTGGCATCGGCGTCGAACACGTCGCGGTACAGGGTGCCGGCCTGGCCGAAGTCGCTGTCCTCGCTGCGCAGGGTCTGCGCGGCGCGGATCATCGCCCCGTCGGTCTCCCAGCCGCCCTCGGCGCCACGCACCGGGTCGGCGGCGGGTCCACCGTAGGAGTTGGGGGCGTAGACGCGGGCGTCGGAACCGTTGAAGTTGTACTGCATGTTGCCCTCGTGCTGGTACGTGGTCACGTGGGCGGCGTGTGGCTGGTTGACCGGCAGCTGGTTGTAGTTGGTGCCGATGCGGTTGCGCTGGGCGTCCGGGTAGGAGAACACGCGGGCCATCAGCATCTTGTCGGGGCTGATGTCCACGCCGGGGACCAGGTTCGACGGCGAGAAGGCGGCCTGCTCGATCTCGGCGAAGAAGTTCTGCGGGTTCCGGTTCAGCGTGAAGTGGCCGACCTTGACCAGCGGGTAGTCCGCGTGCGGCCAGACCTTGGTCATGTCGAACGGGTTGAAGCGGTAGGTCTTGGCGTCCTCGTAGGGCATGATCTGCACGAATACGTCCCAGGTCGGGAAGTTGCCGGCCTCGATGTTCTCGTAGAGGTCGCGGCGGTAGTAGTCGGCGTCCGAGCCGGCGAGGCGCTCGGCTTCCTCGTTGCCGATGTTGTGCACTCCCTGGCGGGACTTGAAGTGGTACTGCACCCAGAAGCGCTCACCTTCGGCGTTGATCCACTGGTAGGTGTGCGAGCCGTAGCCGTTCATCTCGCGCCAGGAGGCGGGCAGGCCGCGGTCGCCCATGACGTAGGTGACCTGGTGGGCGCTCTCGGGGGAGAGGGTCCAGAAGTCCCACTGCATGTCGGCATCGCGCAGGGCGGAGCCGTTCAGGCGCTTCTGCGAGTGGATGAAGTCCGGGAACTTCATGGCATCGCGCAGGAAGAACACCGGGGTGTTGTTGCCGACGATGTCGTAGTTTCCCTCGGTGGTGTAGAAACGCAGCGCGAAGCCGCGCACGTCGCGCCAGGTGTCCGGCGAGCCCTGCTCGCCGGCAACGGAGGAGAAGCGCAGCAGCGTCTCGGCGGTGGCACCCGGCTGGAACACCGCCGCACGGGTGTACTTCGAGACGTCCTCGGTGACGGTGAATTCACCGAAGGCGCCGCCTCCCTTGGCGTGCGGGTTGCGCTCCGGAACACGCTCGCGGTTGAACGAAGCCAGCTTCTCGACCAGGTAGCGGTCGTGCAGCGCAGTGATGCCGTCCGGTCCGGTGGTCAGCGAGTGGGCGTCGCTGGCGACGGGGGCACCGCTTTGTGTCGTGGTGAAGTTCTCGGACACGAGGTTCTCCTTCAAGTGGGGGGGGTGGTGGGCTGGTTCGGTGGCTGGGTCGGTCTCAGGCGCTGCTGCCGCGGGCCGGGGCCCGGACAGCTGCCTCGGCGGCCTGCGCCGCCTCGCGGCATGTGGCGCACACCCCCTGGTAGACCACATCGGCAACCTGGATGTCCATGCCGTGCGATTCGGATGGCGAGAGGCAAGGTGCGTGGCCGACCGCGCACTCCACGTCCTCGATCCGTCCGCAGCTCATGCACACCGCATGGTGGTGGTTGTCGTCCACGCGCGTCTCGTGGAGAGCCGCGGAACCGGGCGGGGTGAACCGCCGCAGCATCCCCAGCGCCGTGAGGTCGTTGAGCACGTTGTAGACCGACTGCATGGACAACTCCGGCAACTCGTCGCGCACCCCGGACGCCACGGCGTCCGCGGGGGAGTGCGGATGCGTCTCCAAGAAGTGCAGCACGGCCAGGCGCTGGCGCGTGACGCGCAGCCCCAGTTCGTGCAGGCGCTTCGAGTAATCCATGACTCCAGCGTACCCGTTATTTTGATGGATTCAAGATAGTGACGGCCGTGGTCGGTCGACGGAACCCGCCGGAGACGCCGAGGTCCACGCTGGCCCAGCGCGGACCGGGCGCGGCTACAATCAGGCGGTGCCCAGACTCCTCGCCGACCTCACCCCGCTCCGGGTCAGCCCTGCATTCCGCCGACTGTGGCTGGGCAACGCGCTGTCCGCGGTCGGCAGCCAGCTGACCCTCGTGGTCGTCAGCCTCGAGGTGTACAAGTTGACATACTCGAGCTTCCACGTCGGGCTGCTGGGCCTGTTCGCACTCGTCCCGCTGGTGCTGACGGGCCTCTACGGTGGATCGGTCGCCGATTCATACGACCGCCGCAAGATTGCGCTGGGATCCGCTCTTGTGCTGTGGTGCACGACGTCGGCCATCGCAGCCCAGGCCTGGCTGCACCTGGACAACGTCTGGCTGCTCTATGTGCTGGTCTCCATCCATTCCGGCGCCACCGGCATCAACCAGCCCACTCGCGGGGCCATCATCCCCGCGATCCTCGGCCTGAAGCTATTGCCGGCAGCGAACTCCCTGAACATGGTGACGTTCGGCATCGCGATGATGGTCGGGCCGTTGCTTGGGGGCGTACTGGTTTCCCAGGTCGGCTACGCGTGGACCTACAGCATCGACGTCGTGACCTACCTGGCTGCCGTCGTCTCGGTCTACCTGCTTCCACCGTTGCCACCACACGGCGAGGTCTCCCGCGCCGGCTTCCGCTCCGTCGTCGAGGGCTTCGGTTTCCTCGGTGGGCAGCCCAACCTGCGCATGACCTTCCTCATCGACCTCACGGCCATGATCCTCGCCGCACCGCGGGCGCTGCTCCCGGCTGTGGGAGCGGTGCTGATTGGCGGCGGCGAGACCACGGTGGGCCTTCTGTTGGGCGCCACGGCTGTCGGGGCGTTCCTGACCGGGCTCTTCTCCGGCCCCCTCGGTAACGTCCACCGGCAAGGGGTTGCCGTTTTCTGGTCCGTCGCCGCTTGGGGAATCAGCGTTGCGGTCTTCGGGGTCGTTGTCCTGGCCGCCGTCCGGGACGGCGGAGCGCCGGCGGACGGCAGCGCCTCGGTCTGGCTCTGGGCTGCCGTCGCGTGCATGGTGGCTGCGGGGATCTCCGACGCGATCAGTTCGGTCTTCCGCACCACGATCCTGCAGACGGCCGCACCGGACAACCTCCGCGGCCGCCTGCAGGGCGTGTTCATCGTGGTGGTTGCCGGCGGGCCGAGGATTGGCGAACTCTTTTCGGGCACCGTCGCCGGCGGAATCGGTGAAGGCTGGACTCTGCTGGTCGGCGGACTGGCCTGCGTGGCCGTCGCCACCTTGCTGATGCGTCTGAGCCCGGCCTTCCTGCGATACGACGCGCGGAACCCGGTGCCATAGACTGCAGGCAAACGCCGCGGCGCCCGACAGGCAGCGTGTGATCCGCGGCTCAACCGGAACCTCGACGTCTGGTGAAGCGTTGTCCAGACATCCCGGCCGCCATCAGGCGGCCGCAGGCACGACCAAGGAGTGGAACCCCGTGCACAATCATTTCAACGGTCTCAAGACAGCGGCCCTGCTCGGTGGCATGTTCGCCCTGCTGCTGGTCATCGGATCGCTGATCGCCTCCGGGACCGGAAACTCGGCGTTCATCTGGATCTTCGCGCTGATCGGCCTGGGCACGACCGCCTACGGGTACTGGAACAGCGACAAGATCGCCATCCGGTCGATGCAGGCCTACCCGGTCACCGAGCAGGAGCAACCGGCCATGTACCGCATCGTGCACGAACTCTCGCTGACGGCCGGTCAGCCGATGCCGCGCCTGTACGTATCGCCGACCGCTGCGCCGAATGCCTTCGCCACCGGGCGCAATCCGGAGAACGCCGCCGTGTGCTGCACCGAGGGCATCCTGCACCTGCTCGACGAACGCGAACTGCGCGGCGTTCTCGGCCATGAACTGATGCACGTGTACAACCGGGACATCCTCACATCTTCGGTGGCGGCTGCAGTGGCCGGCGTAGTGACCTCGGTCGCGCAATTCATGCTGTTTTTCGGCGGCGGAGACCGCCGCAACGCGAACCCGTTGGCCATGATCGCCACCGCGCTGCTGGCCCCGTTGGCCGCCTCGCTGATCCAGATGGCCATCAGCCGGACCCGTGAATACGATGCCGACGAAGACGGCGCCACGTTGACGAATGACCCGTTGGCTCTGGCCTCGGCCCTGCGCAAGCTCGAGACCGGCGTCCAACGCGCGCCGTTGCCCGAGGACCAGAAGCTGGTCAACACCTCCCACCTGATGATCGCCAACCCGTTCCTCGGCGGCGCGAAGAAGCTCTTTTCGACCCACCCACCCATGGACGACCGCATTTCCCGCCTCGAGCGAATGGCAGGCCGTCCCCTGGGGTAGCGACCGGTGCCCGTGTAGAGCTTCGTTCGGACCAGGCGGCTGGATGCGTGGCCGGTTCCTGGGGCAGCGTGTTTGCTGCCCTCAGGGGCCGGCCGCTTCCATATGCGGGGCCGCAGCACGTGGCGCGACATGACACGACGCCCATTTTGCCATTGCGCAAGATGCGCGTAACGTCGGTAGGCAAGGTAACCCTTGCCTAAAACTGACCGAACACACGGAAGCACACCCATGATCGCGAATTTCCTGATCGGCCTGCGCGAAGGACTCGAAGCAGTCCTCATCGTGGTCCTGCTGCTGGCCTACCTGCGCAAGACAGGACGGTGGCACCTGGTCCCACGCATCATGCTCGGCGTGCTCGCCGCCGTAGTGGTGTCCCTGGCATTCGGTGCCTTGCTCACCTTCGGCCCACGGGGGCTGACGTTCGAAGCACAGGAGGCGATCGGAGGATCGCTGTCCATCCTCGCCGTGGCCTTCGTGACCTGGATGATCTTCTGGATGGCCCGGACCTCGCGTTCGATGGCCGGCGACCTGCACCACAAGGTCGACGTTGCCGCGGACGGGAAATCGTGGGCACTTGTCCTCGTAGCCGCCCTGTCGGTAGGCCGCGAAGGGCTGGAGACCGCGTTGTTCCTCTGGGCAGCCGCCCGGGCCACGGGGGAGACCTGGGAGCCCATTGCCGGCGCGGCCGCAGGGATCATCCTCGCGATCGCCGTGGGCGCACTGATCCACCGAGGGGCCATCCGGGTCAACCTGTCGACATTCTTCACCTGGACGGCTGCGGCCCTTATCATCGTTGCCGCAGGCGTGCTCGCCTACGGGATCCACGACCTGCAGGAGGCCCGCATCCTGCCCGGGCTCCACGCGCTGGCCTTCGACGTCTCGGCCGCCATCCCGCCGTCGAGCTGGTACGGCACCCTACTTAAGGGCGTCTTCAACTTCTCGCCCGCCACCACCTGGCTCCAGGCCATCGCCTGGGTCGCCTATGTGGTCCCGGTCGCTGCCCTGTATGCCCGGGGCCTGCGAAGCCGCTCCGCAGCCAAGCGAGCCATCGAAGCCCCCGCGCACGCCTGAACCGCGGCCCCTGCCGCCGACCACTCCCGACCTACCGAGGATCTCCATGACCCAGTACCGTCCCCTCGCCGCGGCTGCCGCCCTCGCCGTGGCTTCATTGGCCCTGGCGGGTTGCACCGACAACACCGCCGACGCCTCGGCGGCCGATGACGGCGTCGTCACCGTCACCAGCACCGCCGACGGCTGCGACCTCAGCACCGATACCGCTCCCGGTGGGCCCCTGAAATTCTCGGTGACGAACGGCGGCAACCAGGTCACCGAGTTCTACCTGCTGGCCGGTGACGGGCTGCGGATCGTGGGCGAAGTCGAGAACATCGGTCCCGGCCTAAGCCGCGATCTGGTCGTCACGGCTCCCGAAGGAAAATATGTCGCCGCCTGCAAGCCCGGCATGGTCGGCGACGGCATCCGTGCCGATTTCACCGTGACCGCGCCGCCCGCTGGCCAAGAAATCAGTGCTGACCGGGCGGCGCTTCAGGATACCGCCACCCGGCAATACACCGGTTACGTGAAGGACCAGACCGAGCAGCTGCTGGCCGGGACCCGGGAATTCGCCGCCGCCTTTGCGACCGGCGACGAGGCACAGGCCCGCGACCTCTACGCCGCCACACGGATGCACTGGGAACGCATCGAGCCGGTCGCAGAGTCCTTCGGCGACCTCGACCCGCTCCTGGATGCCCGGGAAGCCGATCTTGCCCAGGGGCAGAAGTGGACTGGTTGGCACCGGGCGGAGAAGGACCTGTGGCCACCGAAGACGGGATACAAGGCCCTCGACACGAAGCAACGCAAGGCACTGTCGGAACAGCTCGTCTCCGACACCGAGGAGCTGGCCCGGCGCACCGAGAAGGTCGACTTTACCGCAGACAAGCTGGCCAACGGGGCCAAGGAGCTGCTCGACGAAGTCGCCAGCGGAAAGGTCACCGGCGAAGAGGAAATCTGGTCGCACACCGACCTCTGGGACTTCCAGGCCAACGTCGACGGCGCGCGCATTGCCTATGAAGACCTCCAGCCCTTGCTGGCCGACGCGGACAAAGACCTCGATGCCAGCCTGGAGAAGAAGTTTTCCGAACTGCAAAAATTGCTCGACCAGTACCGGAAGGGCAACGGGTTCGTCTCCTACACCGAACTCAGCAAGGCCCAGGTCAGGGAACTCGGCGCAGCCGTTGATTCCCTCGCCGAGCCGCTCTCCCGGCTGACGGCAGCCGTCGTTAAGTGATGGCGGAGCAGCAAGGCAACGGCACATCCGGTGCCAATGCCGAGACGGCACCGCGCAGGCCGATGAGCCGCAGGACCCTGTTCACGGCGGCGGGGGTCGGCGGCGTCGTCGGGGTCGCCGCCGGTGCAGCCGGTGCCGAGGCGCTTGACCGCCGGTCCACGGCACGACCGGTTGACGACTCCGTCCCGTTCCGGGGCGAACACCAAGCCGGAATCGACACTGCGGCGCAGGACCGCATGCACACCGCGGCCTTCGATGTCACGGCAACGGATCGGGACGAACTCGTTTCGTTGCTGCAGGATTGGACCGCTGCCATCGAGGAGATGACCGCCGGCCAGCCGGTCGGGGGTGCCGGTGGTGCAACCGGCGGCGCCTATGCCGCGCCGCCGGACGATACCGGCGAGGCCCTGGACCTCTCGGCCAGCCACCTGACGGTGACCGTGGGCTTCGGCAGGACGTTGTTCCGCCGGCAAGGAACCGACCGCTTCGGGATCGCCGAAAACATGCCCGATGCGCTCATCGAGCTGCCGCACTTTCCCGGAGACGCACTGGAGGAGGGGCGAAGCGGCGGTGACCTCGTCGTCCAGGCCTGCGCCGACGATCCCCAGGTCGCCGTCCACGCCATCCGGAACTTGGCCCGGATCGCCTTCGGCCGCGCTTCCGTTCGCTGGAGCCAGATCGGATTCGGACGCACCTCATCCACATCCCAGAGCCAGACCACACCTCGGAACCTCTTTGGCTTCAAGGACGGCACCGCGAACATCAAGGCCGAGGACCCCGACGCGATGGCAGCACACGTGTGGGTCGCAGATGCCACCGGCCCGGAATCCTGGATGAACGCCGGTACATACATGGTCGTGCGACGCATCCGGATGCACATCGAAACCTGGGACCGCACCTCGCTGCGGGAGCAGGAACAGGACATCGGTCGGACGAAAAAAGAAGGCGCTCCCTTGTCCGGCGGCACGGAATTCACCGAGCCCGACCTGTCAATGCGGGGTAGCGAGGGCCCCCTCATTCCTTCCGATTCCCATGTGGCCATGGCCCACCCCGACCGCAACAAGGGCGTGCGCATGTTGCGCCGCGGTTTCAACTACACGGATGGTTCAGATGGCCTCGGACGCCTGGATGCGGGACTGTTCTTCATCGCCTTCGTCGTCGACCCCCGGACCCACTATGTTCCGATGCAGACGGCAATGGCCAAGCACGATCTCCTCGCCGAGTACCTGCGGCACACCGGGTCGGGCCTGTTTGCCATCCCACCGGGATTGCCCACAACGGGTGGCTACCTGGGACAGGGCCTCTTCGAGGAGTGACCCGAGCTGGCGGGCAGGGGCATGCAACGAGGCCGCGCCAACAACGGTGGTTTCCGATGCGGACGCGGCCCCTGGCACTGCAGTGCCCGCGTAGTCAGCGCATGTTCACGTTACTCAGGTATCAGGTTGGACCTTGTTGAAACTTGCGTTTACCCGCTAGATTCCGGGGTTCCTGGTGATGAAGCAGGATGGTCGATGATGCGCCTTTGTGGACTTCCTGCGGACTTTTTGCGGACTGGGAGGCTCGACCTCACGCGAG
>DATNBS010000233.1:0-4454 GCA_035571895.1 Arthrobacter sp. | reverse complement strand
GACCTCCGCGGTGGCCTGGCCGACGCTGCCCAGGATGGGACGGGCAAAGGTCCGGGTGGGGGCGAGCGGCTCTGTGTCGGGAATGGCCCGTCCGCCGGGGATGGCAGAGATCCTGGCGTCGGTGGCGGTGCGGTCGGCGTCGTCGCGCAGCGTGATCGCCTCGACGAACGCCTTGTCGCCGGCACCGGCGACGCGTTCCGCATAGGCCGCGGCATCGATGTCGACCAGCGTGGCCAGCTTCTTCGCGGCATTGGCCGCCTGGCCGTCCTCCAGGCGAGTCTTGTCGATCCCGACGTGGACCACCGGGCGGTCCTTGACCAGGACCTGCTTGTCGGCGCCGCGGATCTGGCCGCGCTCCGCCTTCTGGGTCTTCAGTGCGACGTACTGGCCTTCCTCCAGACCCGGGAGGGCGATCTCCGGGGTGTACTCGACCTCCCAGGTCTTGGCCTCGCCGTCGTACTGGAGGGTGGCCTTGGTGGTGTACTGCCATTCGGTGCCCGCCTCGTCCATGGCCCAGTCCGTCCTGAACGTCGCCGTGGCCGTGGGGGCCCCGTCCGCCTCCTCCACCGTCTGCACGGACGCGACGGTGGTAGTGCGCTTCAGGTCGCCCAGCGGTGCGAAGGCCTCCTTCACCTCGGTCGAGGCGGTGCCGGGATCGGTGCCGGCCAGGGGCACGGAGGAGAAATCGTGGCTCTCCAGGGCCTGGGCCACCGCTTGGGCCGTGGGGCCGGGGTCCGGGACCTGGGGCGAACACGCCGACAGGCCGGCGAGGGCGAGCGCGGACAGGACGGTCGTCAGCGCCAGGCGCCGGGCTACATGCATGATCGCCATTATTGCCGGGTCGTCGAGCGGACCACAAGGCACCGCCGGTCGGTACGGCCGGAGCCGACCCGGCCCTGACATGCATTCGGGCGCGTGCGGGCGAACTACTAGACTGGTTGCAGAAACCGGACACCACCCTCGTGAAAAGGCTGCCCACTGCCATGCCAGAACCCACCCCACCCAACGGTGGTTCCCCCGAGGCCGCGAGCGCGGCCCCGCATCCCACCGACGTCGCCGGCGTGCAGGCGGCGGTCGATGCCGCCCTGGCCGACTTCGCCTCCGCCGGGGACCTCGAGGCCCTGAAGACGGCCCGGCTGGCCCACACCGGGGAGAAGTCCCCGCTGTCGCTGGCCAACCGCGCCATCGGCCAGCTGGACAAGGCCGAGAAGGCCACGGCCGGCAAGCTGATGGGTGCCGCCCGCGGCCGCGTCAACAAGGCGCTCGCCGCCCGGACGACCGTGCTGGAGGAGGAACACGCGGCGCGCATCCTCGTCGAGGAGGCCGTGGACGTCACGGCGGCCCCGCACCGCCGTCGTGCCGGGGCCCGGCACCCGCTCTCCACCCTCTCCGAGCGCGTCTCCGACATCTTCGTGGGCATGGGCTGGGAAATCGCCGAGGGCCCCGAGGTCGAATCCGAGTGGTTCAACTTCGACGCGCTGAACTTCGCCCCGGACCACCCGGCCCGCGAAATGCAGGACACGTTCTTCGTCGACCCGCCCGAGGCGCACCTGGTGCTGCGCACGCACACCTCGCCGGTGCAGATGCGCTCGATGCTCGAGCGCGACCTGCCGGTCTACGTGCTGTGCCCGGGCAAGACCTTCCGCACCGACGAGCTCGATGCGACCCACACCCCGGTCTTCCACCAGTTCGAAGGCCTGGCCGTGGACAAGGGACTGACCATGGCGGACCTGCGCGGCACCCTGGAGCACTTCGCCCGGCAGATGTTCGGCGCCGAGGCCGCCATCCGGCTGCGCCCGAACTTCTTCCCCTTCACCGAGCCGTCGGCCGAGATGGACATCTTCCACCCCGGCGCCAAGGGCGGCCCGCAGTGGATCGAATGGGGCGGCTGCGGGATGGTCCACCCCAACGTGCTGCGCGCCGCGGGCATCGACCCGGAGGTCTACTCCGGGTTCGCCTTCGGCATGGGCATCGAGCGCACGCTCATGTTCCGCAACGACGTCCCGGACATGCACGACATGATCGAGGGCGACATCCGCTTCAGCGAACACTTCGGGATGGAGATCTAGACATGCGCATTCCCCTGTCCTGGTTGCGCGACTACGCGCAGGTACCGGCCGACGCCACGGCCGAAGACGTCATGGCCGACCTCGTGAAGGTCGGCCTCGAGGAGGAGGACGTCCACCGTCCCGCCGACTCCATCTCCGGGCCGATCGTGGTGGGCCAGGTGCTCTCGCTGGTCAAGGAACCCCAGTCCAACGGCAAGACCATCAACTGGTGCCAGGTCCGCGTCGTGCCCGAGGGCCAACCGCAGACCCTCACGCACGAGGGCATCGACCCCTCGGGCGTGCAGGGCATCGTCTGCGGTGCGCACAACTTCGCCGAGGGCGACAAGGTCGTGGTCACCCTTCCCGGTGCCGTGCTGCCCGGGGACTTCGCGATCTCGGCCCGCAAGACCTACGGCCACCTCTCGGCGGGCATGATCGCCTCCGTCCGCGAGCTGGGCATCGGCGAGGACCACGACGGCATCCTGGTCCTGTCCACCCTCGGCCTGGACCCCGAGGTCGGCTCCGACGCCCTGGAGCTGCTGGGCCTCTACGACCAGGCCGCCGAAATCAACGTCACCCCGGACCGCAGCTACTGCTTCTCCCTCCGGGGTGTGGCCCGCGAATACGCCCACGCGACCGGCACGCCCTTCACCGACCCGGCCGCCGGGATCACCGTGCCCGCCGCGTCCGGCCCGGGCTACCCGGTGCGGATCGCCGATGACGCCGGCGCCTACGCGGCACCGGGCTGCGACCGCTTCGTCGCCCGCACGGTCACCGGGGTGGATGCCTCCCGGCCGACGCCACCCTGGATGGCCTCACGCCTGCGCCTGGCCGGGATGCGGTCGATCTCGCTGGTCGTGGACATCTCCAACTACGTGATGCTCGAGCTCGGCCAGCCCCTGCACTTCTACGACGCCGACGCACTGCGCGGGGACATCGTGGTGCGCCGGGCGAACGCGGGCGAGCAGCTGCAGACCCTGGACGACAAGGTCCGCACCCTGGACGAGCAGGACGTCGTCATCGCCGACGACCGCGGTGCGATCGGCATCGCCGGGGTCATGGGCGGGGCCGAGACCGAGGTCTCCGCGACGACCAGCCGCGTGCTCATCGAGGCGGCGCACTTCAGCCCGATCGCCATCGCCCGCTCCCGCCGCCGGCACAAGCTGCCCTCCGAGGCCTCCAAGCGCTTCGAGCGCGGCGTCGACTGGGAGGTCGCCGACGAGGCCGCCCAGCGGGCCGTCGAGCTGCTCGTCGAGCTGGCAGGGGGAACCGCCGAGGACACCGCCACCGACGTGGGCACCCGACCCACGCCGGCGGTGATCGACCTGCCCGAGGGCTTCGCGTCCCGGCTGATCGGCGTCGACTACACCCCCGAACAGGTCCAGGGGACCCTGGCCGACCTGGGCGCCAGCGTCGAGCCGATCCCCGGCGGGCTGCGGGTCACGGCGCCGTCCTGGCGGCCGGACCTGCGCATCCGCGAGGACCTGGTGGAGGAGATCGCCCGGCTGGTCGGCTACGACCGGATCCCCGCGACCCTGCCGGTGGCTCCTCCCGGCCGGGGGCTGACCCGCACCCAGCAGCAGCGCCGCCGCGTGCTGCAGGGCCTGGCCGACGCCGGGCTGGTCGAGGTGCTCAGCTACCCGTTCGCCTCCGCCGCGCAGAACGACACCTTCGGCACGGCGACCGTCGGCCAGCACGTGCCCGCGGTGAAACTGGCCAACCCGCTCTCGGCCGAGTTCGGGTTCCTGCGCACCAGCATCCTGCCCGGGTTGCTGGAAACGGCACGCCGGAACCACTCACGCGGGTTCCGCGACCTGGCCGTCTACGAGGCCGGGCTGGTGTACCTGCCCGGGGACACCCTCGGGTCGCCGGAGATCCCGCCGCTGGGCGTGCGCCCCTCCGACGAGGTGCTGGACGGCCTGGACGCCGGCCTGCCGAGGCAGCCCCTGCACATCGGCGCCGTGCTCTTCGGCCACGACGCGGCCCCGGCCGCCGGTTCCACGCCGCGCGCCCACGACTGGGCCTCCGCCCTGGACGTCGCCCGCCTGGTCGGGGACCTCCTCGGCGTGGACATCGTCGTCTCCCAGGGCAGCCACCAGGCGTTCCACCCCGGACGCACCGCCGCCCTATCGCTGCGCACCGGCGAACCCCTTGGCTACGCCGGAGAACTGCACCCGAAGCTGCTCGCGGAGCTGGACCTCCCGGCCCGCGCCGTCGCCATGGAACTCGACGCCGACGTGCTGTTCGCGGCCGCGGCCGACCTGGTCGTGGCCCGCCCGCTGTCGACCTACCCGCTCTCCACCCAGGACGTGGCCCTGGTCGTCGACCGCGCCGTGGTCGCCGGGGACGTGCTGGAGACCCTGCGCCTGGGCGCCGGCGAGCTGCTGGAGGACGTGGCGCTGTTCG
>DATNBS010000232.1:0-4645 GCA_035571895.1 Arthrobacter sp. | reverse complement strand
CTTCCCCTGCCCGACCGACCGGTCGGGCGAAAGTCGATCAGTCCATCGTGGCAGGGTGTGCGCCCGGTCACACTAGGGGTCTGCCTAGGGTTGGCCTAGGGGGGTATTGAGAGCCGACAGGTCCGGATCGGCCCGAAATGGATACTTGTCCGTGGCCTGCGGGCAGCCGTAGCGTTGACAGCCGTGGCATCGACCCTGTGGGCCGCAGCACACCACTGGCTGCGACAGCGGAACGGGCGTTCCGTCCCGTCACCGCCCCGCCAACGCCACCCCGTGAAACCTGGAAGGCCGGATGCCGATGACGACGACCAGCAGCCCCACCCGCCATCGCAGGCCCAGCCGGCTCCGGTGGTCCGATGCCTCGGTCTCCGCGATCGTCGCCGGCCTCATCGCCGTCGCCGTCTCCTATGCCGGACCCCTGCTGGTGGTCCTGAACGCCGCGCGGAACGCCGGGCTCTCGCCGGAGCAGACCGCCTCGTGGGTGTGGGCGATCTCCGTCGGCAGCGGTGCCGTGTGCGTGCTGCTGAGCCTGTTCACCCGCCAGCCCGTCGTCGTGGCCTGGTCGGTGCCCGGGGCCGCCCTGCTGCTGGCCGCCCTGGGCAACTACAGCTACCCGGAGGCCATCGGCGCGTTCATGGTGGCCGGCCTGCTGGCCCTCCTGCTGGGAGTGACCGGATGGTTCGGCAAGTTGTTGGCCAGCATGCCCGGCCCCATCCTCGCCGCCGTCCTGGCCGGGGTCCTGCTGCCCTTCGTGCTCAAGGTGGCCGGTGCCGTGGTTGACGCCCCGATGGTGGCCGGTGGCGTGGTCGTGGCCTACCTGCTCGGCCGCCGGTTCATCCCGAAGTACGCCGTCCTGCTGGCCCTCTGCATCGGGGTGCTGCTGGTCCTGGCCTCCGGCGCGGGAACGGCTCCCCGGATCGGGCTGGAGCTCTCGGGACCCGTCTGGACGACGCCGACCTTCAGCCTGCCGGCCATCATGGGCATTTCCGTCCCGCTGCTCATCGTCACCATGGCCGGACAAAACGGCCCCGGCCTGGCGATGATGCACGCCAACGGATATGCCGCCAATGACCGCCTGCTGCTGGGCGGATCGGCCGCGGCCTCCATCGCCTGTGCACCGTTCGGCGCCCACTCCATCAACCTGGCTGCGATCACCGCGGGGATCTGCACCGGCCGGGAAGCCCACGAGGACCCCGCCCGCCGCTACGTTGCCGGCATCTCCTGCGGCATCTTCTACCTGATCTTCGGCATGATCAGCGGGACCGTGGTGGCCTTGCTGGCCGCGGTGCCGGATGAACTGATCACGGCCATGGCCGGTGTCGCCCTGATCGGCGCCCTGCAGGTGTCCTTCGCCGACACGATGGCCGGGGCGCGGGAGAACCCGGCAGCGGTCGAGGCGGCCCTGGTCACCCTGGCCATCACCGCCTCCGGGGTCTCCCCCTGGGGGATCGTGGCACCGTTCTGGGGGTTCCTCGGAGGGCCCTCGCCTACCTGCTGCTGCGCCGGACCCGCTCTGGCGGCCAGGCCGGCGGGGTCAGCGCTGCGGGAAGAGCTCGACCTTGAGCCACCCCGCCTCGCGGCGGTCGAAGGCCTCGTAGGCGGCGATCGCGGTGTCCAGACCCTCGTGCACCGTGACCAGGTTCGTGGGGTCGAATTGCCCGGCCGCGACCATGTCGATGAGCCGCGGGGTGACCGAATGGTGGTCGCAATTGCCCATGCGGATCGTGAGGTTCTTGTTCATGGCCTGCCCGAACGGATAGGACTGCATGGTGGGAGGGTAGACGCCGATGACACCGATGCGGCCGCACTTCGCCACGGCCTCGACGGACCAGCGGGCCACCTGCGAGGGCCCGTCACCGGGTTTCCACTGCGTGGCGTCCGGATCGGCGTCGGGGGCCACCCGGGCGACCTCCGCGTCGAACGCCGCCGCCAGCTTGCCCGCCTCTTCGGCCGCCGCCCCCTTCTTGGCCCTCTCGGCATCCACCCCGACCGCGTCGATGACGCAATCGGCACCGATGCCGTTGGTCAACCCCTTGATGGCTTCCACCGGGTCCTCGGCGTCGTAATTGACGACCTCGGCGTGCTGCGCCCGGGCCTGGGCCAGGCGGTCCTCATGGCTGTCGACCACGATGACCCGTCCGGCGCCCTGCTTGAATGCCGAGGCGATGGCGAACTGGCCCACCACTCCGGCGCCGAACACCACGACGATGTCGCCCCGCGTGACCCCGGCGAGCTCGGCCCCGAACCACCCGGTCGGGAAGATGTCCGACAGCAGGATGGCCTGTTCGTCCGTGACGTTGTCCGGAAGCGCATGCATCGTGTTCTGCGCCCACGGGATGCGGGCGAATTCGGCTTGCAGCCCGTCGACGGGGCCCGTGGACTGGGGTCCCCCGAAGAAACAGGTGCCGGCCGCGGGCCCATTGGGATTCGCCACGTCGCATTGCGCCGTCTGGCCCTGCCGGCAATACCGGCACGCCCCGCACGAGACCGTCGAGTTGACCACCACCCGGTCGCCGGCGCTGAACCCGCGGACCGCCTCGCCCACCTGCGTGACGACGCCCACCGCCTCGTGCCCCAGGACCGTCCCTTCCTCCATGGGTGCCATGGTCCCGCGGACGAAGTGCAGATCGGTCCCGCAGATCGCGCTGTGGGTGATCTTGACGATGGCGTCGTGCGGATCCCGGATGACCGGATCGGCTACCTCGTCGACCCGGATGTCACCGATACCGTGCCAGACAACTGCCTTCATGGTGCTTGCTCCTTGGATGTGGTCCTACAAAGGGGAAGGGGTGGACGACCGGTGGCGGGGCACCAGCGGCGGTGAGGCGGGGACGCCGGCGCCCTGGCCGAGGCCCTCCAGCACGCCGCGGATGGCGGCGAGCGAATCGACGCGGGGTTTCCACCCGAGTTCGGCGCGGGCACGGCGGGTGTCCATGACCGGCGCGCCTTGTGCCATGTCCACCCAGCCGGGATCGGTGGCCAGCAACCGTGCGGACCAGAGGGCGGCCACCACCGCCCGCACCAGGGAAACGGGCACCGGCATCCACCGGCGGGCTCCCAACAGCCAGCCGACGACATTGGGGGTGATGACCGGTTCGGCGGCGACGTTGAACGCGCCGCCGGCCTGCTGGTCGACCACGCGCCAGTAGGCATCGGCGATGTCGTCGGCATGCACGGCCTGGAAGACAAACTCGCGGGGAAACGGCAGCAGGGGCAGCCGCAAGCGGTGCAGGAAGAACTGCGGAATCGCGGCACCGAGGAAATACCGTCCGATCTCGCTGCCCGCGTCGGGCTGGAAGATCAGTCCCGGCCGGAGTCGGGCGACGCGGACCCCGGGGTGGTCGGACTCGAACGCGTCCAGCAGGGCTTCCTGCTCGCCCTTGAAGCGGCTGTAGTGGGAGGAACGGATTCCGCGCGCGGGGTGGCCCTCATCGACCCGGCGGTCCTTGGGTCCGGGGCTGTAGGCGCCGACGGATGACGCGCAGACCACATGGGGCACGCCGGCCTCGACCGCGGCGGCCAGCACGTTGGCCGTCCCGTCGACGTTGGTCGCCCGCATCACGGGTTCCTCGTGGTTCGGCTGCAACAGCCAGGCCAGATGCACGACGGCGTCGCATCCTTCCAGTGCCGCGGTCAGCTCCGGGCGGCTGGTGGGGGAGGAGATGTCGATGGCCTGCCAGGCCACGTCCTGGTATGCGGTCTCCGTTGACCCGGGAAGCCGGCGGGCGACGCCGACGATCTCCAGTGGTGCGCCCCGTTCGACGCCGGCGGCCTGCAGCCGCCGCAGGAGGGCGGTTCCGACATTTCCGGTGGCTCCGATGATGGCGATGCGCATCCTTCCACGCTAGTGCGGGTCCGTTTGGCTGCACAGGTTGTGCGTGCCCACCGGGGGCCGTGCCCGGGACCGCGTGCTTCGCGACCAGAGGGGGTGCCGTCGTCGTGCATCCATACCGTGCCGCCCGTCAGGCCCGCTGCCCGTCAAGTCCGCGCTGCCCGTCAAGTCCGGCGCCCTGAACGACAAGACACCCGGGGTCGATCCACGGCACAGTGGATTCCAAGCCACCATGCGCCGTCCCGCGGCGGCGCCCGCAGCAGAAGGAGCAGGCATGTCCACGCAACCGGCCACCGCAGCAGCCACCTACCAGGACCTCCTGGCCCGCATCGCCCCGCAGGGCGAATCCCGCGCGATCAACGACCCGGCCACCGGCGAGGAGGTGGGCCGCGCCCCTGTGCACACCACCGCCGACCTGGACGCCGCCGTCGCCTCCGCCCGTGCCGCCCAGCCGGCATGGGGCGCCCTGTCCCACGCCGAACGCAGCGACCACCTCAACCGCGCCGCCGACGCCATCGAGGCCCACGCCGAGGCACTGGCCGAACTGCTCTCCCGCGAGCAGGGCAAGCCGCTGAACGGGCCCAATGCCCGCTTCGAGGTCGGTGCCTGTTCGGCCTGGCTGCGCGCCACCGCGGCCTTCGAGCTGGAACCCGACGTCGTCGTCGACGAGGAGGGAACGCACGCCGCGGTCCACTACCGCCCGCTGGGCGTGGTCGGGGCGATCGTCCCGTGGAACTTCCCGACGACGCTGCTGTCCAACAAGCTCGCGCCCGCGGTCGTCGCCGGCAACACCGTCGTCGCCAAGCCGGCGGG
>DATNBS010000231.1:0-14264 GCA_035571895.1 Arthrobacter sp. | reverse complement strand
GCATGATCTTGGAGAACATGCGCCGGGCCGCCGGGTTGGCCTTGCCGGCGGCACGGGCCACCGTCGGCAGCGGGCTCGCCGGACGTGGAGCTGCCGGGGGGACGACCGTCTGCGCGGCCGTCTGCGGACCGGTCCGGGCCTCCGGCGGCACGACATTGGCGACACGGGCCACCGCCGGGTCGATCGGCACGGTGCTGGTCGTCGGCGGCGGTGCCGGGGTCGGCTTCGGCCGGCGGGCGGCCGGGATCTTCCAGGCATTCGGCTTGCGGGTGGTGCCGCCGCGGGGCGCTGCGGACGCGTCGAAGCCGGAGGAGGCCGCCGGACGGCTGGAGGGCCGTCCCGGGCGGACGGGCCAGCCGGGGCGCGTCTTGCGCCCCTGGCCCTTGGGGCCGGCGGGCGACGCGCCGGCGACGTTCGCGGCGTCGCTGGCGGCCACGGCTCCGCCGGCGGGCGGGGTGCCGGCGGCGTTGGCTGCATCGCTGGCGGCATCTGCCGCGGCAGCTCCCGCAGGCTTCCCGGTGCCGGCCTTGGGGGCTGCCCGGCGGGCGACGGGGTCGGCGGCCCCGGTGTCGGCCTTCTGCGCTGGCACGACGACGGGGGTTTCGGCGGTGCGCGGAGTAACCCCGTCCCAGTCGGGTTCGGTCTTGGAGCGGTCGTCCGGGGAGCCGGGCAGGTCCACGCTGCCGCTGGGCAGCACGTGGTCCGTGCGGGGGCGCGACTCGTCGGCCTCGGCCGGGATGGGCGTGTAGGCCAGGGCCCCGGTGGGTTCGGTCTTGACCCAGTCCTCGTGGAAGCCCGGTGCGGCGTCGGAATCGGCGGGGGCACCGGCGTCGTCCTCCGGGGCGCGGGAACCGGCCAGGCCGAGGCGTCCAAGCAGGCCGACCGGCTGCTTGATTTCCGACGTCGGGATGCGCGGCATCGATCCGACGTGCGGGTTCGGGTCCTCCGGGCGACTGGTGTTTTCGGAGGGCTCCGTCTTGTCGCGGTCGGGCACGAAGTCTCCTGTTCTGACGGGGTTCCTGCAGCCAACTCTACAGCCGCGCACCAGCCCCGGGAGGGGCTGCACGGGCAGGTGTGTCCAACGTCAACCGGGCGGGAATACCGGACCACCGGGACGGGTTATTGTATGCGAATGCATCTAAACGACCAGGAGGCCCCATTGGCACAGCTTGAGATCGGCGTCGAGACCTTCGGCGATGTCACCGAGGACGAAACGGGCACCCCGCTGCCCCATGCACAGGTGATCCGCGACGTCGTCGAGGAGGCCGTGGCCGCCGACCAGGCCGGCCTGGACTTCTTCGGCGTGGGCGAGCACCACCGCGACGACTACGCCGTCACCGCCCCCGAGGTCGTGCTCGCCGCCATCGCCGCGCGGACCGACCGCATCCGGCTCGGATCGGCCGTCACCGTGCTCAGCTCGGACGATCCCATCCGGGTCTTCGAGCGCTTCGCCACCCTGGACGCGCTGTCCAACGGACGGGCCGAGACGATCCTGGGCCGCGGCTCCTTCATCGAGTCGTTCCCGCTGTTCGGGTTCGACCTGGCCGACTACGAGGTCCTCTTCGAGGAGAAGCTCGCCCTGTTCGCGAAGCTGCTCACAGAGGAACCGGTCAGCTGGAGCGGACGCACCCGCGCGCCCTTGAGCGGCACGCGCGTCTTCCCACCCACCGCCAACGGCCTCACCGCGTGGGTCGGCGTTGGCGGCAGCCCCGAATCGGTGGTCCGCGCCGCCCGGCACGGCCTGCCGTTGTTCCTGGCGATCATCGGCGGGAACCCGCTGGCGTTCGAGCCGCTGACCCGGCTCTACCACCGTTCCCTCGAGGAATTCGGCCACGCCCCGCAACGGATCGGGGCGCACCTGCACGGGCTCGTCGCCGACACCGACGAGGAAGCCGCCGAGATCCTCTGGCCGCACTACAAGCGCACCATGGACCGGCTCGGCGCCGAACGCGGATGGCCGCCGGCCAGCCGCATCCGCTTCAACGCCTCCGCCGGGGAGGACGGCAACCTGCTGCTCGGCTCCCCCGAGACCGTCGCTCGCAAGATGGCCACGATCGCCGGCACCCTGGGGCTTTCGCGGATCGACATCAAGTACAGCGCCGGGACGCTCCCCCACGGGCCCATGCAGCGCAGCATCGAGCTGCTCGGTGAGAAGGTCAAGCCGCTGGTGTTGGACATGCTGGCGGACTGACCGGCCCACGGGCTGGTCGGAGCTACGCCTGCGGCCCCCGGAACGCGAAAACCCCCGGCACCTGCCGGGGGTTTTCCATGTGGTGGATCTTACTGGACTCGAACCAGCGACCTTTCGCGTGTGAGGCGAACGCTCTAACCAACTGAGCTAAAGATCCGGGTGGTCCGCCGGGAAGGCGTACCTAGAAAGGGTACCGGAGGCCCCGCCCCGCACCAAATTGGCCGCAGCCCCCTCCACCGGCCACCAGGAGAGAACGACGGCGGTGCCCCCACCCGGGCCCCTACCCCGTGGGGGTGGGCGCCCGGGACGGGGACACCGCCGTCGTGCCGTGGACGCGCAGTGGTCGTCCAGTGCTCCTGCGGCCCCTGCCTCAGGTACGGACCAATGCCGGGTGCAGGCCTACTTCAGGTACTTCGCCGAGGCGTACCCGGTCTTGCCCCTGTAGGTGACATTCGACCAGCCCTTCGACGTCGAGACCACGGTGACCTTGGCGTTCTTCGGGATGACCAGCAGGCGCTTCTTCGTGGTCGAGGCGCCCGCCCGCAGGCTGAGGTTCGCGGTCGTCTTCCTGGTGGACGGCTTGACCGTCGTCTTCGCCGGGGCTTTCTTCGCCGACGTCTTCTTCACCGGCGCCTTCGCGGCGGACTTCTTGGCCACCGGCTTCTTGGCTGCGGGCTTCGCCGCCGGCACGTTCTTCAGATACGACGCCGAGACGTAGCCGGCCTTGCCCTTGTAGGTGACCTTCGACCAGCCCCTGGACGTCGTGGCCACGGAGACCTTGGCGTTCTTCGGGATGACCAGCAGGCGCGCCGTCGAGGTGGAGGCGCCCTTGCGCAGGCTCAGGTTCGCGGTGGTCTGCCGGGTGACGGCCTTTGCGGGGGCCTTGGCAGGGGCCTTCACGACAGGCTTGGGCTTGGCAGCCGGTTTGGGCGCGGGCTTCGGTGCGGGCTTCGGTGCGGGCTTCGCGGCCGGCTTGGCCGGGGCCTTGGCGGGCGTGAGCAGATAGGACGAGGCGACGTAGCCGGTCTTGCCGTTGTAGGTGACCTTCGACCAGCCACCGGACGCGGAGGTCTCGGCGACCGTGGCTCCCTGCGGCAGGACCAGGACCACCGGGTTGCTGGTCCCGGCGCCCTTGCGCAGGTTCACGTTGGACTTGACCTGCTTGGCCACCGACTTCGCCGGAGCAGCCGGCTTGGGGGCGGGCTTCGGGGCCGGTTTCGGTGCCGGCGTGTCCGGGGTCTTCACCGGGGCCTTCACCACGGGGGCGGCAGGCCGGGTCCGGGTGAGGTAGGTGGCGGAGATGAACCCGGTCTTCGAGCCGTACGTGACGCGCATCCAGTCGCCGGCGGTGCCGGTGACCTTCACCTGGCCGCCCTTCAGCACCGTGCCCAGCACGGCGTACCCGGTGGAGGGGCCCTGGCGGAAGTACACGTTGGCGGTGGCGTAGTAGTAGAGGTTCGCCGCGACGGGCTTGACGTCGATGGTCGCGGGGTCGGCTGCCACGCGGGTCGGCGAGATGGCGCCGTGCACCGCCCAGCCGGTGGTGCCCGCGGCCGTGACCCGCACGTAGCCGTTGGCGTAGGCGCCGGGAACGGAGGTCATCGGGGTGCCCTTGCGGACCACCTTGACCAGCTTGGACGACGAGGACGAGGAGTCGCGCAGGTTCAGGTCGCTCGCGGCCCAGTAGCTGCAGCTCTTGGGCAGCGTGAAGTTGTAGACGGTGGTCGCGTGCTTCTTCATGTCCACGCCGTAGCGCTTCAGCCAGGCCATCGGCTCGATGGTCGGGCCCTTCATCCATCCGGCCGAGCCCCAGACCTCGAAGTGCAGGTGCGGGGCGGTCGAGGCCCCGGAGCTACCCACGTCGGCGATCCGCTGGCCGGCCTTGACGCTCTGCCCCGTCCGCACGTACTTCGCCGCGTTGTACATGTGGATGTAGGCGGTGTAGTACGTGGTGCCGCCCAGGACGTGGCGCACGATGATGTAGCCGGCCGAGCCGCCCTTGGTGCCGTTGTGCGTGGCGGTCACCACACCGTTGGCCACCGCGTAGATCGGGCTGCCGTCGGAGGCCGGGAGGTCCTGGCCCAGGTGCATCGTGGTGCCGTTGCGCACCGGGATGCAGCGCGGCCCCTGGGTGGAGGAGAACCGGTAGGTGTTGGGCTTCAGCGGGGACACCACGGTGTCGTTGGCCGGTGCCGCGTAGGCCGGTCCGGCACCGATGGTGCCGGCCAGCAGGGCGACTGCGGACATGGTGGACCACAGCAGCTTTTTCGTCTTGGTCATTTTTCGCGCTCGACATTCACAAGTAGGGATAACGGTGTACTGCCCTTGATGTGGATGGAATGGGCAGCGGAAAACGCCGCTTCCCCCCTGCTTGCCGGCAGAGCGCCGCAAGCGGCGCCGGACCACCCAGTTCCGGCGCACTTTTGATGATAAGGCAGGATCGGCGTTGGCGGTATGGCCCGGATCTCGTCCTGCCCGGCGGGCCCCCGCTCCACCTACCGGCCCGCCACGCCGGTCACCCAGGAGCTCTTGGTGGCGATGCCCGCACGGAACGCCGAACCGCTGATGGTGCGCACTGCGCCGGTCGAGGTGGTGGCGGTGGCGGACTTGATCGTCAGGTCGCTGTTCCGGGCCACCTTCACGGCGGTGACGTTGCTGGTGCCGAAGGCCTTGGCAACCTGTGCCTGGGTCGCCGTGGAGGTCCAGGACCGGTTGGGGTTGCCGCTGGAGGCCAGCAGCGACCAGTGGTCGTCACGCGATTGCAGGTAGGCGTGCTGGCTGCCCCAGACGGTCGCGGAGCTGCGCGTCCGGCCGCCCGTCGAGGACGAGTAGACCGCGTCGATCAGCGACCCCGAGTACAGCAGCACCGCACCGGAGGTCGGCGTCCCGGCCGAGGTGCGCCCGGTGGTCGCGTCGACGGCGGCCTTCCAGCGCTTGCCGTAGTAGGCGTTGACGCCCTCGTTCTCTTTGTTCCAGGCGGTGAACTTCTGCGAGGCGACCTCGTCGTAGACGTTGCAGTCGCAGCCCTTCTTGACCGAGGACATGTTCCGCATGGCGTAGGTGCGTCCGGCCACGGCCTGGGCCTGCAGGGCGGCGGGCTGCCAGGAGGAGGGCATCTCGGCCAGGCCATAGAGGTATTCGTCGTTCAGCCGCACGACGTTGACGAGATTGAGCTTCTCGTTCAGGACGCCGACCTCGAGCTTGCCGTGCCGGTAGTTCACGGTTCCGGAGCCGTCGTTGGCCTTCGGGACCGCCACGGTCGTGCCCTTGGATTTCCCGGCCCAGAAGCGGGTGTTCTCCCAGACCACGGTCAGCTTCCCGCGCGGGGTGTAGGTCTTGGACCCGGCCTTCGCGGCCACCTTGCCCGACTTCACGGCCAGGGAGACCTTGCCGGTCGTGGTGGCCAGCACCTTCGTCCCGTCCATCAGGCGCAGCGAGCCGTTGGCTGCATCCACGGACGACGTCGATGCCGCCAGGATCTGCACGCGGATGTCCGCTGCTGCCTGGGAACTGGTGTAGGCCATCGTCGCCGGGGCGTAGTAGTGGTTCAGGATCAGGGCTGCACTGCGTCCTGCCATGGCCTGGCCCTGCGCGCCGTACTGGCTCATGCCCACGCCGTGGCCCCACCCGGCACCGGAGACCGCGAAGGAGGCGGGCACCCGGGTCGTCGACGGCGTGGCCGCCGCCTTGAGGTAGGAAGCGGAGACCCAGCCGGTCGTGGTTCCGTACTTGACCTGCACCCAGCTGCCGGACTGTGCCGTCGAGCCGTTCTTCGTGACCGTGTCGCCGGACGGGATCGTCGCGAGGACCGCGCCCGACGGTGCGCTCTTGCGCAGGTTCAGGTTCACCGTGGTGGCGAAGTTGCCGGCCGACGGCTTCGGGGCCGGCTTCGGCGCAGGGGCAGGCTTGGTGACGGGCTTCGGCTTGACCACTGGCTGGGGCTTCGGCTTCGCCACGGGCTTCGGCTTGGCAGCCGCCGTGGGGGCGTTCTTGAGGTACTTCGAGGACACCCACCCGGTCTTGCCGGAGGCGGCGACCTGCGACCAGGAGCCCTTCGTTGAGCTGACCGAGACCCGGGTCCCCTTCTTGAGGACCTTGACGACCCGGTATGTCGAGGAGGCTCCGCTACGGAGGTTGAGGTTCGCCGTCGTCATCTTCGCCGTGGGCTTCTTCGCGGCGGGTTTCTTCACCGCGGGTTTCTTCACGGCGGGTTTCTTCACGGCGGGCTTCTTGGCCGCAGCCGGCGTGGCCAGGTACTTCGAGGAGACCCAGCCTGACTTCTTGCCGGCAGCGACCCGGGACCAGCTGCCCTTCGTGGAGGAGACGCTGACCTTGGTCCCCTTCTGCAGGGTCGTGACCACGCGGTAGGACGTGGAGGCGCCGGTGCGCAGGTTGAGGTTCACGGTCGCCTGCTTGGTCGTGGCCGCGGTCGCCGGACTCGCGGCAGGTCCTGCCACCAGGCCGGCCACCAAGGCGGCCGCCAGTGCCAGGGCGGCCAGCAGGCGCCGTGCGTCGGGTGTGGTCAACGGTGTCTCCATTCGAGGGGCCACCGTCTTGCGGGGCCGTTTTCGTGGCCCATCCGGCGTGTTGGCCCGGGCCTGCGGACCAGCGCATATACCCTCTGCGTCCGCGTCCGCCTGCTACTGTCGACCACCGGAGAGCAGCCGTAAGCCGTGGCGCGGATTGATGGATGAGCAGGGCCGGAAGCCGGCGGAAGCCGTGCCCCGGGTCGGGGACGTGCGGTAGAGTCCGGGCCATGGAGGCCGACCAGACCCACGAGCTGCCGCGCACGAGTGCACCCGCTTCCCGCGCCCTGGCCGCCGCCGGGATCACCACGCTGGAGGAATTGTCGCGGCATTCCCGGAGCGAGATCGCCCAACTGCACGGGGTCGGGCCGACCGCGCTGGAAACCTGGAAGGCCGCGCTCGACGCATCCGGGATCGATCCTGAATGGTGATGCACCCCTCCGGGCAGGCCCGGCCATGATCCTCGGCGTCGGAACGACATGGTGGCAGATGCTCGTCTGCTTGGCGGTGGCGCTGGTCCTCTCGACGGCGATCGGCTTCGAACGCCAGCTCAAGGCCAAGTCCGCGGGCATGCGCACGCACACGCTGGTGGGGCTGGGGGCCGCCCTGTTCACGATCGTCAGCAAGTACGGCTTCGCCGACGTCATCGCCGCCGACGTGCAGGACCACATCAACCTCGACCCGTCCCGCGTGGCCGCGCAGATCGTCTCCGGCATCGGCTTCATCGGTGCCGGCCTGGTCTTCGTGCGGCGCAACCGGGTCCGCGGCCTGACGACCGCCGCGTCCATCTGGCTGACCGCTGCCGTCGGCACCGCGTCCGGAGCGGGACTGGTCGTTCCCGCGGCGTTCGTTGTCCTGGCCCACTACCTAGTCGCCTTCGCCTACCCGTGGATCGTGCGCAAGACCTCGCTCGGCAATCGCAGCGAGCATTCCCTGCAGGCGAGCTATGTCGACGGGACCGGGGCGCTCCGGTCCATCCTGCAGGCGTGCACGAAACAGGGCTTCCAGATCCAAGGCTTCACCACCCAGCGCGATCGCGGCTCCGGTGGTGCCATGACCCGCCTCATGAACGGCAGTGACCGGCCGCCCCGTGCCGACGAAGTCAGCGTGGAACTGGAGATCGAGGGCACCGGAAACCTCAACGAACTGGTGCATCAGCTCTCCGAACTGGAGAACGTCACGGGAGTCACCGTCGAGGACCAGGCCGAATAAGGGCCGCGCGCCTCACCGGTCGCTGCTACTGCCCCGGCCAGCCGGTGGCCGTTGGGCCACGAGGTGCCGGAGCGAGGGGTCCAGGCCGATGCTCGCCAGCAGAACGGCCCCGTCCACCAGCATGAATACCGCGAGCTCGTGCAGGCCGCCGGTCGTCGAGAACCGCAGCTGCATGTCCACGAGGAAGAGCAGCAGGCCCATGGCTACCTGCTAGTCCCGCAGGCCAACCAGTCCTTCTCGCGCATTTCCTCCACCGCCGGGGACACGATGCCCGAAGCGTGCTGCTCCTGTTGTGCATCGTGGCCCTGCCCTTCAGCACGTCGCTGTTCGTCACCTATCCCGACGTCGAACCCGGCGGGCATCTGGCCGCCGTCATCTACGCAAAATCCTTCCTGGTCACCTTCGTGGTGTTCCTCGGACTCCAGTTCCTGATCATCGTGCGTAAACCACACCTTCTGCGCCTTCCCCTGACGCGTGCGCAGCAACGGTCCCTCCTGCTGCGCGGTGCCGTGGCCGCGCCGACGTATGTGGTGGCGGTCCTGGGATTGCTGATGCCGTTGCTGACCCTGGCGGCATGCGTGGTCCTGGGTCTCTTCTACTTCATCCTCTTCGGCTGTCCGCCCCGAACTTGGCGGCGCCAGCAGACGACGACGACGCTGCCGGCTTCTGAGCGATGGCGATGCCGAAGAGTGGGGCGCGGAGAGTACGACCACGTCACGACCATGCCCCGCGTGGGGGTTCAATCGGGGGCCGCGCCGTAGGAGGACATCCGTGCCCCGGCTCCTTGGGGAGCGACACAACCGCGTGACGGGCCAAACGGTCCGGAGGACCGGCTAGGGTGGACTCCACTCGGGTAGGACATTTTCCCTCTTGATCCCGGCACCAACCTCATGTGACCGGGTACCTAGGAGGACACCACCATGCCTAATCACCACCTTGAAGGCGCAGGAGCACCCGCTTCAGATCGCCAGTTCGTCAACGATCTGCTCAATCGATGGGATTTCATCGGCGTCGACGACTTGCTCGAATTCAATCCGGACGAGTATGCGTGTCTCATCGGACCACTGCTCCGCCGGTTGCGGGCCGGGCAGGATCCCAGGCAGCTGACCGCCTATCTGGACCGGGAACTCGCGGGGCATTTCGGGCTCGACGGCCCGGCACACCACACAAAGGACTTCGCCGGGAAGCTCCACACTGCCTGGTCGGAGCGCACCGACTGACGTCCGCTTTCGGGCACCGCCCGGGAAGCGCGGTCGGCCGCTCCCCCGCCAGGCGCGCAGGACGCGCGGAGATTGAGAACGCCCTTGCCGTGACTTAGGCCGTTTCGGCAAGGGCGTTTCCGTGAGCCCCCTGCCGGATTCGAACCGGCGACCCCCTGTTTACAAGACAGGTGCTCTGGCCAACTGAGCTAAGGAGGCGTCTCTGCCGGAGCCCGGCAGCATGAACAAGATTAGCCCAGGTGCCCACCGGTGCGGAAAACGAAGGGGCCCCGCACCAGCGGGACCCCTCGTTGCCTGCCGGAGTGCGGCTACTTGTTCGCGGCGACGGCCTTGTCCAGGACCTGCTTGAAGTCCTCGGTCTGGATGTCCCACTCGTGTCCGTCGATGTACGCCGCCGGCGTGCCGCCGACCTCGTATTTGTTGAACCCGGTGTTCACGAACTGCGCCCAGGGCCGGAACTTGTCGCTGTCGGCGCAGGACGAGATGTCCCCGGCACCGGACTGCTGGGCAATGTCGGCCAGCTTGGCGTTCGGCAGGCCCTCGCCGCCTTCCTCGGGCTGCTGCTCGAACAGCGCCGTCAGGTAGTCGGTGAATGCCTCGGGCTTGGAGTCTGCGACGCAGGCCACGGCATTGGCCGCCCGCGAGGAGTAGTTGGTGCTCGAGGTGCGGTCCAGGAAGGTGGCGATCCGGTATTCCAGGGTGATGTCGCCGTCGTCAACCATCTTGTTCAGGTCGGCACCGTAGGTGGCCTCGAACTGCTTGCAGACCGGGCAGCTCATGTCGGCGTAGACGACGACGTGGACCGGCTCGCCTTCCTTGTGGCCGGTGATCCCCGCGGGGACCTGCTGGCCGTCGACCGTGGCCGCTGCGGGGATCTCGTTCTTGTCCACCGTCACGGCCGGGGTCTCGACCAAGCCGTCGGAGGTCAGGGTGTAGCCGCCGTACTGGTTTCCGTGGGCCGGCGCCGGGCCGGCATCGGGGAAGCTGCCCTTGTTGTTCTGCACGATGATCGTGGCCACCACGGCGATGATCACCACGACGGCCACGACAATGCCGAGCTTCAGGAAAAGCGACTTGCGTTTCGAAGCGGCCTGCTGCTGCTCGTAGAGCTTGCGGGCCTGTTCGCGTGCCGTTGCAGTCCTCTCGGCCTTGCTCGGCCGCGGGGCGTTTGATGCCATGGAAGAAACATTCCTTCTGTAAAGGCTGTAAAGGAGTCGGTCGGGAAATCCCCACCTAGTTTAGGACACCGAACCTGTGCGGCTGCCATGAAGGCCGCGGCGGAGACCGGCCGGGGGGCCGGACGGTCCGGTGCAACGCCCCGTAAGAATGCGTGGGCGCGGCGCGCCGCATAAGCTCGGGGCGAGAGGTACCGCCCAGCACGCCAAGGAGGCAAGCCGTGCCCAGCACTGCCAGCAGCACCCAGAACCCACCCAGTACGACGGCGTTGCGCGAGCGCCGTGCACCGGTCACCGCCGAGAAGAAGGCCGTCACCGGCGACTTCGATTTCGTCGTGGTCGCCAATCGGCTACCGGTCGACCGCGTGACCGCCGAGGATGGCAGCGCAGAATGGCGCCGCTCCCCCGGCGGGCTGGTCACCGCCCTGGCCCCGGTCATGGCCTCCGCCGATGGCGCATGGGTCGGATGGCACGGCGCCACCGACGAGAAGCTCGATGAGTTCAACGAAGACGGCATGCACCTGGTCCCGGTGCAGCTGAGCCAGGAAGACGTCGAGCTCTACTACGAGGGGTTCTCCAACTCGACCCTGTGGCCGCTCTACCACGACGTGATCATGCCCCCGGAGTTCCACCGCACCTGGTGGGACCGCTACCGCGAAATCAACATCCGCTTCGCCGAATCCGCCGCCGCCTCCGCGTCCAAGGGAGCCACCGTGTGGGTGCAGGACTACCAGCTGCAGCTGGTCCCCCGGCTGCTGCGCGCCATGCGCCCGGACCTGAAGATCGGCTTCTTCAACCACATCCCCTTCCCGCCCCTGGAGATCTTCGCCCAGCTGCCCTGGCGCCACCGCGTGCTCGAGGGGATCCTCGGCGCCGACCTCATCGGGTTCCAACGCCAGTCCGACGCCAACAACTTCCTGCGCTGCGTCCGGCGCTACCTGGGCTTCACCGTCAAGTCCCAGCGGATCCACGTCCCGGACGAGGACGGCGCACCTCGCCGGATCGCCCGCGCCGAGGCCCATCCGATCTCCATCGACTCGGCGCTCATCGCGCAGCTGGCGCAGGATCCGGCGGTCCTGGAACGCTCCCGCGAGATCCGCGCCGATCTCGGGGACCCGGACGTGATCCTGCTCGGCGTCGACCGGCTGGATTACACCAAGGGCATCCGCCACCGGATCAAGGCGTTCGGCGAGCTGTTGGCCGATCGGGAGCTGTCGGTCGGCCAGGCCACGCTCGTCCAGGTGGCCAGTCCCAGCCGCGAGCATGTCGGGCACTACATCACCCTGCGCGAGGACGTGGAGGGAAGCGTCGGGCGGATCAACGGCGAATACGACACGATGAGCCACACCGCCGTGCGCTACCTGCACCACAGCTATCCGGTCGAGGAGATGGTCGCCCTATACCTGGCGGCCGACGTCATGTTGGTCACCGCCCTGCGCGACGGCATGAACCTCGTGGCCAAGGAATACGTGGCGGCGCACGCCGACAACCGCGGCACCCTGGTGCTCAGCGAATTCGCCGGTGCGGCGGACCAGCTGCGCCACGCCGTGCTGGTCAACCCGCACGACATCGACGGGCTGAAGGAATCGATCATGGAGGCCATCCGCATGCCGGAGCAGGAATCGGCGCGCCGGATGCGCATCATGCGCCGGCAGGTCACCACCAACGACGTCGCCCGCTGGTCCCGCGACTTCCTGGAATCCCTCTCGCACACCGGCGAGGAGGACTAGCCGTGGGCCTCGAAGCGGGACTGCGCCGGGCCATCGACGGCCTGCGCGATGTGCGGCTGCTGCTGGTCGCCATGGACTTCGACGGCACCATGGCACCGTTCGTGGACCGCCCGGAAGACGCCCGGGCGCTGCCCGCCTCCGCCGAGGCCCTGGCCGCCCTCGGCGAGGCCGACGGGACCGCGACCGCGCTGATCTCCGGCCGCGACCTGCTCTCGCTGCGCGCCGCCGCCCAGCCGGGCCCCCGGGTCCTGCTGGCGGGCAGCCACGGTGCCGAACTCTGGGCCCCCGAGGACCTCGCGCCCGATGGTGCCGCCATCGAGCTCGACGATGCCCAGGCCGGGCTGCTCGCCACCGTGGGCAGCCGGCTGGAGGAGGTCACCGCGGCGCATCCGGGCACAACGCTGGAACACAAGCCGGCCGGCGTCGTGCTCCATGTCCGGCAGGCGGAACCACAGGTCGGCGCCGCCGCGTTGCGCGTGGCCCGGGATCGGCTGGAGGACCTGGAGGGCCTGACGCTGGGGGACGGCAAGAACGTGCTCGAGTGCTCGGTCGTGCACGCGAACAAGGGCGCGGGCCTGTCCTGGTTGCGCGATGTGGTTGATGCGGACGCGGTGCTCTTCGTCGGGGATGACGTGACCGACGAGGACGCGTTCGCCGTGTTGGGCCGCGGGGACATCGGCGTGAAGGTCGGTCCCGGCCGGACGCGGGCGGAATTCCGGGTCGATGGAATCGGGGACGTCCCGGCCCTGTTGCAAATGGTCCTCGCCGTGCGATGATTGTGACACCATTCACAACGGATCGTCGGGCACGTACCTGCCCGTGAAGGGATTGATCACTCATGGCCACTGTCACCTTTGACAACGCAACCAGGCTCTACCCGGGCACGCAGAAGCCCGCGGTGGACAAGCTGAACCTCGACATCGCGGACGGTGAGTTCCTCGTCCTCGTGGGCCCCTCCGGTTGCGGCAAGTCGACCTCGCTGCGCATGCTCGCCGGACTGGAGGACGTGAACTCCGGCCGCATCCTCATCGGCGAGCGCGACGTCACCGACGTCCCCCCGAAGGACCGTGACATCGCCATGGTCTTCCAGAACTACGCGCTTTACCCGCACATGTCGGTCGCCGACAACATGGGCTTCGCCCTGAAGATCGCCGGCGTCGACAAGGCCGAACGTGCCGAGCGCGTCCGCGAGGCCGCCAAGCTGCTGGACCTCGAGGACTACCTGGACCGCAAGCCCAAGGCCCTCTCCGGCGGCCAACGCCAGCGCGTCGCCATGGGCCGGGCGATCGTGCGGTCCCCTCAGGTCTTCCTGATGGACGAGCCGTTGTCGAACCTCGACGCCAAGTTGCGCGTGCAGACCCGCACCCAGATCGCCTCGCTGACCCGACGCCTGGGCGTCACCACCGTCTACGTCACCCACGACCAGGTCGAGGCCATGACGATGGGCGACCGCGTCGCGGTCCTCAAGGACGGGATCCTGCAGCAGGTGGACACCCCTCGCAACCTCTACGACCGCCCGATGAACGTCTTCGTGGCCGGGTTCATCGGCTCCCCCGCCATGAACCTGCTCGAGCTGCCGGTCGTGGACGGGGGCATCCGGTTCGGCAGCTACACCTACCCGGTGGATGCCGACGTGCTGGCCTCGGCCAACGGCCAGACCATCACCTCCGGGGTCCGCCCGGAGGACATGGGGGAGGTCGCGGCCGGCGACGGCCTGCCCGTGGAGGTCGACGTCGTCGAGGAACTCGGCGCCGACGCGTACGTGTACGGCCACGCGACCCTCGACGGCAGGGAGTACCCGATGGTGCTGCGCGTGGACGGGCGAAAGCCCCCGTTCAAGGGCGACACCATGCACGTGCAGCCCAAGACCGGGCACGTGCACATGTTCGACACCCGGACCGGGCTCCGCCTGGGCGACGCTGAGGCCGTCAACGCCCCGCAGGCGACCCTCTCCGACGTGGACGCGTTGTCGCAGGCCGACGCCGAATAGCAGTTGCCGACGACGGCGGTCCAGCCTTCCTCGGCGAAGGAGGGGCCGCCGTCGTGCTCTCCGGGGCAGTGCCCCGGAACGGCACGGGACCGAGGACGGAACCGAGGACGCCATGACCCGCCACTACGCCAGCTGGCACAACGAACCCACCGACTACGAGCAGCGGGGCAAGCTGCCGCGCGAGACGGTGGTCGACGAGTCTGTCCGCCCCCCGCTGGGC